>NZ_CP092282.1:946666-1273333 GCF_024972775.1 Dehalobacter sp. DCM | reverse complement strand
ACCATTTGTAATTACATGCAATTTTTTATAGACACAAAATACAAGCACAGGAATAATTCTGGCACAAAATATGCACTAGCATCGCCTCCCGCTGCGTCTAGTAACTTCCAATACAGATATCAAAAATTCCGGCCTTTGAATGGGATAGCCCACTCAAGTATGCCGGATACTAACAGGGCTCCATACAACTTCTTTGCGGGACGTAAAAAGTTCCCCTTGTTATAGACTGTTTCATTATGAACTGTCTCACAAGGGGAGCTTATAAAATTGAAAGGGGTTAACGTTATTCGTTTATCGTTAAAGTATAACCAGAAAATCGGTACACCCTATATTAATATTGTTTTTCCAATATCTGATAGACCGGCGCGCCTTCGCAGTGATTCGGCATACGAACTCCCCCGATAACCGCTACTGTCGGTGTAACATCAATTTGCCGGATAATACGATCGGTCATATAGCCCTGTTTTATTCCCGGTCCAGCGGCCATGAATATCGGACTCAGAGAGGTATGGTTAATCCCATATGTCGTTGACAAAGCATCAAAATGATCGTCATTATAGCCTTCTGCCGTCCAATATAGGATATCACCGCATTCGGAGCCGCCCATACCAAATATAACCGCATCCTTGTTTCTTAAAGCGCAAGCAATAATTCGCTGTCCGCTGATCGGATGTTTTGCGCCATACAACGCCGTCATTATCTCTTCTTCAACCTGATATTGATCCTCAGGCTCCACAATACCGTGCTCATATTTCCCTTTCACATTAATATAAATGTTGTTTGCCCGGCTGGCGACGGCTTTTGTTTTAGACCAATCAATGTCATGGGTATCATTTCCGTTTTCATCCTTTAAGACTTCCGTAAATCCTAATTGACGCATTAAGCCCACATTGACTCCCATAACGTCACCGACCTCGGGACGTTCATATTCGGCACATATAAGTGCATGATCGCTGACGATAAAAATAGTCCACCCTTCATCCAAATAATGCAAGAAGGAACCAATATACTCATCTGTTTGCAAGTATATTTCTTCCATACATTTTTGAGCATCCGCAGCTGAATATTTACTATAATCGCGATTCTTCATATTCCTTGCGATCACGTGCATCTGCGCGTCAACATTGTGGTTGTGTGAAAAAATAACATTATACTTCTCTTTTTCAATCAGATAATGCAAGGTATCGGATTGCCAGTGGCAATAACGGTCCCACATCGGCAGCATGCACTTAAACAAATCATCGGCATTTTGCGCGCAGAGCATCGGAGCATCCTCAGGGTACGCTACATTCTCAACGATATCCTTGTATAACCGGGTTGGGGAAAAAACTCTATCCTCGTCAATATCAACGATCGCTGAACAATATATCTTCAAACTGCTGCCGTCGTCGGCCAATTCTAAAACCCGCATGCTTCGGATTCCGTTTAGTTTCTTTTTCCCGCGATAAGCATCGTCAATGATGTCGTGAACCATGACGTCTTTGGGTAAAATGGCTATCGGTTCAGTTTCTTTCTTGTTGCGATATATTTTGATTGTATCATAGACCCCGTTTTCGTTTTTTATGATTAAACCCACACGCCGAACTAATCCCTCAGATATCAATAACGTGAATTCCAAGGCATCCTCAGGCGCATCAACCCAATTACCTGCTTTTTTAATAGGACTCATGGAGTAGTCAAACTTACCTAGTTTTACAAAACCATCTGTTCCTTCATCATTATTCAGCATGACCGTTTTTTTGTCAGGCTGACCTATCGCGTTCTCATCCTTATCCATATCCAAATCGCTCATCTCACAAGGAGCAATTCCTTGAACTTCACCTTTTCTGCGATAAGTTACTTCCTCAATATCCTTATTGGCGACAATATAAAAATCATGATTAATGATACCAATTCCCTGATTGACGCCGCCTGGTTGTGTACCATCCACGACATGCAGATTAGGGCTGTCACTGGTTGGAGGCCAAGAACTTCCCGGCCAATTAAATACCAGTGTCTTCATACCGTTTTCGGCAAATACATTCCATAACAACTCTGCTTTGCACTTTCTTGAATCCAAACCATACCCGACATAATCCAGCCCCTTCTCACTCGGAGAGCAAAAACACGTAATACCATGAACATTGGCGTAGCATCCGGTTGCCAGTGTTGTCCACATCGGAGGGGTTCCGGTTGGGTGGCCTCCCAACATCGTCAAATCTTTACTTGCCGCGCCACGATCCATAAATTTTTTAAAATTCGGCAGTTTTCCTTCCTGTAAATAGTGTTCAGTGGCTCTTGGATCTAAAGCGTCTACGCCAAGTATTAAAATCTTATCATTGATTTGCCTGCGATCCATTTCTTCTTTCATAGGCTTCTCCTCCAATTTCTATAAAATTACTATCGTATTTGAATACTACTGTAAATTTTATAGAATCAGCATTTTCTCGTCCAGAAAAGAAACCATGCACCAAAAGACCATACTGCAAGATGGTTTTGCCACTGTTCATAGTTACATTTTATTGTTATGATATAAAATTCGAATGTTAAATAACAAAAATATCACTTATAATAATCGATATAAGGGTGTCAATAAGATTTATTATCCGATTTCATACACCCCCTTTATGTGCCACACTCCTTAGAATGAAGCTTGAGCGTCAGTATAAGATTTTATGTAAAGGAAGTTTTATTTAATGAGGATTGAACAACTTGGGTATCTTGTGGCGATTTCCAAAACTAAGTCAATTTCTCTGGCAGCAAAACAGCTTTATATTTCTCATCAAGGTATGAGCAATGCCATTTCTATGATGGAAAAAGAATTAGGGAAAACCCTTCTTGTTCGTACCAATAAAGGCGTTGAATTGACTGAAATCGGTCAGAAATATGCGGATTGCACAAGCAGTTTTCTGGAAAGGTTAGAAGCGCTAAAGACCGAAGAGAATGCATCATTAAACTTAGATGGGCAATTGTTAACAGGCGCATTATGTATTTATACTGCACCTTTATTGGGCGTTTGTATATTGCCAAAAGTTATTAGTGAATATAAAAAAAAATACCCGCTTGTTAGGATCAATATTAAACAAACCGATTCCCAAGGCATTTTAACGGCTGTTAAAGAGGGTAAAGCAGACATTGGTTTAATTACCATCGTCAACAAAGAATATAAAAAAATTAAGTCAAATGCTAAGAACAATCTAATTGAAATACAAAAACTATTTTCTGATAATCTTTGTGTTTTAACATCTAAATTATCGCCACTTGCTTCAAATCGATCAGTGACACTTAAAGAAACACTCCGATATCCACTGGCCGTTTATTATAGCATGAAAGACGTTATAACATTTTTAGAGAATAATGCCTACTTATATGGTACTCCAGATATAGCGATAGAATCAGAAAATGATCTAATCAATCTAGGAATTATTGAAGAAGGATCAACGATTGGTTTGATGTCACACTATAATTGGTTAAATTATACTCAAAAAAAAGTATCGGATAATATTATTACTTTACCGCTATGTGATGATATCAGTTTGTTGAATTGTTTGGTAGTTAACAAAAACAATTCATTATCCGTATGCTCACAAGCATTTTTGGACGTCTTAGATGATATGAAAACTTGCCTTTTTTGCTGAAATCGGCTTAAGTTAAGCCTAGCTTTTCGTTAGTCCACAGCCAGTTCAAGCGCTTGATCAAAAGAAAACCCATTCAAATAGGTAGCAATTTATATATATTCCTGAGAATTAACAAAAAAGAATAATCAGTCATAGAAAAGCCGTACCGCCAAAAGCAGTATTGCTTTTTTGATTAATATTCATTTTTAATTGGTATTAAATTAGCTGCAACAAATTATGATAACTTACGGCTTTTGTTGCAATGTCTTGTTTCTAGACGATAACTTTAGCTGAAGTATATAATTCGCATAAGTACATTTTCAATAATGTTTACCCCAAATAAGCACTTAAATAATTTTAGGATTCAACGCTTTAGATAAATAATTTTATGGAAGTGATATATTTCACAACGTTCTTAATATCTAAAGGTTAGGATATTCCCTGATGAATAAAGTGCTTAGGATAATGAATTATTTTTTATATGGAGGTACAAGATGGGATTGAAAAGAGCAATGATGCTTGGTCTCGACGGAGCCGACCCTTTGGTTGTTAAAAAAATGATAGCCGAAGGAAGATTGCCAAACCTAAAAAAAGTTTTGGAGGAAGGCGTCGCCAATAAAAACCTTTCCATGGTAGGCGCCTATCCTTCCGTAACACCGCCTAACTGGGCTTCGATTGCTACCGGAAACTGGCCCAGAACGCATGGCGTAACCTGCTTTTTTAATCAAACCTTGGGAGATGAATTGGATTTAGCGCAATTAAACTGGGATTCCCGCAGAGTTGAATCGGAGTTGATCTGGGAAGCATTCAGTCGTGAAGGCAAACGCAGTATTATGCTGAACTACTGTGAAGCTTGGCCGCCTCGTATCAAGGATGATCCATACGCTGTCTATGTCGACGGTACGGGAGTTATTCCCTTTATCCGTTGTCAGATTGATTCGCCGCAATTTATCACATTAAGAGAAGGGAATTTCCCGACAGAAGTTTCTGCTCATGGAGTTAAGGATAACGCGAGCGATTGTATTATCAGCACGGATATGCTGGAAGAAATGATGGGAAACGACGATCAGCAGGCTGCTAAAGCGGCTAAGGAACAAAGTGAGGCTGATCCTTACGAAGATACTCCGCTGATTGAATTTCCTTTTAAGGTATATACACCGGAAGCCGATGACGAGGGGGCAGGAATTGATGAGGTTGACAGAATTACCGCCGCTTTGAAAGCCCCTGAAAAGTGGAGTTTTGAGCTGCCTGAGGGAGCAAAAGTTGCCATCGTTCCTCTCGCCAAGAGCACCGTCCGCCGTTACTTCGTCATAACGGCCAGTGATGGAAAAACCTATGATACGCTTACAATTTACGCTAACCGGAAAGATACTGCACCGATTGGGCAGACCAAAGTTGGTGAGTGGACCGAAAATATTTTTGACACCTTTACGATCGATGATAAACCTGTCAAAGTTGCCTACCGTATTCGTTTGATCGAACTAGCCGCAGATGGCAACTTTGCTCAAATGCTGATGACCAATGCCATGGATATTGAAAACTTAGATTATTTCTATCCACGCGCAATGGGGAAAAAGCTCCTTGAGGAAGTCGGCCCCATGATGCCCCATGCCAAACTGGGCGATGTCCGTGAGGATGCCGGGATCATTGAATTTGAAGCTTGGGCCAATCTCTTTGACTGGCATATTGATGCGACCAAGTGGTTATTTAACGAATATCCGGATTGGCAGTTATTTTATGTCCATCTCCACGGGATCGATATTTTCAATCACTGGTATATTAATCATACCCTTCCGGGTTGGGATAAGCGATCGGATTTTTACCAGGAACTGCTTTATAAAATGTACGAAATCAACGATAAGTATGTTGGGGCAATGCTCGAATATTTGGATGGCGATACCAGTATCATCATTACCTCCGACCATGCCGCCATTCCGAATTCGCCTGGTGATAAAAACCCCGGATTTGGTCATCTTTCCGGTATCGCCGTTAAAGTAATGGAAGACTTGGGATATACTGTTCTCCATGAAGAAACACGGTATACTAAGAAACCGAAAATTGATTGGTCCAGAACGAAAGCAATCTGCGCGAGACTTGGCCATGTCTATGTCAACCTGAAAGGACGCGATCCGCAGGGAATTGTTGAGTCTGAAGAGTACAATGCTGTCGTCGAACAGCTTATCTCGGATTTGTACAGTTATCGTCATCCGGAAACCGGCAAACGGGTTGTTGCTTTTTGCATGACTCGGAACGAAATGGAAAGTATCGGCCTTGGAGGCCCGCACTGTGGCGATATTATCGTCGAACTGATGCCGACTTATTGTGAAACGCACGGGAATTGTCCGACGACGGTGGCACATGAAGGTTACTCACTTGACAATTTGTTAATGATGATCGGAGCAGGTCTTAAGAAAGGAGAATTATTCCGGCGAGTCGCTCGTGTAACCGACGTTGTTCCTACCATCTGTCATTTAACGGATACTCAAGTCCCCAGCAACACAGAAGGAGGCATCATCTGGCAGGCTTTGGAGGGATTCCAGGAAGAACAATACACGCGAAAACCTACCAAAGGGAAGTAATTGCTAATCATTACACAAAAACCGTCAAATTTGCTATCTCATCTGCCATATTATACCCAGCAAGAATTTTGAAAATACGAATTATAAGAAGGGCTGCAGAAGACAATCAAATTGATTATCACCCTCTTGCAGCCCTTGTCTTCTTAAACCTAGTTCCATTGATTAGCACAATGTTGTCGTACATGGAGGCAAATGAACATGTCACATCCTATTCAAGGTGTTCCCATTTATTTTGACGGTTCAAAAATTGGATCCATTCAACGAAAATTTCTGTGGTTAGCGGCCATATGCTATGTTTTTGATCAAATGGATTTAGTTACATTCACAAATGTAGCGCCTGTTTTAATGAAATCCTGGCACTTAACTATGAGCCAAATCGCTCAAGTCAATTCTGCAAATTTATGGGGTATGTTTTTTGGAGCGATCTTTGGGGGCTGGCTTGCCGATAAAATTGGACGAAAA
This sequence comes from Dehalobacter sp. DCM, assembly GCF_024972775.1. NCBI lineage: Bacteria > Bacillati > Bacillota > Clostridia > Eubacteriales > Desulfitobacteriaceae > Dehalobacter > Dehalobacter sp. DCM. The sequence continues at coordinate 1,266,696 of NZ_CP092282.1, read as the reverse complement.
AAAGGACTGCTCATCTCTGTTGCGACCTTTTCCCTGGCTTCAATCTTTAACAGTTTTGCTACAAACTTACCGCATTTGATTGTATCCCGTTTTGTTACCGGATTTGGTGTCGTCGGTACGGTCGTTATCGCCATGGTCTATATTGCCGAGATGCTGCCCTCTGAAAACAGGGGACGCTATCAGGCGCTGACGATAGCCTGCGGTACTATCGGAGCCCCGCTTGGTACGATGTTTGCCAAGTGGGTTATTCCTTTGGGGCCGGAAACCTGGCGTTTTGTTTTTATATTAGGGGGCGGGACCATTATATTTGTATTTCTGGGTTTATTTTGGTTTAAAGAGTCTCCCCGCTGGCTGGTATCTAAAGGCCGTATCACCGAGGCGGAAAGACTTGTTGAACAGATAACCGGAAAAAAAGTCGATCTCAGTGAAGGAGCTAATCGCAAAGAGCAAAGAAGCAGTACCCTTGAAGCCATAAAAGTGATGTTAAGCAAGTCATATATTAAACGGACTCTTCTATTATTATTAATGGCTATTAGTATCACTTTAGGGGGATTTTTATTAGGCAGCTTCTATCCTGCTATGCTCCAAGAAAACGTAGGCTTATCGATAACAAGCGTTTTATTAATTATGACAATCGCCAATTGGGGGGTGCCGCTTGGCGATCTGACTGCTTCCTTTTTCTCCGATAAGGGTGGCCGTAAAATTCCAATCTGTGTATTTTCATTTATCAGCGCAGGATTGTTTCTAATTATCGGATATTTTCCTATTGCCTCTATTGTCGGATTCTTGATGCTGCTTCGAAGCGCTTTTGGTGGCGGCTCAATGTCCATGCTGTATACTTATTTAGCAGAATCTTATCCGACGCATGTCCGCAGTAATTCTGTCGGTATCGTATTTGGCGTCGCCAGAATCGTATCCGCTAATGCCGTGCTGATCGTACCGCCTGTACTCGCGGCATACGGCTGGCGCGGGGCTCATTGGTTAGCTGCTTTGGTATTGATCATCCCAGCCATAAGCGTTTTGATTTTTGGAGAAAAAACAAGCCAGAGAACATTGGAAGATATAAACGATGTAAATTGATATCAGAAAAATTCGATGATCGATTTTTATAAACCTATTGAATAAGTGTTAATTGATTATGCAAATCGGCTAAGTCGAAGACCCATGTTTATTATTCCACCCAAACTTAGCTGGTTTGCATTTTACCTAAAGACGATATACATATCTCTATTGTTTTTTTATGACAATTATTAAGAAAAGTAATTTTAATGAATGATAACAAAAACTATACTTTACTTTGTATTATAGATAAGCGATAAATTAGGCGTAAAGCAAGGCAGAAAATAAATATTGAGGTATTTATCTAAAATGCGATCAGAGGACATGAAAGAACGTGAAAAAAGGTGCTGCTGCAAACATTGCGGAGGCCCATTAGAAATACGTGTAATTATTTTCAACAAGTATGGCGGCGCGGGAGCCGAATTATTTTGTCCCAGTTGTGAAAAAATTGAATTTGGCACTGAGCCGGAAATCTATGAAGCAGCCAAAACTTTTGTAGATGAATTAGATTTTAATTATTTTCATGATTTAGAGGAAAATGATAGAACCTATAAGCTCAATATTTCCAAAGTGTGCGAGATCCTCAGTTGGGGATGCAAGAATTGGGGTATTTTAGATAAAAACGGTATGAAGATTTCTCTATCTCCGTATACAATGCAGGATATCCCAGACAGCAGCGAGGGCAAACCGTGAGACAACCAATATTTGAAGCGGCTCAATTAGGTTATAAAGCCGGGAATCATTACATCTTAAAAAATATTAATTGGACTGTCAACAAAGGCGAGCATTGGGTTGTATTCGGTCTGAACGGCAGCGGAAAAACCACGCTGCTCAGTATCATTGCCGGGTACGCTTTTCCTACTCATGGTGACTTAAAAGTGTTTGGCCAACCCTATAGGGACGACAGCATCCTGTTATTACGCAGAAAAATTGGCTGGGTCAGCTGTTCCTTTTTTGATAAGGTTTATTCCAAAGAATCTGCCCTGGAAATTATTTTGAGCGGTCTTTTCGGTACTATGGGATTGGATTACGATATTACAACTCAAGACATCAAAAGAGCCAAGACTCTTTTGAAGGAATTAAGATTACCCCATAAAATCAATCATCCTTATGATTTTCTATCAAAAGGGGAACAACAAATTGTCCTATTGGCAAGGTCTTTGATAGCTAATCCTCAAATTCTTATCCTGGATGAGCCGGGTACCGGCTTGGATGTTTTCAACCGTGAATATCTATTCAGCACTATACGTAATCTGGCCTTGGGAACCGATATGACGATTATATTGATTACCCACTACCCAGAGGAGATAATGAATATTTTTGAGCGCTGTCTGCTGTTAAAAAACGGTATCGTCTTTAATAAAGGCCTTACAACAGATATCTTTAATCGTGAATCACTTTCCAGCTTTTTGGATTACCCTGTTAATGTCCATCGGGAAAATGGACGAATCAATGTGTCCTTAAATGTTAATTCAAATATTTTAGAACTTTTGTTCAAATGAGTTACGGAAAAGGGGGAATTAATATATACTTGTTTTTATGGAATAATAAAATTATTCGCATTAATTTTTATTACTTCATAGCGTTTAATCGGTGATTCTATGGGGACACTCTTATCTTTAGGAGGATTATAATGCGAACTGAGCATTTGGAATATCTCATAGAAATTGCAAAAACAAAGTCCATATCACATGCCAGTAAACGCCTGTATGTATCCCATCAGGGTCTAAGCAGCGCGATTTCCTTATTGGAAAAAGAGCTGGATGTTGCTTTATTGAAGCGCACCTATAGTGGGGTCGAGCTTACAGAAGCTGGAGAAAAGTACGTACATTGGGCTACGAGGTTCCTTGATGAGCTGAAAGATTTAAGAAAAGAAACATCCGCAGTCAAGAAGTCATCATTAGAAAAACGTTTATGTACTGTAAATATTTATGCAGCACCTCTCTTTTTCCCCTATATCATTCCAAGAACAGTTTCAGAATTTAAGAGTACCAATCCTGATGTAAAGCTGTGTCTAAAAGAAATGGATTCGCTTGAAATTATCGAGCAATTATCTGAAGAATATGCCGACATTGGTTTGGTGTCTTTCATCAATAATAATATCAAGAATATTAAAGAAATATTGAAGAAAAAGAATCTTGTGTTGGAAAAATTATTTCTGACAAATGTCATGGTTGTGGCAGGAAAAAAATCACCGCTTGGTTCAAAGAAATCGATATCGATAAAAGAATTGCTTCAGTGTCAACTTGTCGTAAATAATCGTTTAAAAAGTCTAATAAATTACTTGGAAACGTATTCAGACCTTTATGGGGAACCCCAAATAACTCTCGAATCGGACAATTTTTTCACGAATACTAAGACTTCGGCCCAAGGACTAATGGTTAATTTAACTTCGGAATACAATTATAAAAAGAATCCTCAACACTTCCCGGATGATATTAGTTGTATTCCGATAAGTGATGATATTAAATATTATGTCGGTATTATTACAAACAAAAAAAAGGGAGCATCTCCTGCTTATAATGATTTCTTAAATATTTTAAAGACCCATTATTAGCACTTAGATATAAAAAATTTTTTGATCATATGATATAACAACAAGTTTCCACATGCCGTGAAGAAAACAACGTTTAGGTTTAATCGCATACAGCTCAAATTGTTTACAAATGCTAGTGATGTTACCACTGAGGCTATTAACAAATATAGGTTATAAGAAATGAGATACCCGATACAAGAATTGACGCTATCGTCATTGACAGGAGAGATTTAAAAATCCTTGTATTTAGGCTTGAAAACTGGACGTTTAATCCTAATCCAACCATAGCCGCTGCAAGCAGATAAGTGGCTATTACTGAAACGTTCTGAAGCACGTTTTGGGGAATAGGCAGATAGGTGCCAATTAAACTTGTTGCAATAAACCCTAATAGAAACCATGGCATTGGAACTTTGGTTTTATTCTTATTTCCCTTAATCCTTATGAATAAGGATAAGCCAAAGCAAAAAGGGATCAGTAAAAAGACTCTGCAAAGTTTCGCGAGTAATCCTACAGCTAAGGCACTATTTCCGGCAGGCGAAGCCGCCGCGGCTACATGGGCAATTTCATGCAGGCTCAGACCACTCCAAATAGCATATTGCTCCAGGCTTAACGGTAAATACGGCATAATAATCGAATACAAGATGGTGAAAATGGTCCCGATAAGTGCGATGATTCCGACACTGATCGCGGTATCTTTCTGATCTGCATCCAGAATAGGAGCAGCAGCGGCTATAGCCGCCGCCCCACATATACCGGTACCAATGCCCAGTAACAATGAGAGCTGCTTCTCGCCATGCAGTAAATATGAGATTATCATCGTGACCATAATTGCAATTACGATCGTCAAGCTTCCACGCAATAACAATCCTGCCCCTTGGTGAATAATGACATCCATATTGAGTTTAAAACCATACAAAATGATGGCGAAACGCAGTATGTGCTGGCTGGTGAACGTGATTCCTTTGCGTATTAGCTCCGGATATCCAATCACATTCCGATACACTACTGCAATAATAATCGAAATAATCATTGGTCCGATTTTTCCGATAACAGGAAGATTGGCTAAAAACGTGCCCAGCATGGATATCATTAATGTAAATAGAATCCCTAAAATATAATTCGCGTTATTCCCAAATGAACAGGACACTGTATTGTTTTTTATTTGTATGTTCATAATCCTACTCCTCAATCAATAATCTTAAGAATGAAAAAAAATCAAAAATATAGAACTCGAGTCATTTTTTCCTATTGTAAAACACCTTCAACACCATGTAAAATTCCAATTCTCAATTGAACACATAAAAATGAAATATGGATCGAATTTCTTAATCGAACGCATTAAATTCTTTAATAATAGAAATTCATAAGCCCCATAGAAAAAAACAGATGCTTCAATTCAAAAAAAGCATCTGTTTTTCTATATTTTCCTTATTCTATCAATGAAACGGCAGCGCGATATTCGGCAGAATCACCTTATACAGATACACAAAATCGGGATAATGCCAGGCGCAGAGTATCAGGAGCGCAAGCAAGATCGTACCCGGCACGACGAGCAGCGGGAAATAGCTTCCACCCGTTATCCAGGCACTGCGTATCCTCGCCGGCAGAAAAATCAGAGATAGGACAAGATAAACGGCGATTGGGATATAAAACGGCAACCCATAAACCATCAGGATGATGGCGATACCGAACAGTAAATTCCAACCATATTTTCGTTCTATCCAACAGGCAAGACCTAAGGCGTCCGGATTATCAGGAAACGCCGGCGCGGCTACTCCGGTCTGTAAAAGCCGCAGACAAACAAGCAAAAATGTGAGGAAGAAAGCGACAGCAACCGAAGGTATCGCTTGGATCATTGTGAGCATTGACAGATCATACGGCACCCACGGGGGAATGCTTACGGGTAAGCGCTGGATCAAAAGCGTCACGAAAATTGCCAGGGTGGCCATACGACTGACTAACGCCATCGCGCACCAAAAGAATGCTTTTCGTACCGACATTTTAGGAATATCATTGGCGAGTTCTCTATATTTCCAGCGAAATGACAGGAAGTTCTGAATACTGACAAAGATCAGCCATACGAGCCATAGGATAACCGCCACGCGCTCTGCTCTCACATTGGCGTTTCCTTTGTTGGTGCCATTTGATGCACCGTTATCCGCTAAGTAGTTTAATGATCCCCAGTCGCCGGATAAACCATCAGGCGTCAAAACAATCGGGGTGACTTCAGTGGTAATGTCCGGGCTGTTGATAAGGACCAAATGATAGGTTGAGAAACCGGCCAGAGTACCCGCTATCTTCTGCAAATAACCCGTGGTTTCAAGCGAATCCTCCAGACCCTTTGCCGTTGTCCAAGCGAATACGGAAGGATGCTTCGCCGCCAGGGCGATCAGTTCTTTAAACTGAGCTGGCTGAGGCAGTTTTGTTCCCGCTGCCATATTAGCTGGAAGTTCCAGCCAGACATTGACGCCAAGTTTATCTGCGGCATAGAGCCAGCTCTCATTTGGGAAAAAGCCCATGAAATAAACGGTGTTTTTTCCACTATTTTTTAACGACTGCAAATACGCATCGATTTTCCGTTCGTGACTTATTTGATATGCTTGTACTTGTGAGATGATTTCCCCATCTACCTGTATATCTTTTGAGTCTCTCATCCCAATCGGAAGTTGAACGGAATCAAATTCGCCTCGGTTATTCGTCAATTCCAGATTGATTTCATAGAGGAAAGGATCCTTGGCCGTCCAATAATGCCCATTCAGAACTGTAAACAGGAGTTTTGCTGTTTGTTCTTCCTTTCCGTTCGTATTTAACGGCAAGGTACATGCCGCAATCTTTTGTCCTTTTGAAAAAAGTTCCCCTCGCAGAGCCCACGGACCTTGTTCGAGTAAATCATGGTGACCGATCGTAACCGTGGCTGCCATTTGTTTTTTCATTGGATCATAGTTAATGGCGATTTGCGACACATCGATGGTTGTTTCACAGACTGCCTGCAAGTGAACCTTTCCGGTTATTTTTCCTTTCTCCGGCCACAGCCAACCGAAAGCCTTGCTGTAATCCATACTGCTTTTGGAAACCTTGATCAGAAGAATATTGGTATTGCTAAAGTCAAAACGCGAAGGAGAAAAATTCAGAGTATAAACGCCGCCATTCCCTTCTATCTTGCCGATAAAATGGACGTCGTCCATACCATTCAAGTAAATGTCGGCATTGCCATAAACCCCTTCAACCACAAGTTGGGCCGTCTTATAGCTCCACTTCCCTGTCACTGAGAACTTTTTCGCGATAACCTCTATGCCGCTATTCGAGGGAATAATGACATTATCCGTTTTACTCGCCGGTAAAAAGTGCAAATGTGCCTCCTGGGCCCGGTTCTCGCTGTTCCATGCTTCTCTTAGTGACGAATAGCTGTTCCATTTTCCGCTAAAGTCTTGAGCCATCCTGTAGGGAGTCGTGACCGGGGTATCACTAAATAGTGCTGTTCCTGGAACACTGTCCCAATACAGAGTTAAGATGAGAATTGATAATATTAAAAGTGCAATAAAAATGCCCGTTATTCTTTTGAACATAGAACTCCTCAAAATCAGTATTAATCTGCTCCTCATTATATTACAATTTTAGGTGTTACATGGTACTGAGCGGGGGGTCTGCCAATCATTATCTTATTTCGAGAACGAAATAGAAAAAACCTTCCAAAATAAGATAACCGGAAATATATTCCGGTTATTTTAATTAGTCCAACCGATCTCAATGTGTTCACTCTCAGGCTTATGTTCACATTATCTCGCGATTGAATACCTCAGGTTTAGTTCAATCTTAGATTTTCCTTTTGACATGCAGGGCACGTGCCGTAAAATACCAGGTTATGGGTATGAATATCAAAGCCGGTATTATCCGTAACCATTTTATCCATATCGATCAGGTTACTGTGAAAATCAACAACCTTACCACAGCTGGTACACATCACATGATAATGGTTATTCGGGTTGCCGTCAAAACGACTGGACATATCCCCGCACGGGAGTTCCAGAAGATACCCATGGTCCTTCAACATATTTAAGGTGTTGTAGATCGTTCCGAGACTGACACCGGGAAATCTGAGCTTGACCTGTTTATATATTTCCTCTGCGGTCGGATGCGTATCTGTTGCCAGCAAATATTCCAATATAGCCTGTCTTTGGGGAGTAAAGCGTATTCCTTTGTCTTTTAACCCTTTCAGAATCTCAACAGCATTCACAACGCTCAGTTCCTTTCCTTTCTAAAATAAGAGGACTATTGCATAATCAAAAATTAAATTAACAATTATTACTTAGAATTATTTTAATTATATAATGCGCTCTGGTTAGCGTCAATGCGTTGGAATACAATATTTGTCCATAACAAAAAGAAAGAGTACATCACAAGGTACTCTTTCTTATGTTTTGACACTATTTAATTACTCTTCGATAATCGCGCCGGATGGACAAGCATCTACGCAAGCGCCGCATTCTGCGCATGTATCGGCATCAATGACATATTTTCCATCGCCTTCGCTGATAGCGCCTACTGCACATTCATCAACGCAGCTGCTGCAGCTGGTGCAATCGTCTGTAATAACGTATGCCATAATCCCAACCCCCTTTTCTCTTTACACAAGCAACTATATCAAAGTGCAGAAAAAAAGGCAAGTATATTTTTGGACAAAGTTTTGATAATGAAAATTATTTAATCAATCTCTATTTATGGCCTATACGGCACTTTATATAACCGGCGCATACAATAGGAACAATAGGGCAGCATGCGGTTGCTTACATGGTTACGGCGAAATAATACTTTGGAAATATCATCGTGTTCATGGCCACAGGCTCGGCATTTTTCAATCATTGGATCCATCTCCTATGTGTTATTGTGAACAAGGGAAAAATCATGTTTAGATTTTACGATGTACTATTCCATAGTATAGACGAATAATATAGAATTTAAACATCCATTTGGGATTTAATCGGAAGTATATCCGGTATCCGCCGGGTGAACCCCGTGAGTGTTCTGACTCCTGCCGATTCCAGCTGCTTCGCTGCTTCAAATAAATCACGGCCAACGTTCCCGAACTCGTGGGCATCGGAGCCCAGTGTAAAGGCTATATCCATTTGCTTAATTGTTTCTATCAGGTTAAAATCCGGATAAAATTCATTGACCGCTTTATATCTGCCGTTGGTATTGACTTCCACCACCAGTCCGTTCTGCTTTATCACTTCCAAGGCCGGTTTGGCTAAAATCCGAACATCGGTATACGGCCGTATTCCAAAAAGCTTGACCAGATCGATGTGTCCGATGATATCAAATAAGCCGCTGCGTGCCGCTTTTTCGATGAGAGAAAAGTAATCTGTATAGAGTTGATCCGGGTTACGACGACGGTGTTCTTCTTCTTCTTCCGGGTAATCAAAAAGCCAGCCCTTGATTTCATGAACAGACCCGATAATATAATCAAAATCATACTGGTCAATCATCCTGCGAATGGACTCCTCATTTTCTTCCCGGTAGTCAACTTCCAGTCCGACCCGTACTTCTAATTCAGGATATTCCAATGCGGTTTCCCGAATAAGGTCAAAATTCAGTTCATGCCAATAATAATCATGATCAGCAAATCCAATCCGTGTTAGCTTTTTGCGTAAAGCTTCGCCTAAGAAACTCCGGATGTTATCTCTGTTTGCTTCGCGGTCGCGATGTCCAAGCAAATGTACATGTAAATCAAGCATACGGTTACCCTCTTTTATATCATTTCATAAATCGATGGCCTATGTTTCTCTATTATTGGTTTTCAGGGCGTCCGGCATAGAGTACATAGGGATGATCGTGATATTCCTCTGTGGCATATTGCGTATTACTGTCCTTAAGAATATCCCAAAAGTTACCGGTTATACGAACATCCGTCCTGCCGGTAACTGTTCCATTCATAATCCGCAGGGCATGAGGAGCTGATAAAGAAAATGTTCCGGTTACCGGATTTTGAGTATGCAATCCCAGCACTGACAAGATGATGATACCGTCGTCGATAGTCCCAATCAGTTCTTCCCATTTTTCCTCTCTGCTATGACCGATCCGAATTCCGGCTGCACCTTGAGGAATGGCTGTTGGCGCTGCATTCCATCGCCCGGCATCTTTGAGATTCAGATACGGAGATTTTATTTTTCCTGCGCTTAACAGCGTCGTGCGCATCGCCGGAATTCCTTCGCCGGTCATCCTATAACTGGCCCATTTGTCCGGTTGAAGCGGATCAATGTCCAGCGTCAGTCCCGTATCCCCAATGACTGCTTCCGTGACGAAATCGTTTACAGCAAACCGACTTTGGCCTTCTAAAACGTTTTCCCCCCGAAAATTTGGCAGGACATATTGTTCAATCATCTGGAAGACGACAGAAGGAGTCAGTATGATGATTGTATTCCGGGAGACGGGACAGCCATCTGTTTGGAGCTGATTATACGTGATGACCGAGTTATCCCATAGGGATCGCCATTCCGCACCGCTGATGAGCCGTCTTCGAGCAAAGCTTTCCCCAACAATACTGTCGAAAGACCAGGATACGGCAAAGCGGCTATCGTGATACGCTGCATTAAGTCCGGTTGATGTCCAAATTCGATGATTTCCCAGCATGGCCATGATATGGCCGTTGCTCATTGCTTGTCGCGGGCGCTCGTCTAAGATTTTACGCTGATATTCAAATAAAGTCTCTCTATTCGATATTGTAACTTCCTCGACAGCCGCATCAATCACTTTGACTTCCGGCAGTGCTTGCGGTGCAGGGATCGGCGCTCGATACGGATCAGAAAATGCTGCCGCCCGCCAATTGACTAATTCGGCCGCCCAATGATCCGCCCAATGATCCGCCCTGCCCGGCGGGGGATTTTGCACAACAGCTTTGCTGCACTTTTCGTCTTCCCAGACCAGAAACAGCTCTGCCTTTTCCATTAATTTAGCCGCCGGGGGAGAGTACACGCTGCCGGCAGCGTTATTTTTGATCCCCAGCGAAATCATCTCCGTCCGCATAAGATAGACACGCCAATCTTTGAGGCGTGTGGGGATCGCGGATTTTCCAGTCTGCGCTTTTTTCAGCATATCCGTAATCTGATCCATCAGTGTTTCATCAGACTTATTTTCCATCATCTTTACCCCCAAGCTTGACATTAGGATGACTATCCAGCAGGATATAGCCATTTCCGCCTCCGCTGGAAGGAACCCCTTGCCCGGATTTGCCGCAAGTACCGATAGCATGATAGTGTTCATCCCCGATGGCGGATCGAACCGATTCCAGAACGGATAATATCTTCCCGCTGAATATCCCCGGGTTATAAACACCGAGATCCGGGTCGGCCAAATTAACAGCTCCGTCGCATTGGAAAACAAAATCGCCGGTTTTAATATTGACCTGGCCGCCCCGATACCCCAGAAGCAAATAATGGTGGTCCTTGGCCAGCGTGTTATTATCCATGAGTGTCTGGCGCAGGTTGCGTATTTCTTCTGGAAGATGGGTACTGGGAGGCAAAGGCATTTTATTTGATACCATCAGTCGAATATTTGTCATTCTGGGCAAAGAAACAGAACCATAGTATTCGGAGCGGCCAGCTCCGGTAACTGGAATACCCGCTTTTTGAGCAGAGAAAATATCGCCAAGGCCTTGGGCCAGGATGCCTTTTTTGACTATTTCAACTGTCTCGCGCCGTATCCCGTTGGCAGAATAAGGCTGATACGCCCAATCCTCGGGGAGAGGACCATCAATAATGCCAACAGCGGGATTAGAAATTGGCAGCCCTATCTTTAGTTTGCCGTCGCTGCTTAAGACAGACTCCTCCACCAAGTCCGATTCGACAGCATGTCCAAACGCTTCGTGGGCTAATCCCTTCGCCAGCGCGTGATCAATGACTAATGGATAACTGCCGAACGGTATGGCGGAAGATAACGCTACCCGATAGATAAAGTTGGCTTTATCCACGGCTTTATGGTACAGAGCGCTGTCGGTTTTCTCCGCCAGAAGAACGCCGGCATCCACACCGCTCCTATTCACCGCAAAACTCTGGGCTTTATCTCCTTCTTTTACCGTACCATGATGCGATAGTACCGCCCGGGGAACAAAAAAGGAAACCAACGTTCCGTCTGTGCGACCGATACACCAAAATTCCTCGATCAAGCGGAAGCTTGTCTGCCATGATAGTGTTCCCTGCTCCGGTCTCTGAGCCATAAGGTTATTATGAATCGATGCGGTCATCATTTGAAGGTCTTCCGGTGTAAAGGAATCAAAGGGATGCTCAGCCGAATTGGCGACAGCGTCTCTTACTTTTACAGCGTCAAATATGGCTGTGTTCAGATCGCAGCCCGATTTCTCATTGACTTCAGCTAATCTAAACGCATCCCACGCGGTTCTCTCCGCATGGTGGTCATCAATAAAATTGACCGAAGCAAAACCGCAGGCCCCTTTTCGCGTAAATGCCTGAACGCCAATCCCGCTCTCATCGGCGATGGATAGGTTCTGCAAACTGCCATTGTTAAATCTAACTGACCTTTCTCTGAGCGATTGCGCCCGAACGATGAGATAACCCCCCGGAACTTGGGCAACCGTCTTTTCCACAATGGCTCTGATACTTTCCGGATTCAAGCATTTCCCTCCCCTGCTGTCACAAAACAACGATTCACCTTCCCGTTATCCGTCTAGTACCTTGTAAACTCTAAAACTGCTATATAATTGCGAGCAGATTTCTTGTAAGACAAGGCGGAGGATTGAGGCATACCAAGCGTATGGCGATTGACGACAACGCAGTATTACAAGAAATCTGCCGCAAGGATATACAGGAATTAGGGTTTACATGGTACTAATCGCGATAACTTTTTGGGAAGCACCGTAATCATCTTATCTCAATTTTAGCATTTTTCTCAAAAAGCACCAAATCGTTTGTCCGAGAAAAGCAGATTTTTGCATACTTTATTGATAAACGGGGCACACTGGAAATAGTCTCACGTTTTCCAATTTATCCCCACTCCTCTCTTTTTCGAAGGGGGACAGGGGGAGGTTTATCGTGTCTTCGTAAGAGGACAGACGAAATATCCCCCTGCCTCCTTCTCTTTTTGCATGAAAGCCCCGGTAAGCCAATAGAATAGACTGATTACAGATTTGCAAGGAGCTGTCTGATGGTCTTATCTATTTTATTGACAATTGCCGGGCTTACTTTATTATTATTCGGTTTGAAAATTCTTCGGGATGGTTTAGAGAAGTACTCCGGTTCTTACTTTAATTTGCTTCTGCAAAAACTAACGGCAACAACCATCAATAGTTTTGCCACCGGCATCGCCGCCACCGGTCTGCTTCAATCGAGCACAGCGTTTACTGTTATGGTTTTATCGTTTGTGGATGCAGGCGTGATCGGTTTTGAAAATGCTCTGGGTTTAATACTGGGAAGTAATATCGGAAGTACGATTACACCGCAGTTATTATCTCTTCCTGTCAAGGATATGGCCGTATGGCTGCTTCCTGCAGGACTAGCGGGCTTTTGGGTAGTCAAAACAAGAACGAAGTATATTTTTTATGCGCTTGCCGGAATCGGGATCATGTTCACCTCTCTTAATCTCTTGGAATCCGCTATGATTCCGCTTACAGATACAGCTTTAGTCCAAAGTTGGCTGCTTCACCTCAATACGAACTACCTGCAGAGTGTGGCAGCCGGGATGATTCTTTCAGCGTCATTGCACTCCTCAAGCGCGGCAACCGGTGTTGTGATGGTCTTAACGGAAAAAGGCTGGCTTAATATGCCAACCTCCTTAGCTTTCATTCTCGGCGCCAATATCGGGACCTGTGTAACGGCTTTGGTGGTATCCGTTTTCACCTCCCCATCGGCGCAGCGTGTCGCGCTTTTTCATGTATTGGTTAATGTTTTCGGTGTCCTTGTATTCTTCCCGCTGTTAAACCCACTGGCGGGGATACTCTACTTCATCGGGGGTTCTCTAAGCCGTCAGATTGCTAATGCTCATACCATCTATAATATTCTCTCTTCCCTGATGCTCTTGCCTCTCCTGCCCTATGCCAGCCGAATCTTGAAAAAGATCAGGCCTTGACTGTCATGCATGATGATTATTACCTTGATTCGTGTTATTCCCGTTATTCCCGTCCCAACGCAGCTTGGCAACCTGCAAAATGCCTCTGTCTCTGAAAATCTCTATCTTCTGAGACGGTTCATCGATTTTTACCAATTCTTTCCCAACAAATATTTTAATGTTGGAATAACATAATTCGATAGTGATATGACTCTTCTTTCCTGCCCGGATGGTTGTTGCGCTCATATTCGATGCGCCAAGCTCCCAGATATAGAGATCACCTGAGCAGCTTATTTCACCGCCTCGACAGACACCATGAATTTTCACAGATCCTTCTATTTTCAAAATGGAGTTATAAACCCCTTTATGGCAGAAAAAATCACCGGCGCAGCTCACTTCTGAATTTTGGATATAGCTGACATCGCAGACGACGCTGGTTGGTGTTGATATTCCTTTCTGCTCCATAAAATAATCGATGATCCGTAATGCATTTTTTAAGTACGTCGCATCCTTAAGCTGGAGCGGCCCGAGGCCTACCAGAAAATGCTTCAGGGTGCGTATAGCTAAATCAAGATCGTTAGAAACAAAGTCCGGTTCCTGAACACTTAAGAGTCTTTCCGTATCTTCAGCCTTTTTCGGCAGAGTCTGAAAGTTCTTTTCCAAAATAAGTTTGAAGATCTGACCTGCATTTGTATTGCCCGAAGCCATCTGCAGCTGCTCAAGCTGTGCCAAGCATAACCCAAGTTCCTCATGAACCTCTTGCAGTGATTTGATAAATTCCGAACGGCAAACGTGTTTTTCACCGACAACGATCTTGCTGGCGATGATATTATTTTTCACAACTAATCCTGTATCTGCTTTGATTTCGGCCCCCGAGACCGAACCCATAATCTTAACCATACCGTGTTTTGAATGGATATAATGGTTGTCAGTTACATTTCCTCCGAGGAAGACGTCACCGGGAAATTCGATACTGCCGGTACTAAGGTCAACATCCTTATTCAGGACATAGATATTTTCAATGGAATAGGTATTGGTGTTCGATCTGATCGGAGTCCCCGAGCAGGATGCTCTTACTTCTTGCGCCGGCGTCAAATAAACATTTCTTTTCAGATTAAGTTTAAAATCCTTTATTTTATCAACCGGAATGGGCTTTCCGAAAATGTCGGTACCCGGAACTCCTTCTTTTCCCGGGATCTTTTGCGCCAGCAATTCATCTTTTTCACATATACGGATTTTGCAAGCAAAATAATCGATTTTTGCTTCATTGCTATCCTCGTTGGAGGACAACGGTTCACCGACGTAATCGATGATTTCAGGCTGGACAGTCGGAACAGGCGGCGTGGCTTCGGCAATAATAATTTCTCCTTGATTCTCAACTAACTGCAACTCGTTCCAAACGTTCGGTCTGATTCCGTGTATAATCCCTTTGGCTGCTATGTCTTTCATCAAATCGTTTTCAGTTTTTGCTACTTTCTCATTGCCGGGAAGCGATCCGGTCGTATCGATGATATGGTTTGCCAGAATAATTACCGGTTCATTCTTGATATCTTCACTCAAAACAGTGTGGCCAGTATTTTCTCGCCAAACACGCGCAACTGCTTTACGCCCGTCTGTATCCGCAATAATATCCCAAACCATCATTACTTTCCCTGTGGAAGGCAGAAATTCAATCGCATCTCCCGGTTGGACCGGTGATTCCGAGGTGATTTCTTTTCCGTTAATAAGCAGTTTTCCGGCTTGTGGATAAGGGACGATCTTCTCAACAGACGTGCCCGGTTGAATTCGATAGGTTGTATTTTCCAAAATAACGAGGGTCTTATCCGGCAGTCCTGTCCGATTCACCTCGTCAGCCTGAGTAATATCAGACTGATCCCCATTTTCCTGAGTATTTTCACAAACTTCTTCCTGCTCCGTACTCTGAACACCCGCTTCGGGCAATACGACCTTGACTTTAAAACTCCGGTTAAATAAGCCTGGCTTTTCGATTACTTCCAGCACAAGCGCTTCGGGAGTACACGCCCACTCTAGAGAAACCATTTCTCTTATTTCTTCGAGAGATTTTCCAGATACGATTTTTTCTTTCATCGTTTCCCATCCCCTAAATTATTTGGAATTTGTTTTATGTAAATATAATGATACTTACTATATCGTCCGTTAACTCGAAAAGATACACTGAAATATGTTTGAATTAATGCTAAAAATATCAATAATATCATATCATGTCGATTCCTAATTCACCATACCACTTTATGAAATCAGGTGTAAAAATATCGCAAAATTCTGTGATTAAAACAATGAGGCCGTTGCCACACTGTGAACCGCTCCCCGTCAAGTAGACAATTAAAAAAATAAAACTCTGCTGCCAGTAGGTATAACCTGCTGGCAGTTTTATGCTGCTTGTAAATAACTTTCGTGTTTCTCCAAAGGTGTTAATACACCAAGATTCCTCTGTAATCGTTTGTTGTTATAGTAATCGATATATTCCTCAATCATTTCTACTACAGAGTCTCTGCTGGTAAATCTTTTTCCGTAATAGCGTTCTCGTTTAATAATCCCCCAAAAGCCTTCCATTGGGCCATTATCAATACATTTGGCTATTCTTGACATACTTTGGGTCATTCCAGCTGCTTCAAGCTTCGCATGAAATGCTCTGTTCGTATATTGGAATCCCCTGTCACTATGAAAGATTGGATGTGCGTCCGGATTAGCTTCAATGGCAGCATCAAATGTATCGAATACCAGCGCGTTATTATTAGAATCACGTATAATATATGAAACTATTCGTCTATCGTATAAATCTAATATTGCACTAAGATATAGTTTGTGCTTTATTATTCCAACGTAATACTTGAATTCTGTTACATCTGTAAGCCATTTTTCATTTGGAGCTCCAGAGGTGAATTCTCTATTTAGTATGTTTTCTGCTATATACTGTGGATTGGCTGCCTGTCGTGTACACCCATTGTTTGAATACTTAATGGTGGATTTTATATCTAACTTACGACAAATGCGTAAAACTCGCTTGTCATTCGCTTTTATATTATGATACCGCTCAAGATCATCCTTGATTCTTCTATACCCTTTATCTGGGCTTTCCTCATGAATTCTTTCAATCTCATCAGCGATACGAAGATTTTCTGCTTCGCTTTCAGGTATTTCTCTATGCAGCCACTTATAATATGCTGCTCGTGATACCTTTCCAAACTTACATAGGGTGCTGATCGGATAATTATGTTCTTGGTTTTCTTCTTTTATAGCCTGATATATAAATTCATGGCGAACCAGGCTTAGTCCCGCCTCCTCTCTATCCCCTCGAGTTTTTTTAAGAAAGATGCCTCCATTTCGGCCTGTTCTTTTTCTGCTCTTAAAATCTTATTTTCAGCTCTCAGCTTTTCTAATTCACTCATCTTATCCTGAGACTTTCGCTTCCCCCGATTGTCTCTTAATGCTTCAACCCCATAGACTTCATATTTAACAGTATAGTTACGCACCTGCTGATAGGATACTTGATGTTTTTCAGATGTTTCTGCGTAATTATGATCATGTGCAATGCAATACCGCACGATTTCAACGCGTTCATCGAAAGTGGTTTTTCTTCCTTTGGTCATGATGGTACTTCCTCCTGTTCCAGAAGACCTTAGTTCTTCATGACCATTATACTGTTTTATCCAGCGTTGTAACTTACCTTTTGATCGAATTCCATACTTTTTACAAATATCAGTTTGAGAGCCCAAACCAGCTAAATAATCTTCAACAGCTTGTATCTTAAGTACTTTTGTGTATTTTTTAGTTCCTTTCATTAAGAAAACATCGGCTCCCATGGACTCATAATTAAAAATCCATTGTTGAACAGATGCTAAACTTACATTAAGATCACGGGCAATCTGATTTTGGCTAGTTTTTCCATCTAGATACCGTAATACAGCAGTTAACTTCTCGTTGCCAGATATCTTTCTCTTTGACATAAAATATACTCCCCTCTAAGCAACAAGTTTTTATTATTTCACTTGTCTACCTAGAAGGGAGCATATCAATGAGCTAAAGCACATAGGCAACGACCTCATTTATTCCATTCCACTATTGGACTGTAATAATATAATCGATATGATTTATCTGGTCCGTTTGACCAACATCATCGGTTGATTCCGAATCCGGGCTGGTATTTTCGGCATTACCGGGCTTGCTTGGATCCGTTGGATCCGTTGGTTCCGTTGGTTCTGTTTGGTCTGTCGGATTTGTTGGATCGCTTGTATCCTCATCGGCAGAGTCCGGGTTATCCGGATCTGCAGCAGGGAGTTGATCTGTATCTTCATCTTTTGTATCGGTTTGTTCATGACCCGGTGATGCGGTCCCGTTAGGATCGCTGGAACTTCCGGGAACCGTGATATTCGCTTTGATATCCGGATCCAACAAATCAATCACTGTTCCGTCGATGGTCATATCGGTGGTGATCCCGAGAAGCAAGTTCTTTGCTATCTGTTTGGCATGATCCCGGTTCACTTCCCAAAAGCTGATACCATTAAGATATAAACCGTAGCCTGGAAGCGTCTGCGTCACCATGTTGGAGCTGTCAAAATTAGCTGCGGCTTTTGATAGCCTGAGGATATCCGCTAAGCTCAGATCCGTCTCTACTGCTTCTTTCAATTGCGGAATGAGTGCTGTCAGCTTCGTCAGCGTTGATGGCTGCAGCACCTCTTTGGCGACAGCGGTCAATACTTTCTGCTGGCGCGCCGTCCGTCCGATATCCGCGGTATTATCACCGCGGTATCGGGCATACTGCAGCGCTTGGGTTCCACTGAGATGCTGATCCCCTTTTTTCAAATTGATAACACCGTCAACCTTGTCTCCGGTTTCTTTATACATATCCATCTCAACATAAAGATCGATTCCGCCGAGGGTATCGATAATATTTTTAAAACCATCAAAATTGGTCAGAACATAGCCGTCCAGTTCGATCCCTGTCAATTCGGTTACTTGATTCTTCAGTTCATCAAGCCCTTCATACATAACAACGGAATTGATCTTCAGATACTTCGATCCGTTGAGTTCAATTCGCGTATCTCTCGGGATCGATAATAAAGAGATTATCTTTGTGTTCGGATCGACACTGGCAACCATCAGCGTATCGGTATTATACGTTGTATCACCAGGCCGTTTGTCAGCTCCGATCAAGAGAAAACTTACCCTGTTACTCAGCTGTGCGGTCGAAGTTACATTGCCTCCGCTGCTGTCGCCGGTGGTGTTGTCCGGCTTGAAATAGGCGTAACCAAAAGCGGCCGTGCCAATCAATATCCCTGCCAGCAAAATAGCGAAGACGATCAATGCTTTTTTCTTTTTCTTTCTCTTTTTACCGTTCGGATCTTTTGGCAGATTATTATTCGTTGTCACTTCCATTGGTTTATGACTCCACTCCATTATGCTTTACATCGTACCTATTCCCCTCGCGAATAACCACTGTTCCGCTTTTTCCCGGCATAACACGTCCGATCACTGCCGCCGGGCTCTCGTTTTCGTCTTGAAAAGCTGCCAACAGCGCCGTTAATTTCTCTGGCGGCACCGCCAACAGCAAACCACCCGAGGTCTGCGCATCACCAAGAATAAGCTTCCAGTCCAGGCTGCAGAATACCTCCAGGTTATTTTCCAGATAAATCAAATTCGAAAGTGTTCCTCCGGGAATCGTGCCATTATTTAAGCAATCCCAAGCCGCCCTCAGTACCGGAATATCGCTGCAGTATAGTTCAGCGTGACACCCGCTGGCCTGCATCATCTCATGCAGATGTCCCAATAACCCAAAGCCAGTGATGTCCGTACAGGCATTGACTCCAATACGAACAGCGATCTCCGAGGCCTTCCGGTTAAGCTTGGCCATGACGTGTATGGCTTCGGACTCATCTGCCGATGATACGATGCCACTTTTTATGGCTGTGGTAATGATGCCAAGGCCCAGTGGTTTTGTCAGAACAAGCACGTCATCAGCCTGCGCACCGGAATTCGTAAGAATTGAGCGGGGATGAACAATACCGGTAACTGATAAACCGTATTTGGGTTCAGGATCATCAATAGAATGTCCGCCGATAATCACTGCACCTGCTTCGCTGATTTTATCCTGTCCCCCTCTTAGTATTTCCGTCAAGATACTCTTTTCAAGCGTGTCAATCGGAAAAGAGACGAGATTTAATGCTGTGATCGGACGCGCCCCCATAGCATAGATATCGCTTAAAGCATTCGCTGCCGCAATTTGCCCGAATGCATAGGGATCATCAACGATCGGTGTAAAAAAGTCGACGGTCTGAACGATTGCCTGACTGTCATTAAGTCGATAAACACCCGCATCATCTGACGTTTCAATTCCAACTAATAAATCCGGATTATGATGTTCCGTTGATATATGACACAAAACTTGTGCCAGGTCACTGGGACCTATTTTACACCCTCAGCCGGATTTACTTGAATATTGCGTCAAACGGATCTTCTCGCCGGTCATTGCTTTCACCCCTTACTATCGCTTATCCAAAAGCAATTATATCAAGAACAATCGACAGCTTCAACGAATTAACACGGTAATTCCAAAATTTCCCGACTTTCTCTCAAAGCAGGCTGACTCTGAACCACCGATTATAGGTCAATGGCATGCATTCGTTCGGAAATAATTGTATAATCTTCGGGCAGAAGCGTCCGTGGGTCTAAAATCAGCCAATCCTTGGCGATACGGGCAAGAATAGGGATGTCCGCCTGTCGCATAAATTTTTCCAAACTGTCGACAGGTCTGGACTTAGGCTTAACGGCACAAACGACAGAGAACAGGGCTGCCGTTGGGAAGGCTCCTCCCCCAATACAGGATTCGTCTTCTTGTACTCGGACTTCCAAATCGGAAATATCTGATAATAAAGCAGCGAGTCTATGCGCATCCCGCGCAAGTTCTTCCCGGGTTCGGGAGATCATATTCCAAACCGGAATTTTTTCGATTTGTCCTTTTTGATATAGGCGAAGGGTTCCTATCAGCGCTGCGATTACCAGTTTGTCCACGCGCAATGCCCTGGTCAGCTGATTTTTCTTCAGTTTTTCGATGAGCTCCTTTTTACCAAGAATGATCCCCGCTTGCGGCCCGCCGAGTAACTTGTCGCCACTGAAACAGAGAAGTGAAACACCGGATTTAACGGTTTCCTGAATTGTCGGCTCCGCCGGAAGTCCATAGTCAGTCCCAGCAAAAAAACTCCCGCTCCCTAAGTCTTCAACCACCGGTATCCCTAACTCATCGCCCAGACCAACAAGTTCTGCGGTGCTGACGGCATGATGAAATCCCTCAATTCGGAAATTGCTGGGATGAACCTTCAGCATCATGGCGGTTTCCGCGCTGATTGCCTCTCGGTAATCATGCAGCCACGTTTTATTCGTTGTTCCTACCTCAATCAGTCTCGCGCCGCCGGCTTTAAGAACTTCCGGTATGCGGAATGACCCGCCGATTTCAACTAATTCCCCGCGCGAGACGATGACTTCTTTCTGATCCGCAAAGGTATTCATAATCAAAAGTACCGCCGCGGCATTATTATTGACAACTAACGACGCCTCAGCACCCGTTAGTTCCGTGAGTATATCGTCGACATGATGATAGCGTGATCCTCTGCTTCCGGTCTCAATGTCCAGTTCCAGATTACTGTAGCAGGTGGCCTGTTCAGCAACAAACGCCGCTGCCTCGGGCGCAAGCAATGCCCTGCCGCAATTCGTATGTAAAATGACCCCGGTGGCATTGATCACCCTTTTTAAACTGCCGGAACCTTTCAACTCCTTGAATATCTCTCTTTTCAGCCAATACGTGAGGTCCAGCACAATATCCTCCGCCGGCTCCAATTCCTGTTCCAGCATCTGATTTCGCGCCTTTTCCAACACCCGTCTTACTGCCCAGGTCATGGCCGGCAAATCGTATTCTTTCGCTCCCTCGCTCTGAGCTATTTCTGCAACAAGCTCGTTTACAGACGGCAGAAGTCGCAGCAGGGAATTTCTATTATTCGACAAATTAAACACCCCATACTCATATATTTATATTAATATGCTTAATTTCTTAGATCTAAGACAAAAACTTTTCTTTTCGCCTCTGTGATTTTTTAGGATTTCGACAAGCTTTTTGACTTATACTTTTTATACTTTGTTAAACATGCTAAGAAAAATATTGGTGATATGTGGGGGTACTATCATGCCGTCCTCGAAGGTTTATGATTTTAACGCGTACAAATTACGAACGAAATCCAAAACAGACCACACGCTAAGAGTGTGCATCATTTGCGGTTGTAAGCATGACCTCGGATGCTTTCGAAAGAAACATGTTTGTCTGGACTGCATGAATGATATCCGTAAACTTTATGAGGAAGGATACTTTACTCAGGCCGGTACGTGAAAAAAGGAAAGACAAATCAGAAAAAGCGTGACGATCTGGTATACAAAAAGGAGCTACTCAGCTCCTTTTTTGTTGTTTGTCAAGCCGTTTTAAGACTTTGACGGCTTCCTCTTCAATGATCAATTCCCCATGTTCTTTTAGAAAGGTATCCGTCGTCATTACAGACTCACCATATTCGTCCAAGATCGCTTCCGCAAGTTTCTTCTTCCGTGGATTTCCTATATTCCCGATCGTCAGATAATATTCACCGCTATAGGCATAGAGTGACGACTTAATTTGGATCATCCCCGGCAGAAAACTGACAGCGGATACAACATCTTCAAATTCAGCGAATACATAGACCCAATCCCGTTCTGCAGTAAACTTCGGCGAGGGCTGCGTCTTTTTCTTTTCCCCGATTGAAGTTTGAATGATATGATTTATATCCGAATCAAGCTGTTCTTCTTGCTTGATCACGGTAATAACAAATTCGTCTTCAGAGGCAAGGGTCGCTTGAATCCAAAACGGCTGATCTAAATTAAAATCGACCTCATCCTTGGCTTTCGATATCAATTCCCAAAAGAACTGTTCGGTTCGTGCGGAACGTTGAAAGAAATCCGAAAGGGATATATTGCGGTCTGCAAGCTCGGTAAAGGAGATAAAAACGCGAATTGTATTATCATTGACCTTGAGTATACGCATATATTTTCATCTCTCCTTTCCTGAAAAAAAATTGTAAACTACTCCTAATTGTATTATACCACAGAAAGTCAATAATTATTTCCATATAATGCCACATGTGTTATGATATTATATGCTATTTTGAGCTTGTCGGGTTAATACGGTGCATTTGACTGCATCTCTTTTCTGGGAGAGATAAGTGACTTCAATCAAATCATGTTTCTGCAGCTGTGCGGCGGTTGCGGGATCAACTTTAACCGTCAGCCTTTCTTCCCCGGTAATCACGACAAGGGTATAGCCCTTGAAATCATTATCCGTTTTTATACTTTCGATCACACCGCGGGCAACACTGGGTTTATGGAACCAGTCACTGTAGTTCAAAACAAACATATGCGCATAAACTATAATGATCATAACCAAAAATAGTATTTTTAAAACCTGCATAAATCGGGTTAAATAGGATTTCTCCGAAAAAACCCTTATCACCAGTTGCAAACAACGGCTTCCCAAAAGGATCCCTATAAGAAAAAGCCAGCTCAGAGCCGGCCAACTCATTTTTAACAGATATACGTAGTATTCGCTAAGCATCCTTAATTCCATATGCCAATTTCCATATACTATAACTAAAAATCATTTTGTTGTCAAGCTAAAGTCTGCAAGCTCATGAGTTCTTCTTTTTCCAGGATTCGCTCCGGAGACAGCTGGATAATGATCCTGCCGGGAAGGTTAACGATACCCTCAATAAAGGCAGCTGAAATCAAGGGCGGCGGCGGTACAATATCATCCAGCCAAATAACTTCTTTGATTTGATCAACACCCAAAGCGACAACATCATCGTTGATCTTCATAATAATCGCAAAATCGCTTTTTTCTTGAGCGTTCAGTCCGAACCGCATATTCAGATCCAAAAGCGGGATAGCATGACCGCGAATATCGATCAGACCCCGCACATAGTTCACAGACTTAGGAACGGGAAAGATCTGTTCAATCTGGGTAATCTCCTGTACAGCGTCGATGGGGATCCCATATTCTTCATCCCCCAGTGTAAATATAACGGATTGAGTACGCATGCTATTTACCTCATTTTTTTGATTACCAACTTTATAATTTGCCGATGTCATTGGCAGCCTTCTCCAAAATTGAATTATACGTCTGAACGACCCTCTGATTAGCCGAATAGGAACGTGTCACCTGAACCATTTTGACCATTTGCGCATTAATATCCACGTTGGATTCTTCTATAAAACCCTGACGAATTTCGATATTCTGAGCATCCGCATCCACTGGCGCCGTGTTGCTGTCATACAAGCTGGTTAAGCCCTCACGCTGTAGATTGTCGGCCGGGATATTCACGATCTTCAGTCGATCGATAACCTGTCGGTTATCCTTGCCAACGATGGTTCCATCCAGACCGATTATAAAATCATCAGGCAGAGGTCCAATCGGACCATTCTGGCCGATAACTAAATTGCCACCTGCTGTCCGCAGCATTCCGGACGGATCGATTTGAAAGTGACCGTTACGGGTATATTTATCGCCGTCCAGTGTCTCGACCACAAAATACCCCTCACCATTTATGGCCATATCGGTATTATTTCCTGTTTCCCTGATCAGACCAGGTTCGGTCCGATAGACAGTTTTATCCGAATAGACACCAGTTCCCATTATTCCCAGCGGAACATTTTCAGAAGGCTCAGCACTGGATTTGGACGGTGTGATCCGGCTCACAAACAATTGCGGAAACGCGACGGCATGCTCGCTTTCTTCAAGATAGCCCGGGCTATTTACATTTTCTATATTTCGCTCGATAGCATCACTTTGTTGATTATTAAGAACCATACCGGATGCCGCTGTATATAATCCTCGTAGCAGATTAATCCACCCCCTCCGCTATTTATTCAGATACTGCCTGTTTAAGAAGAGTTAAATGCTGAGTTATCATGGATGAAAGCGCATTATATTGCAATTGGTTTTCTACCATCCGCGTCATTTCCGTGTCGATATCGACATTGTTGCCGTCATTGCGATACGTCGTATGATTATCCTGAACAACATAATTATCAGTAAGGTGCTTATTGATCGTAATCGGAATATGTCCTGGCTCTGTACCTACTGTTGTCACCGTTGATTCGGAGTCATTCAATGCTGCCTGGAGATACGCATCAAATTGAAGATCGGACCTCTTATAATCCGGTGTGTCATTATTGGCAATGTTATTCGCCAAGACACGCTGTCTTAAACTTGTCCCATCCAACCCTCTTTCCATTAGTTTAAATAACGGTGAATCCAACCAACCGGCCATCTTATGTTCATCCTCTCATCCCAATGGTTGTTACCATCATTTCATCCTGATTTTGTTTAATCCGTATGTCAATTTGATAAGCCCTCTGTGCTTGAATAAGATCTGCCATGGCTGTCATGATATTGGTATTGGATTTTTCCACCATGCCGTTTTGGATCGTGCCGAAACCCTCTTCGCCGGATGTTCCTTCAATGGCTTTACCTGAGGCATCTGTCGCATAAAACATGGTGCCGCCGGTTTGCTCCAAACCATCCGCATTTGCAAAACGGTACAAGGATATTTTCCCAAGTTCAATAAAGTTGTTTGCGTTTTGCCCTTCTTCGGTTTCTGCGCCAGCCGTGCCTGCCTCTGCCGTTTCGGTGGCTGTTTTTAAACCATATATCGTTCCGTCGCTGCCGATACTGACTTCAGAAACATCCTCAGGCACAACTACGTTGGTTTCCAGGGTCATACCTTCATTATTGACCAAGTTTCCTGCCCCGTCAACCATGAACAACCCTGCGCGGGTATAACCTATCCTGCCATCTGAAGTTTTTACCTGAAAGAAGCCTTCACCGCTTACCGCAAGGTCCAGAGGGTTGCCGGTATTCTCCAGCGCCCCCTGGCTAAAATCATAGCGTTTGCCATCATATGGGTTAAGGCGGATAACCGGTAGCGTCGTTTCCGGAAATCCGCCGTACAGGGCAGCGGTATTGCTTCTGTCCTGAGCATCATAACTTTCCTCCAGAGACAACAGCTGTTGTTTGAAGCCGGTTGTCGCGGTATTGGCCAGGTTGTTGGATATCAAGTTCATACGGTTTTGCAGTGAATGGAGATAATGTGCGGACACCTGCATCGGACCATCTCCTCCCCTTTATTTACCAATTTATATCAACACCAAATGATTAGGGTATTTACTATTTTGGCGCATCAATTAGTTTTGTCAACGCTACCTGTTTTCTTTCGCCATTAACTGCGTTTCAGGTTAATCAATTCTTCAAGAAGAGAGTCGGAAACGGTGATCACGCGGGAGTTTGCCTGGAAGCCACGCTGAGTAACGATCATATCCGTAAATTCCTGGGAGAGATCCACGTTAGACATTTCCAGATAACTTGTTGTAATGCCACCTTTCCCACTATCCCCCGGATATCCCAGATTTGCTGTCCCTGAGTTATTGCTCGTTGTATAAAAATTATTTCCTTCGTAACTCAATCCAGTGGGATTGCTGAACGAAGCCAAAGCAATTCGGGCTATTTCTCGGGTCATTTGGATGCCGGTGGAATTATCAACAAACACTCCGGTAATAACCCCTTTGGAATCAATACTATAGCTATCCAGTGAATAGCCGGTGATGAGTGGGTCTGCCGTTGTATCTGCATCATCGATACTATCGGCATCTGACACTTTAATCTTCTTTAAACTGGTGCTTAGGGTTTTATCAAGATAAGTAGGGGTGGCAACCGTTAAATCCTGGTTCAAATAACCTTGAACATAGGCACCAGTATTGTTATCAACTAAATATCCGTTTTCATCAAAACCAAAATTTCCTGTTCGTGTATAATAAGGTGTTCCTCCTTGATTAAGGACAAAGAACCCACTCCCCTGGATCATCATATCCGTATCTTTTCCAGTATACTGCGAACTGCCCTGGGTACCGATTATTTCTACGGACCCGAGAACACTGCCGAGACCGACCGCTATTCCGTTGGTTCCGCCAACGCCCGTGGTCGGTTTTGAAGCGTCCTGTATCGCTTGTCCGAGCATAGTGGCAAAGCTGGCTCTCTCTCTTTTATAACCGGCAGTATTGACGTTAGCAATATTATTACCGATAACATCCATGGATGTCTGATGGTTTTTTAGCCCCGTAATGGCTGAGTATAGCGAACGCATCATATGGCGTTACCTCCTAAACTTTTATCCCCCAACATTTAACATTCCGTCTCAACTCATCTTCTACATTACGTTTAGCCGGAATTCTTTACTTCAAGCACATTGTCTAAAGTTATTTCGGTATTGCCAATCAACACCGACAGGGACCCATCGACGAGTTTAACCGAGGACACAATCCCGCTTATATCATTGCCGTCCGCGTCCTTACCTGTCACTGACTTGCCGATCATAGCAGCGCCTTGAGTCAGAAGAGTTTGACTGCTTTGTGCTGTTAAACTATCCTTTAATTCCCCAATGTTCGACGCCATAGTGGTCATCTGTTCGAGCATACTGAACGTGGCCATTTGGGATACAAATTGGGTGTCGTCCATGGGCGACATCGGGTCCTGATTTTGCAGCTGCGCAATTAACAATTTAAGAAAAGCGTTTTGATCCAGACTGGCGTTCGCGTTTTGCTCAGCCCTGGTGGTGTTATTGGTCGCAGCTGTATTTCCAGCCGCGTTTATTCCGGCAACATTATTTACCGTCATGGTAATCCTCCTTTAGACACTGACATTAATCCTGCCGCTCTGCGCATAGGGATTCAGATAGGACGTAAATATGGGTGAAATCGTCATATCTTCTTCCTGCAGTGGTGTGTCAAGCGCCTCAGTATAACGATAGTGTCCTTTTTTCGGGGTTTGGTGATTACTCTGGTTTCCCAACTCCATTGAACCGCAGGTAACTCCGATATCGGCCAGACCCTCTCTTAGATCTTGAAGACTGTTCTGTATCAGTGCCCCGGTTGCTTGTTCACTGGCATTAATCACCAGATGAAGCTGTCCATCTTTCAAATGCATGGTTATATCCATTTTACCGAGTTCCTGAGGCTGTAACTGGATAGAAAGTGTGTTGATTTCCGCAGAGCGTATGTCCTGCTTTTTCAATGCGTCGAGAACTTGATCCCAGACCTTTCCGCTGCTCAATGCATCAGTATCCAGGGCATGTTCATCAATCATATCCGTCGTCATCTCTGTCTTATTCCCTGCTTGTGCTGTTAGAACAGAGCTCATGGTATCGTTTGCTTTATCGCTTGATTGCTCATTATTCGCAGCTGTCTGGGTTGTGCTGGAGCTTACCGCATTCAGAGCGTTGGTGCCGGATACCTCTGCAGCCGCTTCCGCCGCATTCAAATCATCCCGTATGCTACCGGTTGCTTGGTTGTCATTGCTTTTAGAAACAGATTTCCCGGCAATGACCTGCAGTAAGGCGATAGCTGCTGCGGGATTGTCTTGGGACCCCGCTTTCAATTCGGTTTCGGTTGTTATTGTCCCAGAGAGTTCCTTCAAGTAGTTCATCGTTGTATTATATTTATCCAACTCCGCTGGATCGAGAGAGTGAGCTTTAGAACCATCAATCCCTTGTAGTCCAAAAGCCTTCAGGTAGTTACCCAGCTTTAATCCTTCACCGTTAGTCAAGGATTCCCGTGTTTGTCCATTGATTCCCGTCGAAGCAAAGCTTTCCAGTGCTTTGTTCAGTGACATCATATCGATGCCATCTGCGCCGAGAGTCAAATCGGTAAGCAGAGTACTATTATGATCTCCTATTGATCCGGAAGTGGCCTCCATGCCAGCCGGAAATAAATTCTGGAGAACCTGTACGAATGCATTCTGCCCGATGATACTGTCCCCTTGTTCAGGACTGACATCACCGTCAGCGTCATCCGATAATTCTCCAGTTGGTGTTTGTCCCACAGCGTCCTGTGATAGGCAATTTTGAAGAAAAAGCGCGAACAAGAGAGAGTCCTGCTCCATCCCGGAGCCTTTGGAACCCTTATCTGCCGCGCTTGAATTCGTTTTCAGCTCTTCTGATCCTTTCGGCTGAGGAACACTTGCTATATTCATCCTTTCACCTCCATTAAGTATTGAAAAATGACTACTTAATTTATCGTAAAAAGACGTCTTTTACTTTAATCAATCTACCGAATAAAGACAATGGTTTATAAACCTAAAATAAATTCTTTTTCTGACGCCCAAGACTTCCTCTTAACCTTAATATTGCCTGGGAATGGATTTGCGAAATCCTCGATTCGGAGAGGTTCATGATCGCGGCAATCTCTTTTAACGTTAACTCTTCACGGTAATAAAGTGCGACAACCATTTTTTCTTTTTCAGATAATTTTTCGATGGCGTCAACGAGAATTTGTTTTTGTTCTTCTTTTTCAATTTGACTAAATGACTCCTGGGAGCTTTGATCTATTAGAAGATCAAGAGGGGATACTGTGTTGTCGTTAATATCGGTCGTATTGACATCTTCTAGTGAGACCAAGGTCATATATTGTCCCTGAAGCAGCGTTTCATTTAGTTCTGAAACAGTCATGTTCAGATAAGCAGCAGCTTCTTCTGTTGTTGGGCTGCGGCCAATTGTATTTTCCAGATAGGTAAATCCCTGCGTAACTTGTTTGACTTTCTGTCGCGCGGAATGCGGAACCCAATCCATCGCTCTTAATCCGTCAATGATTGAACCCCTGATCCTTAACGTGGCATATGTCTCAAACTTAACACCGCGGCTTGGATCAAATCGGTTAAGAGCATCAAGCAGACCGAAAACACCATAGCCATAAAGATCCTCCTGGTCGACATGTTCAGGAAGAGAAATTGCTAACCGGCCGGCAATACGTTTCACCAGCGGTAAATACTTTTCGAGATATTCTTCCGACCAGGAACCTTTTTTCATGACATATTGACCTTGATACATTCGCTGCGACACCTCCTTATGCGTCCTCTCCCCAGCCCATCTTCCTAACAATTTCAGCTTTCTTGGCGGTATCCGAAAGTCCGTCGATCACAGCATTGTTGATTTGCCCTGGGTAAACTGCCGATGACTGATTCTGTGCTGCTTTAATTTCATTCTCCAACTCATTGATCTCCCCGAGCAAAATGTCTATCTTAGCTGATCGGTTATCCTCCTCGACGACGGGAGGCGGAGATTCAAACTTCTTCCACAGTGCCCCCAGACCTTTGCCTAATATATAAATAAATGCAAAAGACAGTATTGTCCGCAGGATGATCGCAACGTAATCATAGCCATTAAATGCGGAAAATAAGAGTGCTATTATGGCTGCAGCTACGGAAATCCGAATCAAATACGTATTGAATGTTTGCTCGGTGAAAGACATCAAATCACCTTTTCCCCATGATTGATGGTTCTGACATTTAAATCACCTGTCTGAATATCGAAAGTGATGGTTCTGCCGAAATTTCCACCGATGTCGTATACCAAAAGCGGTATACCCGCTTTTTTCAATTCCTGCTGCACAGCTTCTGCATTACGTTCGCCTATTCGTAGCAAGGGTTTCTTATCGCCGAAAGAAAACATTTGAGCACCGCCGGCCATCTTTGCCTTTAGCCGGGACTTGATAACACCCAGTTTATAGAGTTCCTCCAGCATCATAACGATACAGGTATCCGCATATTTAAGCGGGTTCCCCTGTAGGCTCTCCACCGAGTTGGGCAGCATGATATGCGCCATCCCACCAATTTTCGCCTGAAGATCATAGATACAGACACCGATACAGGAACCCAGCCCCGCAGTCATAAGCTTGTCAGGCGATCTTCCTACTTTAAAATCAGCCATGCCTACCATGATTGTTGTATTCATATACCAAATACTCCCAACAATTTATCTAATGAACCCTCGTTCGGAATATAGAAGAACTTTCCTTTCATTTCTTCGACACCCGACAGTTTTGTATCAATAATCAGAACGTTGTCGTCAATAATTCCTTCTTCCAATAAAACCGCGTCCATGATCGCCCCGACCATATCGATAGCCAATGCAGGCACGGATGGATGGAGATTGATTCCGGATATTTCGGATAGGGCAATGACAAAAGAACTAACAAGAATATTTCCTACCTCGCGCAAAGCGGACTGTGCCATCTCATCTGAGAATAAGTCCGGACGTTCTGTATATCGCAGCAACGTCTGCGCAATGTATTCGGCACTTTCCAAAGATAGAATAAATAGTGCTTTACCGGGGGCGTTTCCTTCAACTTTAAGATAAAGCGCAACTTGAGGTGTATCATACTCCCCCAGTGCTTCGCTGAGATCTTTCAATGCGACCGTCCATACCTTGGGGACAGACATATTGATCCTGGTATCAAGGAGTTTGGATAGTGCGGTTGCGGCATGCCCCGAGCCGATATTCCCAATTTCTTTGAGTGCTTCGAGCCGAATTGTGGATATCTCCATAATTTAACCCAGTCCTTTCTTTCGAATCTCCCGTTGTATTTCAAATACAATACGAATAATTTTGTCACGCATTCTTTCGGTTATATCAAAAAACTCCACCGATATGAGGTATGTTTTCTCATCTTCCTTTTGAGAACGGATAACAAGGGCTGATAGTTTAAACTCGATGCCGCATAGGTTCCACTCCAGCATCAGCCGGGTGCGTACGGGTAATGCCTCTTTTGACTGAAAAAGCATCCCCCCGCCGCTTATATCATGCATATACCCGATTTTTTCCGGGCTATACGCTTCATTTTCCATTACGTAATATTTTACTGGGCTTATGGCTTGAACTCTGACATATCGTCTTCTTTGAATCTTATTGATTTTCTCCGGATATTCGATGATAAGCGTTGGAATGGGAACGTCATATCTTTTTAATACAGTCGCTGCAAAGGAATAGGCAGAAATTTCATTGGCAAACACCACTTCCAATGGCGTTCCGACTCTGAGCGGTATGAATTGGCCTTCTAAGACCGGAACACCAATGGTGATGATTTTCTGTCCGATTTCTTCGATTCTGGTTCGATATCTGCCCTTATAATCGCCGTCATGGACTATGATTTGTATGCTTAATCCTTCGAATAGTTCATCTGTGCTCAGTGTTAGTCCCCCCTGGCCATGATTGTTTAAGTAAAGTAGGTATTGCAGCGCAATCGATTGGTTATGTCGTTTTTTTTGTTATTTATTTAATTTAAGCAGGGATGTGATGAAGCCTTTTATACCATTGTTCGGTGTGGGTGGCTGTAAATAAACGCCGGTAACATTGCCTGCGATCCATTGGACACATTGAAACGCTGGGCTATGCTGCTGAGACAATCCGACTGGTCTTTGTTCCATTACAGAACGCCCTACTGACGGGTCATCATAGATCCAGCCCAGCAGATTAATCGGTATTCCAATGAATTTTTTCACAGCGCGTTCCAAGCGTTCAAAGGATTGATGTGCTTCTTGCTCATTTTTGATCCGGTTAACCACCACATTTATATTGTGTTTTCCCGAAGGGCTCTTAATTGATTTTATCAGTCCATAGGCATCGGTCATCGACGGCGGCTCCGATGTCAGCATAACAATCACATCGTCTGATGCGCCGATAAAATTCAAGACGGTATGACCGAGTCCCGCCCCGGTATCAATCAGCAGGATATCCGCCATTTTTTCCAACCGGCCAAAATTGACCAGTACATTTTTCAACTGCCCTCTGTCCAGATTAGCCAGCTCAACAACCCCGGACGCACCCGGCAACACCTTGATATCACGGCCTATCGGATAGAGGATGTCTTCGATCTTCTTTTCCCCGGATAGCAGATGCTTGATGCTGTATTTTGGCGTTATCCCAAAAGCAACATCGACATTGGCTAAGCCTAAGTCGCCGTCGAGGATAATTACCTTATAATTGTATTCAGCCAGAGCGAGGGCCAAATTCACAACAAAGGTCGTTTTCCCAACACCTCCTTTGCCGCTGCTGACAGCGATCACCCGCATTTTGCCGGGCACGGCTTCCACTCTTTCCTCCGCCAGTTTTCGGAGTGTACTGACTTGATCAACCATTCTGAATCCCCTTCCCTAGAACGTACCGGGTAAGTTTCTCTGAAGTAGCTGCGTCAATATCATCCGGAACATTCTGTCCGTTAGTTAAATAAGCCACAGGCAAATTGGTCGTTACCAATAAGTCCAGTATGGATCCAAGAGAATAACTCTCGTCGAGTTTCGTTAGGATCAAATGCGTAGCGATGGGTTTGAATTTATCAAAAACTTTGATTTGGTCTGCGAAACTGGTGGTTACACTGGTCACCAGCATGGTCATGTCAGGTTGTGCTTTTTTAAGAAAGGCATCGAGTTCCGACATATGGAGGTCATGTTGGGGGCTTCTTCCAGCCGTATCAATGAATATCAGTTCTTTGTCCCGGTGATGATCGATAGCTTCCTTCAAGCTATCGGGTGTCATAACCACTTCGACAGGGACTCCGATGATTTCTCCAAAAGTGCGGAGCTGTTCTACGGCGGCAACCCGGAAGGTATCCGCAGTTACCAGAGCGACTTTTCTTCTTTCAATGATACTGAACCCGGCAGCCAGTTTACCGATCGTCGTTGTTTTGCCAACCCCGGTTGGTCCCACCATGGCGACAACGAGGGTTTTTGTCTTTCGTGGCCGGATCGTGGTCGTATTGGTACAAAGAGCAGATACCTCGTTGGTTAAGGCAGAAATAACGGCATCGCTGGATTTCCACTCGTCATCACTCAGTTTCATTTTTAACTGATTAAGAAGGTTTGTGCTTAATCCGCTGCTTATACCCTGTTCGGTCAAATAATCTTTCCAGTCCCTATACGGTTTGCTTTCCGCTTGTATCTGATAGTCTGTATTATCCAGATGGCCTTTGATCTCTTTGAGTATGCTGTGCATTTCTTTGATTTCTAAATTTGCATACTCAGTTAATTCCGACTTTGCTTCATTTTTCCACGTATTCTCGTTTTCCTTATCCCGATACGCTTCGTAGGCTTTCTTGATGACATCCGAATTAATGTGTCTGTTATGTTCTTCAGCTATTTCCAAAGATTCCAACCCAGCCGCTATGTCGAGGGGGGGCTGGATTTTTTCTTCGATGGCTGCGGTGATTTCCACTTTGGTCCGGGCGAAAAAACCCAGGAATCCGCCTTCTTTGATCTGGCGTGTTTGAAGAATGACAGCCTCAGGCCCCAGATCCTTCTTGATTTTACTCATTGTATCCGTCACATTATCACCGACAAACCGTTTAACCCTCATTGTCCAGCACCACCATTCCTAATGCTTGTACTTCGACACCTTGTACCAATTCGTTATATGACAGGACAGCCAACTGGGGCAGCTGTCTTTCAGTCATCCTTTTCAAATTTATCCTGACCACTGGCGCACAGAGTATCACCGGCGTATGACCGTTTAGGACAACTCTTTCTACCTGGGCTCCGATGCGTTTTAAGAGTCTTTGCAGAATATTTGGATCAAGATTAACATAACTGCCATAATCCGAAGGTCTCAGGTTATCAAGAATCATCTGCTCGATTCGCGGATCCAGCGTAATTACAGGCAGTTTTTTCTGCGGATTGAGAAAGGGCTGAATGATTTGCCGGGCAAGCCCTTGACGGACATGTTCCGTCAATCTGTCAATATCCTTTGTCATAACCGCATGATCAGCCAATGTTTCCAAGATGGTGCTCATGTCTTT
Organism: Dehalobacter sp. DCM; assembly: GCF_024972775.1. Taxonomy (NCBI): domain Bacteria; kingdom Bacillati; phylum Bacillota; class Clostridia; order Eubacteriales; family Desulfitobacteriaceae; genus Dehalobacter; species Dehalobacter sp. DCM. The sequence continues at coordinate 1,232,348 of NZ_CP092282.1, read as the reverse complement.
GATGGATACCCGTTCCCTTAGCAAATTACCCAACACCTTCTGGACATGTCCCAAGCTTAAAAGATCCGGGATAAGCTCGTCCACTACCGCGGGTGACTGCTCTTTGACATGGTCAATAAGCTTCTTCACATCTTGACGGCTCATAATTTCATGCGCATGGGACTTGATGACTTCGGTCAAATGCGTCGCCAGCACCGTCGGTGTATCAACGACCGTATACCCGAACATTTCAGCCTTTTCCCTTACCGAGGCTGTAATCCATTTGGCATCAAGACCAAACGCCGGTTCTTTGGTTGGAATACCCTGTATCGATTCATCTTCCATACCACCGCTGAAAGCTAAATAATGCTCAGTCATCAAATCGCCGCTGGCCACCTCTGCTCCTTTAATCTTTATACTGTATTGATTCGGCATGAGGTTCATATTATCACGTACCCGGATCACGGGGACGATAAAGCCCAGCTCTCCGGCTAACTGCCTCCGGATCAAAATGATCCTGTCCAAGAGATCCCCGCCTTGGCCGGAGTCCACAAGTGGAATGAGCGCATAGCCAATCTCCAATTCCATATAATCAACGCCCAGCATATTCATGATGTTTTCCGTTTTCTTCGCTTCGTCCACGTTGCTTTTGGCAGCCGCCGCCATTTCCTGTTTCGCCGTCACTGCCGAATTTCGCTGCAGATAATATCCGACACCCGCCGTGGCAACAGCAAGGATAGTTAGCGGGACAACGGGTAAGCCAAGCATGGCTAAGGCAATGAGTACCCCGGAAGTGATATATAATGCCTTTGGGGTACTGAAGAGCTGTTTCGTCAGATCCTGACCCAAGTTAGAATCGGAAGCGGCCCGGGTGACAACCAGACCCGTAGCTGTCGATATCAAAAGTGCCGGGATCTGGGTAACAAGTCCGTCACCGATGGTTAACAGCGTATATGTATAGAGCGCCTCGGTAATCTCCATCTTGTGCATGATCATGCCGGTAATAAAGCCGCCGACAATATTGATGAGCAGGATGATGATCGCAGCAATGGCGTCCCCTTTGACGAATTTACTGGCACCGTCCATAGCCCCATAAAAGTCTGCTTCTTTCTGGATTTTTTGCCTCCGAATCCGCGCTTCCTGGTCATTGATAATACCGGCATTAAGATCAGCGTCAATACTCATTTGTTTCCCTGGCATCGCATCCAAGGTAAAGCGTGCGCCAACTTCGGAGACGCGCTCGGCACCTTTCGTGATGACAATAAACTGAACAACAACAAGGATAGCAAAAACAATAAAACCAACCACCGGATTCCCTCCGATAACCAACTGTCCAAACTGTTGGATTACTTGACCGGCTTCTGCTTCTTGTAAAATAAGCTTAGTTGTCGTTAAATTTAAAGACAAGCGGAACAGGGTCATAATTAAAAGTAGGGACGGTAGCACGGAAAAATCCAACGGATCTTTGGTAAAAACGGCAAGCATCAGTATCAGGACGGAGCCGGTGATATTGACGGTGATCAGAATATCCAATAATTCCGCAGGTACTCCGATAACCATGACAACAATGATCCCGACGATGGCGATAGCCGCGATAATATCGGTATTTCTTATAATTCTTCCACTCGTGGTCGATGTTGCCAAAGCCATTATCCCCCTTTGTTGCCGCTTGTTTAATTCGTCTGCTAGGCACTGGTATTGGTTCTGCGTTTATTGAGGCGGTAGACAAACGCCAGTATCTCCGCAACCGCTTTATATAACTCAGCCGGAACGGCTTCTCCCAGGTCAACCTGGGAATAAAGCGCACGGGCTAAAGGTTTATTCTCCATAATAACGATTTTGTTCTCTTCAGCAATGGCTCTGATTCTCAGCGCCACTTCATTCTGCCCTTTAGCCACAACATACGGTGCGGCAAATTTAGTCTGATCATACTTTAAGGCGACGGCATAGTGCGTCGGGTTGGTAATGACAACATCGGCTGTTTTAAGGTCTTGCATCATTCGCCGCATTGCCATCATCCGTTGTCTTTTTTTGATTTGGCCTTTGATTTGCGGGTCGCCTTCCATCTGTTTAAATTCTTCTTTAATTTCTTCATGGGACATGCGAAGATTTTTTTCGTATTCCCACCATTGGTAAAGAAAGTCTATAAGTGCGACGATAAAGAAAGCGAGAGCAATTTTCCAGGCCAGTTCAAAAAGCAAATCACTGAGCAGGATAACCGATTGCCCGACAGACACTGTCTGCAGTGCAGGGAAAATGCTCATATTACTGCGCAGGACATCATACAGGAAATAGCCTATGATGATTACCTTGAGGAGGGACTTAACCAACTGGACCAGGGCTTTTAATCCAAACATCCTTTTTATTCCCTCTAAGGGATTAAGCCGGGATAACTTGGGCATGATCGGGTCGATTACAAATAAAGCACCTACCTGAAAATAATTTACGGCAATGGCAACAACGAAAGCTACCCCGAAAATCGGTGCCATGATATAAAGACACTGTTCCATCATGGTCACAGCGATGTGACCAACGGACGATATCGTCCATTCCGTGTTAATACTGGTCACAATGACAAAAAGTTTAGCAATACGGTTAAACACATCGGGAAGCCAGATTCTCAGTACACCGACCATTGCCAGAAGCATAACCGCAGAAACGAGTTCCTGACTTTTTAGGATTTGGCCCTTTTTTCGTGCTTCTTGTTTTTTCTTGGCAGTTGCCGGGAACCTTTTTTCTGCTATGTGCTCCACCCCCTGAATAAGTCATATAGCCACTCAATGCTGTTTTCAAAAATTCGGGATACAGAGTCACCAAATGCCGGCATCATCAGCCAGAAGACAGCAAATCCGAAAATAATCTTTACCGGAAATATGACTGAGAAAATATTCAGCTGGGGGACTGTTTTTGATAATAATCCAACCCCGATATCGGCCAGAAAGATTGCCCCAAAAATCGGCATGGCAATCTGAAGAGATAAAACGAAAACCTTTGAGGTAATCGCGATAAAGAATGCAGGACTGTAAGATAGACCCGTTGGATTAATTGGAAGATAGTGATAGCTTTTTACAATTGCAGCGAGAATATAGTAGTGCGAGTTTGTTGCCAGAAGCAGCATCGTTGCAATCAGTGCCAGGAAACTGCCAGACAATGGGCTTTGCATTCCATTGATTGGGTCAATGACATTTCCCATTGTGAAACTCATTTGGTAATCAATCAACTGGCCTGCACCCTGCATGATGTTGGTTATCAGGTTCATCAGAAAACCCATGACCAACCCCATTAAGGTTTCTTTAATCAATAGAGCAACCCAGGGGAGAAGTTCTGCCGGTATGACAGGGTTTGTTGCGCTGATCATAGGAAAGATGACTGCAGATAATCCGGTTGCCAATCCAAGTCTGACGATCACGGGTACCCCATTCGCCCCAAAAACCGGCGCCAGCATCACCATGCCCGCCCATCGGGCCAGGATCAATAAGAATAAGGATACGTTCCATTGCAGAAGGTCCGATAAATTCAATTCACTTCCTCCGCATCAGTATCGGGCATAGGATGCAATATCCGTGAAAAGGTTCGTTGTGAAGCCTGTTAACACGTTCAGCATCCATGGGCCGAGGATAATGATTACCACCGCAATTCCAATAAGCTTGGGTATGAATGAGAGTGTCTGTTCCTGAATCTGGGTCATTGCCTGAAAAACACTGACAATAAGTCCGATGAGCAAGCTCACTGCTAAAATAGGTCCACTGACCATGATGGCTGTTCCAACCGCTTCTTTTGCTATCAAAAGGATCTGATTCTCTGTCATAGCATCTTTATCCCTGCCTCTTTTTGTTGATTCGCTAGCTAAAGCTTGAAACCAGTGACTGTACCACCAATGACCACCCATCGACCAGAACAAATAGCAAGAGCTTAAACGGTAAAGAGATCATCATTGGCGGCAGCATCATCATCCCCATCGACATGAGTGTACTCGAAACGACCAAGTCAATGATGATAAATGGAATAAATATCGCAAAACCCATTTGAAACGCTGTCTTTAACTCACTGATGACGAAAGCCGGAATCAGAACATAGGTCGGGATATCGCCATATGTTTTAGGCTTTTCCATCTTAGACATACTGACAAATAAGGCAAGGTCCTTTTCCCGGGTTTGCTTGAACATGAACGTTCGCAAGGGTTGTTCCGCTTTGTCAATAGCCTCTTCTTGCGTGATCTTACTCTGCATATACGGTTGCAGTGCATTGGTGTTGATATCCTGAAAGGTGGGCATCATGACGAAAAAGGTAAGAAACAGGGATAAACCGATGATCACTTGCGTCGGCGGAAGTGTCTGTGTGCCGAGCGCGTTACGGACGAAAGACAGAACGACGACAATCCGGGTAAACGATGTCATCATGACTAAGATTGCCGGAGCGAAGGAGAGGACTGTCACGAGCAGAAATAATTGAACTGCAGAGCCGGTCTGTCCTAAGTCAAGGGTTACGTTCATTTTCTCTCCTCCTCGAGATAGCGTTCCAGCTCAGCAGAAAAGGAATTACCCTTTCCCTTCCGTCTGAATTTGTTCATTACTCCGGACAGGAATCGATCCATTTTCTCCTGTGGCTGCCGGGCGATTTCATCCAGGATCTCCGCAGCAACATCCACATCGTCGATTTCTGCTACTTTGGATATGTGGTGGTCTGTTCCCCCCAGTACCTGAATCTTCCCTGCAATCTCCACCAGATAAAGTGTTTGTTGACCGCCTAAAACCTGTCGATCCAGTACTCTTACCCAGGAAGACTCTATGTTGCGAACAGAATAGCGATTCAGTTTTTTTATCATCCATAGAGCAACAAGAAGTATGATCAAAAAGACAACAATGGTACCGATCGTACCCGCCCAGGAAATTGTTTCCGGGGCTGCTGCCGTTGTTGGTGTAGTGGGATTGTAAGGCTGACTTTCTATTCCATTCATTATTTTAATGCCTTAGCAATCGCTTCCAGCACACGATCGGCCTGAAATGGTTTCACAATAAAATCCTTGGCACCGGATTGGATTGCTTCAATAACCATGGCCTGCTGACCCATGGCACTGCACATAATGACTTTGGCCTGGGGATCTCTTGAGCGGATTTCTTTGACTGCCGCCAGTCCATCCATCTCAGGCATCGTTATATCCATGACGGTGATGTCCGGCTTGAGATCCATATATTTCTCGACTCCGATCATCCCGTTTTCGGCTTCTCCGACAATCTGATAGCCATTATTTACCAGAATGTCCTTCAGCATCATTCGCATAAAAGCGGCATCATCAACCAATAATACTCTTTTACTCACGTTTTCTCCTCCTCAATTTAAAGTGTCGATTCGATCATTTGGGTTGACAATTTCTGTAATTCGAATTCCAAATGTCTCGTTTATGACAACGACCTCGCATTTCGCAATGAGCTTGCCGTTGACAATCATATCTACGGGTTCACCGGCTAAACGATCGAGTTCCACCACGGACCCCGGACCGAGATCCAAAATCTCTTTGATTGTTTTGGTCGCCTTACCCAATTCTACATTGACTTGCAGCGGGACATCGTATATCAGCCCCAAATTGTTTTGCATCCCTGCCATGCCGCTGGGTGACAGCGGCGCAAATTGAGCCGGTTGAACAAAGGTTGGTGGGTTTTTTGGCATCGTATAATCCGTTGTCGGCTGCCATGGCTCCTCCATCACTGGAGGCATCATCATCGGTTGGCTTGGTGCTGTCGATCCCATCTGAGCGCGCATTGACGGCGCAGCAGATGCCGCCAGGGGTGGTGTCGGAGGATGCTCAATCACCGGATCTTTTGTTGTGGATGTATAGATCTGGCCAATCAATTTTTCTACCATTCCTCTTGCGACATCAAACGGCAAAACCTGGATCAGCACACTGTCAATGATGCCTTCAATCGCCATGCGAAAAGATACTCTGACTACTGGTTCGCTGGTACTGAGGCCTTTACTTAATTCCTGCTCCTCATTATCCAGTTCGGCCAGAATGACCCGCGGCGGGGTAATATCGACCACGGAATTGAACATCGTCGACATCGAGGTAGCCGCAGACCCCATCATCTGGTTCATTGCCTCTGAAATCCCGCTTAACTGAATTTCGGAAAGATTAGTGGAAGGTGTATTTCCAGTACCACCCATCATGAGATCGACAATAATCGACCCATCCTCTCGGGAAAGTACCAGCATATTCGAACCTTCGATCCCTTTCTTGTATTTGACATCAATAAGAACATGCGGCACAGGGTAATCTTCCATTATTTGTTTCGCAGTCGTCACATCAACTTTGGGTGCCGTGATTTCGACGCGTTTACCCACAAGCTGGGATAAGGTGGTCGCGGCTGTGCCCATGGAGATATTGGCGATCTCTCCCATGGCGTCCATTTCCATGTCAGAGAGTTGTATACTGCCTTCGGCTAAAGGAGATTCCTTGACTTCTTCTGATCCCGCATCCATTGCACCTGAAAGCAATGCATCGATTTCTTCTTGTGAAAGCATCCCATTACCCATCTGCATTCCCCCCTTTAGCTAATACTTCTGTAATCTGAACTGCGATTCTGTTTCCATAAACTCCTGGCATTGCCTTGAATTTCATATAGTCACCGACAAAGACAGCCAGCGAATCTTTAATATTCTGGTTTAACGGAATAACATCACCTCGTTCTAAATTAATCAGATCCTGAATTGTGATCTGTGCCTTACCAATAACGGCTTTCAACGGTACTTTTGCCCATTCGATTTTTTCTCTGATGATCTCTTTTTGCTCTTCCGAGATCGACTTCTCCCCGGATGAAAAAAGCATCAGACTATTCAGTTTCTCCAGCACGGGTTTCATGACGATATAGGGAAGGCACACGTTAATCATACCGATTTGTTCATTGATCTTAACTTCGATAGTTACGACAACGACCATTTCATTCGGTGCCACGATCTGCGTAAACTGCGAATTAGTCTCCACATTGATCAGTTGGGCATTTGCCTCAAATATGTCATTCCAAGCATCCCCCATCAATTGAATGATCCTGCCCAACCGGTTGACAATGATTTTGCGTTCTATTTCAGTCAAATCACGGTTCTTGGTCGGCACCATGCCATATCCGCCCAGAAGTCTTTCTACCATGATAAAAGCGAGAGAAGGACTGATCTCCATTAATCCGTTTCCATCCAGTGGGTTAAATTTAAATATCCCCAGAATGGTTGGAAATGGCAGTGACCGAATAAATTCATCGTAAGTCAATTGCTCTGTTGACAAGACTTTGGCATCGACTGCGGTATGCATGTTGCCGGCAAGGTATGTAGCCAGAGATCGGCCAAAATTATCATAAATGTTCATCAATGAATTCAGATGGCCTTTGGAAAATTTATTGGGTCGTTTAAAATCGTATACTTTGATTTTATGGGGACTGGTCATCTTTATCGCTTCTTCATCAACAGAACCATCCGATAACGCGTTGAGCAGCGCATCAATTTCTTCCTGAGACAGTACCTCACCCAATCCTACCTCTCCTTTCTTCTGCGATCTGTCAATTTCGCCTGGGATACGGTCATCACAATACGGTCATTTTAATCATACATAAAGCTAATAAACAGAACATCTTGGATTTGATCATCGCATATCTTATTCAGCTCTGTCACCAGCTCTTTTTTCAAATCCTCGCGGTTTGCCGTCCGCATATCCTCCAGGTCTTTAGAACCCATAACAGCAATCACTTTATCCTCAAGAAACGCGGCTTTTTCTTCGATCTCCTCACTGGACTTCTTATCAACCCCTTCCAGAACTACCTTAGTCTTAACGATGCCTCCGCCATCCAGGTTTATCGTAAATTCGGAGAGCTCAACGAGGGGCCCAATTTCATCCTTTGTGCTTTCATGCGATTCGGCAGTGTCTTGGCCCGTATTTGGCAGAAATTTATCCTTCATTAACATGCCGCCGGCGCCGACACCAATCCCGATGACAAGGATGAGTATGTAACTGATGATTTTTTTATTGATTTTAATCTTCATTAACCTGTGGTCCTCCTCTGAATTCCGGATGGCATCGCCTTTTGAATTCGGCGACCCGCTCAATGATAACCTCAATTGATTCTTTGACGACGTATTTTTTTTCATTGGTCAGTGTGATAATTGTATCCGGTGTCGCTTCCGCCGTTTCGATCAGATCCGGATTCATTGTGAACACTTTACCGTTTATCCGTGTCAGATAAATCACGATACTCCTCCTCCATTAGCTTTGGGTATGGTTTAACTTGACCCTTTATGATTCTGGGCGATCTCGTCGATGAGGCTCTGTTCTTTTCTTAATTCTTCTAATTTATAGTGCTTAGCCTGTTTTTCTTTTAATCGTATGTACTTTTCTGCTTTGATCCGATGCTCTACCAGCAATTGTCTTTTTTCTTCCACCCGAATTTTTTGTTCTTCTATCTGGACCTCCAAAACCTTAAGAATCTCTTTTTGTTCCCCGGTATACGCCTGCCACAGATGCAGGTTGTGGGGTTCTGTGATACATGCAGATGTTTGTCCTGCTAATGCTTGTTTGAAGATACGCTCCTGATTGTCTCTTTTATCTGTCATATCCCGAAGTCTGCTAATCTCCTGAGCAAGCAGCGCTCTGACAATATCCACTTCTTGTTCCGCCAGACGAAGACTGGTCTGAAGACGAAATCTAAAAGCCATCAAGCATCTCCTGCTTCAAATATAGCGTTCATCCGATTGAGCATATCGGTTATGGAACATTTGTCACTGGTGCTCTGACAGACAAAGTCATTGATCTTATCGATATATTTGATGGCTTCATCGATTTTTTTGCTGCTTCCGGCTACATACGCACCGATATCGATCAAGTCCTTTGCATCCTGATATACTGCCATATGCTCCCGGATCGTGCCGGCATATTTAACGATCTGCGGATCAGCAATATCCGACATGAGCCTGCTGATCGATTGTAAAACATCGACAGCAGGATAGTGATTTTTTGCTGCCAAATCCCGGGTCAGTACAATATGTCCGTCCAGAATACCTCTAACCGCATCGGTTATTGGTTCATTATGGTCGTCCCCGTCGACTAATACGGAGTATAATCCGGTGATACTTCCCTTTTCCGATAGACCAACACGTTCCAATAGTTTCGGCAGCATAGCAAATACGGATGGCGGATACCCTCGAGTGGCAGGAGGTTCACCCACCGTTAAGCCGATTTCACGCTGTGCCATTGCGAAACGGGTGACAGAATCCATCATCAGTAAGACATTCAAGCCCTCATCCCGGAAGTATTCAGCGATGGCCGTCGCTGTATATGCAGCTTTTAGCCTGACGAGGGCCGGTTGGTCCGATGTTGCCACAACAATGACCGACCGATTAAGGCCTTCCTGTCCCAGATCTTTCTCCATAAAGTCGCGTAACTCACGTCCTCGCTCACCGACGAGGGCAATCACGTTGACATCGGCTTCTGAGTTACGAGCCATCATACCCAATAAGGTACTTTTGCCGACACCGGAACCCGCAAAAATACCCATTCTTTGACCTCTGCCCATGGTGAGCAGGCAGTCGATTACCCGGACACCCACGTTAAGCGGCTCCGTGATCCTTGGCCTGAACAAGGCGCTCGGCGGCTTATTATGCAATGGATAAGCTTTTTCTGCAACCAAGGGTTTATCATCAATCGGCCTTCCTAATCCATCGAGGACTCTCCCCAAAAGGCCAGGTCCAACTTTCACATTGAGCAACTCTTCCTGCAGGAACACGAGATCACCGGGAGCAACTCCCTCTAATTCTCCCAAAGGCATCAGTAATGTTGTCGAATCTTTAAAGCCTACTACCTCAGCCGGGATTGAAGGACCAAAAGACGGGTTGATCAAACAATATTGCCCGACACTTGCTCTGGGACCGGCAGCTTCAACAAGCAGGCCGCTGATTCGGGATACTTTGCCCACTGCGCTTACTGCATCGTATTTTTTAATTTTCCTGCTGATTTCTGCCCAGTTGGCCATGACTGATCTCCCTTTGCAGGTATTCTCCAATGCTCTTTAACTGGTGATCAATAGTGGCATCAAAAATGCCCTCGGAACACTCCAGAAACGTATCTCCGTCTTTTAATGTTTCATCAACGATGACCGGATATTCTGGTTTCTCTTCTTTCGATAATTTGCGATACCATTCCCAATCTTTGCTGGACAAATGGATTTTAATACTATCCTTATCTGTCGGACGGAGAGTCAGGTTACGGATCATATTGAGAAGGATCTCGGGTTGGAGCTGTAATGTTGTGTTTAGGACCCTGTCACAAATCTGGATACATAATCCGGCCAGATCTTTGTCAACTTTATCAAGTTCATTCTGAAATACGGTCCTTGCCGATTCAAGATAATCCTTTGCTTGCTTTCTTAGGTCTTCTGCTTCTGCCTGGGCGATAGCCAAGCCCTCAGCATAACCTTCGGCTTTAGCTTGTTCAAACGTTTGATTCCGGATAATCTCCTCCATGTGTTTCGCTTCGGCTTGGGCTTGCAACCGGGCTTTTTCCAGGATTTCAGCAGCCTTCTGCTCCGCCTCCAGAATAATCTCATCCGCTCTTATCCTGGCTTGGAGTATGGATTCCGTTTCTTCCATCGCCTCAGCTGTCTCTGGAATTACCGGCGCTAGTATTTCTCCGGCGGGTATGTCTTGCGCTGCAAAATTGTACGCAGCGCCCGCTGTTACAGCAAGGGTATCCAGTATACGCAGATTCTTTCGATAGAAAGCAGGATCTGGTGACTCCAGAATCCTCGGAGACGATATTTCCACAACGTTACTCTTTATGACGAATGTTCTAGTAGATAATTTCATCAGCACCACCCCTGGATATTACGATTGCGCCGGCTTCCTCCAGCTTACGAATCACTTTAACAATCCTCTGTTGCGCTTCTTCAACCTCTCGCAGCCTGACAGGTCCCATAAACTGCATATCTTCTTTCAGCATGGCCGAGGCCCGGCTGGACATGTTGCCAAGTATCTTGGCCACAACATCCTCGTTTGACCCCTTAAGAGCAAGAGCCAGATCCTTCGTCTCAACCTCACGCAGAACAAGCTGAATGGAGCGGTCATCCAGCAGGATAACATCTTCAAATACAAACATCTGCCGTTTGATTTGCTCAGCCAGGTCCGGATCTTCCATTTCCAAAACATCCATAACTGTTTTTAATGTCCCCGGATCCGTTCTGTTCAACATGTCAACCACTGTTTGCATGCCGCCTGATGCCGTATAATCCGTTGGCGCAAGATTCGATAATTTACTTTCAAGAACTTTTTCTATTTCTTTCAGGACTTCCGGACTCGTTCTGCCCATCAGCGCAATCCGTTTGGTGATTTCCGCCTGTAAATCCTGTGGAAGACTTGATAGAATAACGGCAGCTTTGTCAGCGGGAAGATGCGTCATGATCAGCGATATCGTCTGTGGATGCTCACCCTGGATGAAGGAATATAATTGTTTGGCATCCGTCCGCCGTACCATATCAAACGGCCGCATTTTCAATGATGACGACAGCCTACCGATAATATCGAATGCCCGCTGCTCACCCAAAGCTCTTTCCAGTACGTCTCGGGCATATTCGATACCGCCCTGGGCGATATAATTACTGGCGATATACATTTTGTGAAACTCATCCAGAACAAAGTCCCGCTGGTCCTCGGTAACTTTACGCATGTTGGACATTTCCAACGTTAATTGTTCTATCTCCGGCTCGGATAAAAATTTAATGATCTCCGAAGAACGTTCCGGGCCTAACGTAATGAGCAACACTGCTGCTTTTTGTAATCCGTTATAAAGGCTGTTCATGATCACTGCTCCTCAGTCAGCCAGGTTTTAACCAGCCGTGCAACGTCATCCGGATTGTCTTTGGAGAATTTTTCTACTTCATGTCGGATCTTTTCTTTTTCGATATCTTCGGATGATTTCACTTTCTTACGGGCAAGCTTCAAATCCGCCTCCCGTTCCGCTTCAAGCTGGGCTGCCAGGATCTGCTCAGCTTCCTGTAACGTGACCAGTTTCTGCCCATCGGCAAGGTCCATGGCGTTTGCACCTGATTTTTTCTTAGCCCGGGACCTTAAGAAGAATAATAAGATAAGGACAGCGAGCAAGACACCCCCGCCGATTTGAGCGTACATCATGATTTGGGCTTTACGCGCTTCCGCTGCCATCGCAGCCTGCTCTTCCAGCAGGCCTGTCTTATTGAAAGGAATCCGGGCGGCTTCGATCACATCCCCGCGAGTCTGATCAATGCCGACAGCCGATGATACGATCGTCTTGATCTCAGAAAGCTGATCGTCGGTTACCCCGTCCGAATCAGCAAGTACGGAAACGGTTAAACGCTTGATCTGACCGGGACTGACAACCGTTTCCTCCTGAGTGACACTCGGTTGAAAATTTTCAGTCAGGCTGGATTTTTCGGAGCTAGAATTTGTATCGTTGCCGCTCACCAGATAATCCGGAATATTGCTCTCCGTTCCCGGCACACCGCCTTGACTGGACGTGCTCGAGCTTTTTTCTGTTATCTGTTCCCGGCTGGTCACTGTCCCTTCTTCCGTTTTTTGACTGGTGATTTTTTTCTGATCGAAGTCGATCGCCGCATTGACTCTGACGATCGTTGTTCCTGTACCCAACACTTTATCAAGCATAGATTGAACCGATTGCTGCATTTTGTTTTCCACCGATTGTTGGACTTGCAGTTGGTTGGCTGTCAATGTCTGCGGGGAATTGCTGTTCCCAAGAACATCCGATAAGACATTTCCGTTCGTGTCGTTGATCGTGATATACTCCGTTGTTAATCCTTCAACGGAATAAGCTAAAAGATTAGCGATGGATCGCACTTGATCTTCAGAAATCTCTGCGCCTGTTTTCCGCTTGATGGTTACTGCCGCCGTTGTTTGTTCTTTATTTTCATCAAAAAGTGACTCCTCAGGCAGGACGATATGTACCCTGGCGTAGTCGATCCCGTCCATGGTTTCAATCGTCGTCTCTATTTCTGTCTGCAACCCTAAAACATATCTTAACCTGCTGTCCTGTTCCGTTTCACCCAACCGCATTTCGTTTAAATAATCAAAACTAAACGTGCTTTTGCTTGGCAGCCCGGCATTGGCTAACTCCAGCCTAATCTCGGCAACATCCTTTTGCGGAACCTCGATCGTCGTTCCGCCTTCAGCCAATTGATAATCAACCTTCAGATTTTTTAGTTCTTCCGTAATCTGGCCGGCTTCAGTGGTTTCCAGTTCGGAAAACAAGACAACATACTGCGGTCGGCTAGCCCAGAAAATAAAAAGTGACAAGGCAACAGCGACTATAACGGGAATAACAACTAACAAAACACGCTGAGGGCGAGTCAGTTTTTTCCAAAAGTTTTGCAATGATTTTACTATTTCAGTTATGGAAAAATTCAACTAACTTACCCCCAAACCTAAATTTGCATTTGCATGATTTCTTTATAGGCAGTGACAACTTTATTCCTTACCGTAACGGCCAGATTCATCGCAAGGTTTGCCTTTTGCAAGGCGATGACCGGTGTATGAAAGTCATCAATTTGGCCGCTGATAAAATCCGCCGTCGACTGCTGCGCTTCAGCCTGAGTCGTTTCCAGTTTATCCAACGCGTCAGTCAAGATCGAAGAAAAACTGGTGTTACTTCCTTCATCACCCTTAGATACACTGGATAAGCTGTTATCAAGGGGAGCGAGAGGCTTGATCGGTATGATAGGACCAATCGAATTACTCATTATTTATTCCTTCTTCCTTTTCTCTGACCAACCTTTTAACCCTTGCCAATTTCGAGTGCTTTCAGTGCGATGGCTTTACTGGTATTCAGCGCAGTAACATTCGCTTCATACGAACGGGAGGCCGAGATCATATCCACCATTTCTTCTGTCAAGTTAACATTGGGATAACGCACATAGCCGACTGGAATTCCTGCTTCGGCTGTTTTTGCAGCATCCGGATTATCCGGATCGTATTCCAGCCGATATTCCTCTGTATCCTGAATAACTGCCGCAACCTGTACGCCCTCACTGCTCATTCGTTGTGAGGCATCCTTGAAATAATCCGAGAATCTGGATTCTGCCGGACGCGTTGAGAATACAGCGACTTCTCGTGTATAAGGAACAGCGTTTCCTGATGCGGTCGTTTCGCCGATATGGGTCGTATTGATATTGGCAATATTATTCGATATGAGGTCCAGTCTTAGTTTTTGTGCCGTTAACGCCGAAGCGCTGATATTCATACTTGTAAATAGGCCCATTACATGTTTGACCTCCTTTTTACACACGCCGTGATCGTGCTCCCAATATCCTGTAACAGCTCGATTCTATCCGCCAGTTTAGCCTCGACAATTGCCCGGGGCATACCATAGACGATGCAGCTTTTTTCAGATTCAGCAATGGCATAAGCTCCTTTGGCCTTGAGTTCTTTCATCCCTTGGAGACCATCATTGCCCATGCCTGTCATGACCACGGCTAACGTTCCCGCTCCCGATGTTTTAGCCAGCGACATGAACATGACGTCCACCGAAGGCTTATACAAAGTTGCAATCGGTGATTCCGTAGTGACCTTTGCTGTATAATTGCCGTTATTGCCAATGACCTGAAATTGTTTCCCTGCTTGCCCGATATACACGGTTCCCGCTCGCAAGACTTCACCATCTTCGACTTCCTTCACTGTGATTTCACAGATACTATTCAATCTGGCAGCCAGCGATGCGGTAAATCCTGGCGGCATATGCTGGGACACGATTACCGGAACTGAGAAATTCTTCGGAAGCTGGGTGAGCACTGTTTGCAAGGCACTTGGGCCACCGGTAGATGTGCCTATAGCCACAATATCTATCCTGTGTTCGGGGGAATTTGTTGTCCGCGAGATGAGCCTGGCTTCCGGCTGGGGTTCACTGTGTTTAGGCGAAAGCGGTAGGCGAGGGTTCGGCGTTTTTTGCTTTTCCGTGTCCGGTATCGCTTTAAAGCCATGACGACCTAATCGGGCAGGATCGATGCGGGCTGCGCTCTTTACTTTGAGAATAATTTCATCGGATAGGTTAGCTAGTACATCACCTTCTTTACCGGATGGTTTAGCGATAACGTCTACTGCTCCCAAATCAAACGCTTTCATCGTCATTTTTGCTCCGTCTGTGGTGACTGAACTTAAAATGATAACCGGTGTCGGCTGCCAGCGCATGATCTCCTCGAGTGCTTCAAGGCCGTTTTTAACCGGCATCTCGACATCCATGGTTACGACGTCGGGTTTGAGCGTTCTGACCTTCATCAGAGCTTCAAGTCCATCCTGAGCTGTATCCAGTACCTGAATTTCCGGATCTCTGCTCAATACTTTCTTCAATGTCATTCGAATAAAAGACGAATCGTCAACAATTAAAAGGCGAATCGGTTTATGCAGTCTGTTCATGTTGAGCATCTCCACCGATGATCTGATCCAATTTCAGGAGAATAAGCAATCTTTCACCGATTTTGCCAACACCGCGAATAAAATTGGCATCCATGCCCAGAGCGATGGGCGGAGGCGGTTCGATGGCATCATCATTGAGGCGCAATACTTCGGCAACACTATCGACCATAATGCCAAATACCTTACCTTCGATTTGCAGAACAATGATTCTGCTGAGATCGGTCTCTACGGCACTAGGCATGCCAAAACGCGTCCTGAGATTAACGATCGGGATAACAATTCCACGCAGATTGATAACGCCTTCCACGTAACTTTTTGCCTTGGGAACCCGTGTTATTGGCGGGATGCGTATAATTTCCTGGACTTTCATAATATCGACACCAAATTCTTCTGTTCCTAATGAAAAAGTGACCATTTGCTCTTCTGCCATGATATCCCCCTCTTTCTACATAATTGATTGGTTTCTTGTCTTGAATATGGCTTTTGAATCAGCTGGTGCTTGTATTGTTTAAATACGTTGTTGAATCGTTACCATGGGATAGCGTGAATTGATTTATTGAAATCTATGAATTAACGGCTAATCAGGATATCTTGGATCAGCGAGGCGATATCGAGGATCAACGTCACCTTGCCGTCGCCTAATATCGTAGCACCGGCTATACCCGGTATTCCGTTTAAAAACTCGCCAAGTGACTTGATCACAACCTCTTGCTGGCCAAGAAGTTCATCGACGATGATCCCGATCGACTTGTCACCCAGACCGACGACGACGATATAGACTTCTTCATTCAGCTGTTCATGCTCAGTCAGATCAAATTTATCCTTTAGAGAGATCAGCGGCAGGGTATTCCCTCTGAGCTGAACCATCGGTATACCGCCGACTGCCTTAAATTCATTTCTTTTAACCAGCAACGTCTCAAGGACAGACGATAGTGGCACAGCGTATGTTTCCTCACCGACTCCGACAAGCAGCGCCTGAATAATGGCCAGGGTCAGAGGCAGCATGATTACCATTGATGTTCCTTGTCCTTTTTCGGTTCTTATATCGATCATACCACCAAGGCTGGTAATGGTTTTTTTCACGACATCCATCCCAACTCCACGTCCGGATATATCGGTTACCTGATCTGCCGTGCTGAAACCCGGCAAAAAGACAAGATTGGCAATATCTTTTTCAGAAAGTTCCTCTTTCTTACTTATAAGCCCCTTCGCCAGCGCCTTTTCATAGATTTTCTCTAAGTTCAGGCCGCCGCCATCATCCGAAACAATGATGGCAATATGGTTACCCTCATGATAGGCGTTGAGTGTGATGGTTCCAGCCTCCGGCTTACCTATTGCTAACCGTTCTTCCGGCGTCTCAATCCCATGATCAACGGAGTTACGGATGATATGGGTCAGCGGATCTCCGATTAATTCAATGACTGTTTTGTCAAGCTCTGTTTCTTCACCTTTGATAACAAGGTCTATCTTCTTGCCGGTTTTTCTGCAGAAATCTCTAACCAGACGGGGATACCGGCTGAAAACAGTACCGATCGGAACCATACGCAGCCGCATCACACTCTCCTGAAGATCGCTCATTAACCTGCCCAGATACATATTCGATTCATTCAAATTGGCTACTAAGGGTTCCGATGGATTCACCGCTTGCAAATCCTGCCCGATTTTGACCAGGCGTGTTCTGGTAATGACCATTTCTCCCACAAGATTGATGAGATTATCCATTCGCGCTGTATCCACTCGGATGGTATGGACTTGATTGCTTCCTTCCTTCTGCCCATCCGTTGTTGAAACATCACCTGCACGACTTGCATTCATCGGAACGATCATCTTCTCCGCAGCCGCATCTTCTACCTTAACCTGAGCAGTCCCATTTTCAGTCGGTGTCAGGTTTTCGACCGCTGTGTCTTCCAGATCGGAAATTTTCATCGTTTCGGCTTCTTCTGATACAAAATAAGAAACCATCGCCTCGTCAATATCAGAAACCTCAAGGACATCCGATTGAATATCTTCGGGAGCCTCATTGGTACTATACAAAATGTAAAATTCATTGTCTTCATTACTTTCAAGTTCTTCCACCGTAGGCGTAATCTTCACAACATCGCCCAGTTGCTCGAGCCGTTGGATAACCATGACAGCTCTGACGGCTTTCATCATCGTATTCTGTGATAGCCGAACATCAATGCGATAGACATATTTACCAACCGAAAGTGCATCACAGACTTTTTCTTGTTCTTCTGTCAGCAGTTTAAAATCAACGGCCTTTTTCACTTCTGTTTTACGCTGGTTTATGTCGTTATTTATGATTTCTTTAATATTAATAATGTTTTCATTGTGCGTAACACGATTGACAGGTGCTGAATTGGCACCAGCCGGTGCTGTTTCTGCCAAAGCCCCCGTCTCTGTGAGCATTTTCATTTGAGATTTCAAATCGAAGAAGTCAACGGTGATATTCATTCTTTTTTCGACTTGTCCCAGCATAAGTTTGACTTTATCCGTTACAGCGAGAAGAACATCAATAATATCATTCGTTACCGACATCTTGCCTTGCCTCAGTTTATCCAGCAGATCTTCAGCGGCGTGTGTCAATTCAACGATCGGAGTAAACCCCATGGTTCCGGAAGCGCCTTTCAGACTGTGGGCACTACGGAATAAATCATTTATCAGTGAAATATTCTCGCCGCTTCTTTCCAAATCTAGCAATCCGGCACCCAGACGCTCGATTTGCTCTTGTGAATCGAGCAAATAAAATTCAAGAAAATCGTCAAGATCTATTCCCATTGTACCTTTTTCCATCTGATTCACTCCTTAAATTACTTACTGCAAAATATCGGATACATCTTCAAAATACCGCACATTCATTGCTAATGAGACTTTAAAATACAAAGTTCGCCGTATGAATTCAAATTCCTTCCAACACCCTTGCTTAGATCAATTGTTTATTAAGAAATACCGTTAATAATGAAATTTCACTTCTAATATTTATCACTCTTGTTTAGGCTAGAAGATCTTTTATTAGTGCTTCCATTTGCCCAAGGTTGATCGGTTTAGTCACGAAGGCTTCACTGCCTGCCGTCAAGGAATCAGAAACAACATCATCTTCATTAAGGGCACTGGTCATGATAATTTTGGCCCGCCTGCCTTCCGGGGTACCGCGTTGTTTTTCAATATCCCGAATAGCCTTTAATGCTTTTATTCCATCCACTTTCGGCATCATGATATCCAAACAAACCAAGTCATAAGGATTCCCCATATCCAACGCGATAGTAAACGCTTCAACGGCTTCAATCCCGTCGACCGTCATATCACAGCTCCCATACTTCGACATCCATTTATATAAATATTTTCTACTGGCCAAATCGTCTTCGGCTATTAAAATATTCATTTCAATTCACTCTCTCCTTCAGAAACTCTCCCTCACCCGTCAGGCATTGAAATAGGGTGCTCATTTCATTGACTAGCTCCGGAACAACATTATAATCACTTCGACGCAAGGCCAATTCCACTCTAAAAGCCAAGTTTTTCAGTGTGTCCGCGTCGATCATTGCAGATAGTTCTTTTACTTTGTGCGCAAGTTTTTCCGCTTCAAGCTGTTCCTTGAGAGGGTTTATAGCAAGAAGTGTCTCGATAGTCTCTGCTATCTCACTTTTGACAAATGCTAACTCACCTTCAAGTGTATCCGAAATTTGCCTTGTCTTACCCCAGAGAGAAGGTGCTGTCCGTATATCACCGGCATCGTCCGGTACTTTGCCATATTTGGACAGCAATTTTTCTATCAAATCATATAGATCAGTCATTCGAAAAGGTTTCGCTAAATAATCATCCATTCCCAGGGATACAAATTTCTTCCTGTCATTCAATAAAGCGTGCGCAGTGAGTGCAATGATTGGTAGATGGTGTCCCGTTATCTCTTCGCTTTTTCTAATCATCGTCATCGCCTGGATCCCATCCATTATCGGCATCTGAATGTCCATTAAACAAAGATCGTAATCTTTTTTATCTAACATCCGAATAGCCTCTATGCCGTTATTGGCAACGCTATAGGCGTATCCCATCTCCTTAAGCATACGGCTGACAACAATTTGGTTAATAATGTCGTCTTCTGCCAGTAATACCCTGGCATGATGCTTCGTTACATCGATCAGTTGTTCCTGATCCGGGGCCGAGTGAAATTCCTTTTCGCGGCTGGAAGTCGGAAATGTCAGCTCGATGCTGAATGTACTCCCCTTCCCTTTCTCACTCTGGACCTGAATCGTCCCTCCCATCATTTCGACGAGTTGTTTCGATATAACTAAGCCCAATCCAGTTCCGCCGTATTTTCTCGAATAGGATCCATCAACTTGTGAAAAGCTTTGGAATAGCCGGCTTCTTTCTTCATCCGCTATGCCGATACCCGTATCCGTAATGCAAAACTGCAATTTAATCCGGTCTTTTTCTGGCTCCTGTACGGTTAACGTAATCCCTACGGAGCCCTTTTCCGTGAATTTTACCGCGTTTCCAAGAATATTATTAAGAACTTGCTGGAGTCTTCCGGGATCGCCTTTAATCACCGGCATTTCGTCCGGGAGCCGACAATGGAAGGTCAAACCTTTTTCAACTGCTCGGTGATAATGTATCTTGACGATCTTTTCCATTAATTGAAGCAACTCAAAGTCTTTATTTTCGATAGTCATTTTTCCCGCTTCTATCTTGGAAAAATCCAATATATCGTTAATGATTTTTAACAAGGAATCCGCACACGTTTCTGCGGTTACCAGATTGTCCCTTTGTTCCTCCGTGAGATCTGTCATCATGGTTAGGTCGATCATGCCAATGACACCATTCAGCGGGGTTCGTATCTCATGGCTCATATTGGCCAGAAATTCACTTTTAGCCTTATTGGCAGCGTTGGCTTCTTCCATTGCTTTTTTCATTTGCATTTCGATCTGTTTGCGTTCAGAAATATCACGCGCAATGGACAGACAATAGGTACCGCCTTGCATTACCACATTATGAGAATTAATCTCTACCGGTATTTCTGTACCGTCTTTAGCCAAATGTATGGTTTCAAACGTTTCACGTCTTCCCTTACGTGTCATGTAGATTTCCGTCATGAGCGGAATCTGACTGTCCGGCACAATATCTAACGGCCCCTTACGCAAAAGCTCTTCCCGCGTATACCCAAGCCTCCGGCATGCAGCATCATTGACTTCCCGAAACCAAACGGTCCGGCCGGCTGCTGTTTTTCGAGATTCAATAAGGAAAATCGCGTCATCCGCCGCATTGAAAAGGTTTCGATATTTGTCTTCGCTTTCTCTTAAAGCCTTTTCAGCTTTGATTCTTTCAGCCGTGCTCCTTTTTTGCTCGGTGATATCATTGCAGGCACCGATGTAGCCAGCAAAATTCCCTTCAAGGTCATCGTACGGATTGGATCGCTCGATGACCCAGCGGAATTCCCCATTAAATCGTTTGATCCGGTATTCAATCTGATACGCTGTCTGCGTGGCGTAACTTTCCCGGCAAATCTTTCGATACAATGCGATATCGTCTGGGTGGATATCTTGCCGCCAGTCATTTGCAATTTCTGCCTTAAGTGACTTGCCTCTAAATTCGAGCCAGGGCTTATTGAAATAGTTGAATTGGCCATCAGCATCAGACCGCCAAATCAGCGCCGGCAAATTGTCAAAAAGAGCCAGATAGAAATCCCGGGATTGGACGAGGTTTTCTTCCATCAGCTTATGTTCCGTAATATCTTCAATACTCACCAGGACATGGGTTGTACTGGCATCGATATAAGGAACAAAATTTAACTTAAGGTACTTATAGCATTCCTTCCCCTTTTTATGCAGAATGCCTTCTCTATAGATATCCTTTACCGGACGCAAATTCTCAAGCACCGATATAATCGATTGGCGAAGCTGGCAATCCGGACATTCCTCCGCGTTTCCGCATCCGCCTTTTAGGCTTCTGGGGCAGCTGATGACTTCCCCAATCCGCCATCCTCCCAGATCTTCTGCCATAATTTCAAAAGAATGGAGAAATGCCTCATTGGCATATACCAGACGGTGATCTTCAGCAACAATCGCCATTGCCACCGGTGTATGATCGAAATTATAGCGGAGATCGTTTCGCTGGATCGTCAGTTCTTCTTCAATCTGCTTATACCGGGTTATATCCCGAAACACGACAACGGCACCGGTTATTTCATTCCGCTCATCACGTACCGGCGACATGGTTGCCGATATCAGCTTAACGGAACCGTCTTTAGCAAACAGCGCGGTATAATTGGGAAGTCCGATCTGCCTCTTTTCCCGGATCGTTTGATAGAGCGGATTATCAACAACGGCCATTGTCCGAAGATTTCGCAGGACAAACACATCCGCAAATGTCTTCCCTAAGGCGTCTGACAAGGTCCAACCGGTGAGTTTTTCCGCTGAGGTATTCATATAATCAATTACACCGTCACTGTTGGCAGAAATAATACCGTCACCGATATAATTCAGTAGGTTGGTTAACCTTTCTTTTTCCAGATGCATAGACGTGTTCTCCACTCATTCACCTGCTCTCGATCACTCGTACTCTGTATACTAAAAAGAAGCTCAAAATAAAGCATCTTTCGTCTATTTATTCATTATTTGATTATCCAGTATTTTCTGAACTGCAGTGAGTGTATGGTCTTTAAGGGAAAAGGAATACTCCTTCAACCTCCAAATGAAAGCAACATTTTTAAAGAATCCCGATAATATCTCAGTAAGTTCTTCAGAAGAGAAATAGTAACCTATTTCTCCTTTCTTTTGGCCAAAATGTATTGTTTCCGACAAAAAAGCGTTACGATTGTTGAAAATGTCTACGACGATGGGATGCGTTTTGGGATCATGGGCGAACTCATTAAACGACAACATGACCGCGATAATCGCCGGATAATTTTCGTAGTATTCGGTGTAAAGACGAAAGTACTCGAGGATTTTCTCCTTAGCTGTTGTGCTTGCATTCCCAATGGTCTTATGGATACTTTGGTCAAATCGGGAGAAGTTCTCCAATACGGCAACGATAATCTCGTCCTTGCTCCTAAAATACCGATATAAGAGCGACTCGGTGATTGCTTGCCGCTTAGCCAGTTCCTTGGTCGAAAGGCCCTGTATGCCTAAGTCGTTGATTATTTCGATGGCAGTAAGAACGATATTATCTTTTCGACTGGGGAAGTTATTCTTCATCCGCCTTCTCCTAACGCGAGTGAATGTTCACTTACATAACAACATTATAGGATAATTAAGTTAATGGTGCAATATTATTCCTTACATATTTCTTGCTTATCACCGAAAATTTTGCGATATTGTATTCCAATTCGTCATTTCTCATTCTTGTAGCACTTACAAAAAAAATCCTTTATCAGGATTTTCCAGTTTCATTTCAGTTTGTCGATAAAACGCGCTTCGATCGTCCCTTTTTGCTGATAGAGATTGCGTGTCGTCTGCGTATTTAGCATGCGGTGCAGTTCCAGCTTAATCGATTCCAGGGCTATCTCTAATCTCGGAATGATTATGCTGTCGAGTTCAAGCACTTCCTGCCGGTACTTCCGCAGTTCCTGCGAGGCCGCGAGCAGGTGATCATAAACGGCTTGATTAACATAAGGCTGTAATTGCCTGATATCGAATGCGTGTGTTTCCGGAGCGGCAGCGCTATTCATATCAGCCCAGATCATATTCTGAATATGTTTTGCTAGTTCCGCTCTTTCTCTAAACTTGATAAAGAATGCGTCCCGATCCGCACAGAAAACGGACATTTTCTGTTCCAGCTCATCATTCCATTGACTCGGTTGTTCCGAACTATCCAAAAAGCTCCTGAAAGATTGCATTTTTTTCAGGAGCTCTTGATAATCCAAACAATCCTCCGTATAGATGCCGATCAACGTCAAAATGTGTTCCTGCACCATGTTATGCCCCCACCCGAATGATCCTGGCCGTCTCCATCCATATATCGCGATACGCTTCAAAGAATTCTATGACCGGCTGCAGATAGGCGGGATCTTTTTTAATATTTGCTTTGATAACCTCGCCCTGATAAAATTCGTACAACGCACGGAGGTTGGCGGCAATCTCTCCGCCGGCTTCCATATTCAAGGTTGTGTTCAGTTCATTGATAATATCCCCGACCCGGATCAAATGATTATTTGCTGCTTCAAGCTTGTTCTCTTGAAGGGCCTTCTCTGCTAAACGCAGGAATTTAATCGCGCCGGTATAGAGCATAATTAAAAGTTTATCCGGCGAGGCCGTTTCCACTGCTGCCTGTTTATAAGCCGCTTGCGGGTTGTTATAGATATTTTGCTGCATTGTACTCATGACGCCTCTCTCCTTCAGTTTACCGCTTATTTATCCTCGTTGTTGGTTGACAGGGAATTGACCATTGAAGAAAGCCATGCGCTCTGACTGCCTATCCCCGCCAGCTGGGTTTCCAACTTGGCGAATCGCAACTTGGTTTTCTCCTGGTAAGCCGCAATTTTGACGGTAAAGTCTTCAATTTGCTTTTTAACATCCTTGATCTGGTCGTCATATGTTCCTTTGGTTTTATCCATCGTGCCGCCGTACATGAGCATCGGATGGAGATATTCTGTCATGATATTGGCCAGTCCCTGAGCTTGCGCCGTTCCGGAAGACTCTTTCACCGGCGTTACTCCGCCGGCCTCTGCCCCGAACAGGTTTGCCACACTGTTGGCATTCTCTTTCATGGCTTTGGTGAACTTATCGGCATCCAAGGTTAAGGCCGCACTCTTGCCGTAATCATCCGCCGAGGTCGCCACCCCGATATCTGCCAGGATTTTATACGGTCCGGTGGGATTGTTCACCTGGTTCGATACCATGGTCCGCAGACGGCTTTGGATAGCCTGCAAGGCCGGATCGGCATAGAGATCCCCTTTGGCTTTAGTTGTCTCATTGTAGGAGATTTTCGTGTCGATAAAGCTCATCACGGAATTATACTGGTCAACAAACGCCTGCACAGCGGCTTGCGCCCCCGAATAGTCTGCAGTCACTTTGACTGTGACCGTCTTAGCAGGATCTTCGCTGTTAATATTCAGGGTAACCCCCGGGATCGCCGTGGTCACGCTGTTGCTGGCACTCTTGATATTGGTAATCCCATTAATGGTCAGCAGCGCGTCTTTTGCTTCCAGGCTGACATTTAAGGCATCGTCCGATTTAATTATCCCCAACTGATGGAGTACCGTGCCGCTGGTTTCCGTGAACGACGCCGCATTGTCCACCCCGGTTTCTTTGGACATCACCGCCAGGCGATAGCCACCCTCCACCTGAATGACCGAGGCACTGACCCCAACCTGGGTCTGGTTAATGGCATCAGCAATATCGTTTAAGCTGGCGCCCGCTGCAACCGTGATATCCGCTGTATCTTCGCCGACGGTGATTTTAAAACTTCCGGCCACCAGCGTCGTTGCCGCCGAGGAATCGGTTACCGTCTGAACCTCGCTCACTGCCGTTTGCGCCACCGCCGCCTGCATCACTTGAATACTATAGGTTCCCTGCACAGCTCCCGACGATCCGGCAGCGGTGAGCAAGGCGGTATTACTGGAAGATGCGGTGGTGCCGTTCCAGGTGGCTGCTGACTGCAATTTGGATAATGTATTTTCCAGACTGGATAAGCGCGTATTGACATCCTGCCAAGCGCCTTTCTTCGTCTCTAATGCTGTTTTTTGGGTCTGCATCTGGGTTATGGGCTGGCTGTAGCTGGTTACCAGCGTATCGACAATGGACGAGAAATCATACCCCGATAATCCCGGCAAAGACAGACTTGAACTACTCACAGACATCGTTTCAACCCCCTAAAGACTATTGCGCCGCCTACACCTTTTCATCGACCAACAGTCCGACAAAATCATC
Source organism: Dehalobacter sp. DCM (assembly GCF_024972775.1). Lineage (NCBI taxonomy): Bacteria > Bacillati > Bacillota > Clostridia > Eubacteriales > Desulfitobacteriaceae > Dehalobacter > Dehalobacter sp. DCM. The sequence goes on along the minus strand of NZ_CP092282.1, from coordinate 1,207,080 downwards.
CAACGAACTTAACATATCCAAAAGCTTCTTGGGCGGAACCTCACTTAAGACTTCGCCGCTGTCTTCATCAATGATTTTTACCATTACCCGATTGGTTTTATCGTGAATCTCGAATTTCATGCGTTTATTAATCAAACCTAAAAGACGGTTCATTTTCTCGGCAGCCTGCTCCACTTCTTCCCGAGGAACATCCTCTTTGGCAGCCGACGCATTCTCTTTCTTATCGACGACGAGCTGGGGCAATTCATCGTTGCCGCGCTGCAGCTTCTGCCCGGAAAATGTATCCGCCGGCAATACCGGGAACTGGTTGGCAATAGGTTGGATCGGCGTTACCACGTCTATCGCCCTCTCTTCCTAATTGAATTCTCTTCCTTGAATAATTAAAGTCTTTTCCTTAATTTGAATTCTTTTCTTTGATTGAAGAACCGGCCGGCATTAAGCCGGCCGGATAGTTAGTTCACACAAAGTTTTAAACCGGCAAACTTCGGGCGAAGAAGCCTAAGATATCAACCCAAGAGTTTAAGCACTGCCTGGGGTACCTGGTTGGCCTGGGCCAGCATGGCTACACCGGCCTGGCTGAGGATCTGGCTCTTGGTGAAGCTGGACATTTCCTGTGCCATATCGACATCTTTAATGGTCGATTTGGAGGAAGTCAGGTTCTCGGCTGCAGCCTGCAGGTTGTTAATGGTGTGTTCTAAGCGGTTCTGCATGGCACCGAGGGTGGAACGCTGAGATGATACACTCTCTAGAGCGTTGTTTATGGTTGTAATTGCCGTGTTGGCAGCTGCTTGGGTGGAAATATCTACACCGGCTACAGTATCTGCCTGAGCAAGAAGAGTTCCATCAGCATTAAACGTTGCAGCGGTAGATGCCTGTTGAGCTACTACTAAGGTTGCCGTACCATCAGCTAGAGCACCGAGCGCCGTTGAATCAATCTTCATTGTTCTACTAGTAGCTGCATCACCAACTGTAACAGTTGTCATGTCAGAATATACAGTTTGTGCAGAACCAATGTTTACAGCTCCAACAGTAGTCTGAAGCTGAATAGTATCTTTTGCAGCAGCTAAACTATACTCGGCTGTTTCATTAACTACAGCTGTATTTGTAAATGTAAAGGTTGCACCTTTATAGGTCATGACGTTTGCAGCAACAGCCTGAGCAGTCCAAGTTGTACCACCGTCAGTAGAAATCTCAGCAGAAGTTACAGCAGCGCCACTACCTCCTGCAGCAACTCTTATCCTTAGACTTTCGTTTCTTGCACCGGTGAAAGTACCTCCTGATGTAACACCACCTGTGACACCGTCAACATTTTCAGTTGTAGAAGCAACAGTGTGATCTACGACAAGATTATATGTCTGGGCACTTAGACCTCTACCAAGATTAGCAGTAGGAATATTATTTGCTGTTAGAAGCGTGCCATTTGCAGTAAAAGTTCCCGCTTGATTCTGACCAGTAGCTACGCCAAGTGAGAACGCGTCCATTGCAGCAACAGAAAGACTTACGTTTTGTCCGGCGTTAGCACCAATATGGAAGGTGTCATTTAAACCGCCAGCAAGCAAGTTCTGAGTATTGAATTCTGTGGTATTGGAAATTCTTGTTAGTTCTTTAGCTAATTGGTCTACTTCTGCCTGGAGTTTTGTACGGTCACTGGCAGTATTAGTGTCGGAAGCAGACTGAACAGCCAGTTCTCTCATTCTTTGCAGAATGCTGTGAGATTCGCTCAAGGCACCTTCTGCAGTTTGAATCAAAGAGATCGCGCTGGAAGAGTTGCTGATGGCTTTGTTCAAACCGTTGATCTGACCGGTCATTTTCTCGGTAATGGCCAGACCTGCTGCATCGTCGGCAGCCTTGTTAATCCGGTAACCAGAGGAAAGTTTCTCCAGAGATTTCTGCATCGTACTCTGGGTACTATACAGACTACGTTGAGCATTCAAGCTCGAAATGTTAGTGTTGACTATCATGTATATCCCTCCATGAATTTTATTCGTTCCGCATCCTTGCAGAACGTCTTTACTTGAGTTCCCAGGCCGGTCTGGAAACTATTTCAATTATCTTATCGGAATAAGTTTTATGGTTCTTAACAAGCATATTTGATCAAAATATACGCCTTAATCTTAATTATCTCTGAATTTCTCATTATTTCTTTGTTTTTTGGCAAATTATCTTAGGGATGCATTTTGTTTTAAGTTACAATAGTTAACATAGTAAATTTGCATGTAGACAATCAAGAGACAATCAGAGACAATCAACAATCAAGAACAATCAAAAGGGCAATCAAGAAGGCAATCAAGGGGACAGAAGCAATCAAGGGGACAGGTACCGTGATTTAGCAATCAAGGGGACAGGTACCGTGATTGGTAAGTGCTATCGGCAATCAAGGGGACAGGTACCGTGATTGGTAAGTGCTAGGGTCAATCATGGTACCTGTCCCTGTGATTACCCCGGGTCAATCATGGTACCTGTCCCTGTGATTACCGGCAATCAGGCAATCAAGGGGACAGGTACCGTGATTGGTAAGTGCTAGGGTCAATCATGGTACCTGTCCCTGTGATTACCCCGGGTCAATCATGGTACCTGTCCCTGTGATTACCCCTCTGTCCCTGTGATTACCCCTCCCTGTGATTACCCCTGTGTCCCTGTGATTACTGTGATTACCCTGTGATTACCTCTGATTACCTCTGTCCCTGTGATTACCTCCCTGTGATTACCCCGGTTGCTGCTCGGTTGCCTTAAAGTCAGGAAATGTCAGATTCGTCACCAGTGACGAATCTGACATTTCCTGACTTTCGGATGAGGAACGGGATGAATTTTGTGCTGAATAACTCGAAGAACTATAACTTGAAAAACGCTGAAAACTTTGAAGTTTATTATCATATGGATCAGCTTTTTATATAAGTCACTCTGTTTTATCAAGCACTTACGTACTATCTGGAAATCCAAGCAACATGTAAATAGAGCAAAGATTTTGGATAGGCTAGTTTTACTCTATCGCTATACACCTTCTTGTTTTGCGGTTACGCCTCTTCTACGTAGAGCTAAAAAGGATGTGAATATTCATAGACAATTATGTTATCATATATGATAACATAATTGTCATAACAGACATATAATATTAAGGGAGGCGGCAGATTGGACTGGGAAATAGAAAAAAATACCTTTGTACTGCTGCATGGCTTTGTAAAGAAAACCAATAAAACACCAGAAAAAGAGCTTGAAAAAGCATTAAGCTATAAATTGGATTATGAAAGAAGGTGTCAAGATGAGTAAAGCAGGAGTGAAATTTGAAGATATTAAGGCAAGATTGATGAGGGACGAGGAATTTAAGGCAGAATACGAAAAACTAAAACCCCGTTATGAGTTGATCGCACAAATCATTGATGCTCGGAATCAGCTGAACATTACTCAGGAAGAGCTTGCCTTACGTGTTGGGACACAAAAATCCAACATATCTCGTTTTGAAAGCGGTGACTACAATCCTTCGTTGGATTTTGTCATTAAAATCGCCCGCAGCCTTGGCAAGGAAATCCATATTACAATTAACTGAATTAAGCAATCAAGGGGACAGCAGGTCGTGTGATTGTCCTTTGATTGTCTGTCCCTATGGTTGTCTGTCCCTGTGATTGTGCTGTGATTGTTTTGTCCCTGTGATTGCCCCAGTAAAAGTAAAAGGATTCCTCTGCCGGTAAACCCAGTAGGAGAAGGGACTGGGTGTAAGTCAAATTACCAACCGGTTGGTAATTTGAAGCATATGCCGCTGGACTTCGGGTGGTGACCCACAACCATTTGAACGTAAAGAAATAGAGCAAAAACCTAACGTCAACGAAGTTTTTGCTCTATCTGCCGACAGCAATCTTAGATAGCCGCTTGCGTATGTTGCCTCTGTTGTCAATTATTTGTGATCAACTTATTTCTTTTCTTTCTCCATTATTCTGATTTGCAGCATTTCTTCTAATACTACTTTTGAATTCTTTTCCTCTGCGACAGCAGCAAGCATCGCTTCTTTATTTTGCTTCTCGATCTCTTCCACCACTTCACTGCGCAGAATTTTGACATCCTTCGGGGCATTAATGCCGATCCGGACCTGATCGCCGCTAACAGCGACGATTGTGATTTCAATATTATCGTTAATGATGATCTTCTGATCGATTTTCCGAGATAAAACGAGCATTAGCCGGCAACCCCTTCCCTGACGCCTGTGTTATCTTCCGTCTGCAGCTCAGCAAATAGAGGCTGTCTGGATAAATAGCGCTCCTCACTTAAAATAAACTGGGCGCCTTTGGCGCTTCGGCGATTGATAATGAGCGGTGCGCGCAGGTTAATGGTAGTTTTTTTCATATCCTGTTGACACAGGGTTAATATCGCCCAGACCTCAAGTAAATCATCGGCAGTAACCTCCAAAAGCTCTGCCTCATCCGGATCCAGCTGGACAGTCGATAGATAGTCTTGAAAAAAAGCTTGCGGCCTGACGATAATAAACCGGGCATGTTCATCCTCTGTTGCTTTTAGACTGGCCAGCAGCGTGTCTTCCTCTTCCACAAGTCCGTACTGACAATAAGCGTCAAATCCGGGAATACATCTGGGAAAATCAATAATGGTCCGGTTCATGCCTATCACTCCTTCAGTGGTATTACTGTATTGTCTTTCCGACAGTGATTTGTATCCCAGTACTTCTCACGTGCCTGGGATTAAACACGTTATTCCTGAACATCAACGATCTGCCCCACCGCCTCAATCTTCAGATACGGTTCTTGTTCCCAGTACACTTTCAGCAGGGGCAGTGCAAAATTGTCGATGCTTACCTCGCCCCAATCCTCAAGCTGCGTCTCTGTCCCTCCCAGCTGAGCCTGAAAATCCAGTGTCGACGGGATACCGCGCATCGAGATCGAAGGCAGCGGCACAACCGCAAGTTCCTTCTCACCCGGCTCGGCGAAGCGGCTGACGATCTCGGGAATAGTCGCCCGGTTGGTCGTATCAGCAAAGACATAGCCTTGCTGAACCGTTTGCTCGAGGTTTTCCAGGAAGTCTCCTTTGGCTTCTTGGGCAAATAACATGGCCCTAATCTCCGGGCCGCCATAGCCTAATGCCTGGCGCACCGCGGATGTATCCACGTGCACATCCGGATAAGTAGACGACAGCTCAATCTCCGCAGGCGCTTGCTGAATAGCCACCTCCGCCTTTCTGACGTTCAAATCATAGCTCGCTTTAGGGATGTCCAGACCGAGCTGAGGCGGTTGCCGGTAAAATTGCAGGTCAATCATGGGAGCACATCCTTAAAAGGTCTTTACCGGATGAAATCAACCAGCGACGGCTGGATGATCTGAGCGCCAACAGATAACGCCGCTTTGTATGTATTATTGACTGCGTTAAAATCCATGATGGTTTCCGCCAGATCGGCATCGCGAACAGCCGACAGATTCTGCTTGAGGTTCATCACATTATTAACGAGCTGATCACCGATCGTACTCATGCGATTGGTTCTGGCTCCTAATTCTGACCGTAAGGCCAGAAAGTTATCCAAATGATCATCCACTTCAGCCAAGGCTTCATTGATCTGGGTCTCGTCGCCGTTGGTCAGCGCGGAGCTCAGTTTATTCAAGGTACTGAAAAAGCTGGAACTTTCCGTGCCATCGCCATTGTGGGTAATACCAAACAGTTTGGAGCCTTCAATCGCCACCCCCACCGCCACATTCGGTCCAACTTCCATTTGGATCACTTTATCATTCCCTTCCCATTGGGTCAACGTAAATGGAACGGTAGCACTCCCAGAAAGCGGCGGCGTGTCAATCTTGCTGCCGGAAAATATATATTTGGAATTCACCTGGCTGTTGGCCATAACCTGAAACTGCATGTTAAGCTGATCCACTTCTTTGGCGATTTGGGAACGGTCGTCATTAGAGAGAGAACCATTGGCCCCCTGAACTGTCAATTCCCGGATTCGTTGCAGCATGGACGTCATCCCGCTTAACACACTTTCACTGGATTGCAGATAAGCAATCGCTTCATCGGCGTTGGTTTTCCATTGTTCCATGGTGGTGATGGAACTGTTGAACCGAATAATCGTCTCGGTGCCAATCGGATCATCCGAGGGTTTGGTAATCTTATTGCCGGTTGCCAGCTGATTCTGCAGCAGAACCATTTTTTGATTGGATTGTTCAAGATTGCTTAATAGATTGTGGGATAAAATGTTATTGCTTACCCGCATTTATCGTCACCTGCCCCGAAATTATTTAGTGGTGCCCATCCCCAAAAGATTATCAAACATGCTGTCCAGCATCGTAACCAAGCGGGCAGCGGAACTATATACCTTCTGAAATTTTATAAGGTTGGTCATTTCCTCATCCAGGGAAACACCGGAAAGTTGTTCGCGCTGAGTATACATTTGTTCGACTAGCACGGATTGACCTTTCACCATTCTAATCGCCTGCTCCGAGTTGACCCCCAAATCCGAAATCATCGATCCGTAATAATCGGAAAAAGAGGTGCCCTTCACCGGATTCGCACCGTTTATTCCAAATATATTCTGCCCGATTTGCGTCTCTATGCTGCTCCAGCCACTGGCCAAAGAGGATATGGCCAAAGCCACGGTGCTGTCTCCGACTTCCAGCGGATTCACTCTCGTACCGGAAGCGATGCGGTTATAGTTCTTTTCAACAACCGTGTTGATCTGAATGTTAGCGGCGGTTATCGCTGTCCCGTCACTGGCTGCAAAAAAATCAATTCCTGTGGATTCCAATTCAAGACCCTGCCCTGTACGATGCAGCACATTAACCGCATCGGCGATGCCTGCTGCCAACGTATCTAAGCGCGAGCGAATATTATCCAAGTAATTATCCCGCATGGTGATATTGGCGGCCAGCTGTCCCATATTGGTGCCGAGATCGATCCAGTTGCTGGCAACCGCCGGTGTAAAGCCGAGATTTGCCATACTGTCATGGACTGAAAGATCAAGGGTAAACGTGTCGCCGTCGGCAGGCGCTCCGACGACAGTCACGGTGATGCCCGCTAAGGTAAGGCCGGCTGCGGTCAGCGGCGGGATGCTATTGTCCGATAACTCCCACGTACTTGTGGTCCCGTTATAGGTTGCCTTCAGGGTATTTCCTTTGCCCGAATAGGTTCCTAAGGCGGTCATGCTGGTTACCGCACCGGTATTGGAAGAAGCGTCCGCCAACGGAGCCGGATCAGTGAATGTACGGCCCAAACTGCCGGTGACGGGCTCAAAGGCGATTAATGACGTACCCCCGGAGGTTCCGGAGGTAAGCGTTAAGTGTCCTCCCGCATAGGCGACGGTAATATCCGCCTGTCCCGAAACACTATTAATCACGGTTTGCAGGTTGGCTGCCAAGTCTGTCAGGGTATGCCCCGGCGACCCGTCATAGGTGCCGCGTATACTGGAAAGATCCACATTATAACTCGTGCCATCGATATTGATGGCAATCTGTTCGCCGTCGCTGATGGTTAGCGGCACGGTGACTGCCGAGCCGGTATTAACAGCCGGAGAAGCTGCGTCAGTCCAGACTACCCTGGTGAAACCATCCACCGTTGGGGGTGGGCTTTGAAGATGCCGTACCGTTTGATAATCAACCAAGACGTTATCCGGATCGTTTTCATTGCCAATAATGACTTTATAATTATTCACCGTGCGGTCAGTAAATGCCGGATCACGGGACTCAACGACTTTGACCGGAACGATTTTGGATAATTCGTCCACCAGACTGTCTCTTTGATCTCTTAAGTCGTTGGGATTATCCCCTCTTACCTCGCTATTTTTGATTTGAATATTAAGGGCGCCAATCTGTTCGGCTATCGTGTTAATCTTCGTTACTGCCGCTGTCACACTGCTGTCAAGATCATTCTGAGTTTCTGTCAGCTGCGTATTCATATGATGAAACGTATCCACCAGCGTCTTGGTTTGTTCAATCAGCGAGGTTCGCACCCCGGCATTTTGCGGGTTGTTGGCTAAGATACTCCACGAATTCCAAAATTTGGTCATATCATTACTGAGACTGTAAGTCGACGGTTCGTTCATCATACTTTCAAGCAATTCGAGTGTGTCTTGCTGCACGGACCAATATTCAAATTTGGAGGTCTCAGATCGGAATTGCACATCCAAATAGGCATCCCGGGCCCGGGACACCGTATCCATAGTTGATCCGGTCCCCAGTGTCATGAACTTGCCTCCCGCTGTCAGAGTTATGGGCACCGAAGTTTTAAGCTCCGCTATTTGGCGGGTATAACCCGGGGTACTGGCATTGGAAATATTATGTCCCGTAACCCCTAACGCCGCCTGCTGCGAGCTGAGCGCTCGGCTCGCTAATTCAAGACCAAAAAATGTGGAATTCATAGATTATTTCCCCTCTGAACCGTATTGCCGATCGTAACAGTTTCTATCCATTTTTCACCGTCCGATCCGCCGGCTATTCGTCTTAAATACTTCGGTCAATCACTTTCAAGCTGTTTGGTTGGACTCTATTGCCTTTATCTCCCGGGTTACTGTACGTCGTCTGCCGATCATTCGTCAGCAGCCGAACTGTAAAGTTAACCAGTTTAACAGCATTTTCAAGCAACTGGGTATTGACTTCATGCAGATTACGCAATTCTCCGATAACCGACTCTAAATCAATTCTGACTGATTCTAAACTGGGAAAGTTGGCGGACAGGTCAGTAAGCGTAATATCGTCACTATTTTTCTGTGTTTCTTTGGCAAAAAATTCTGCCCAGTGAAGTCTTTTTTCCTCTAAATGTCCGACTTCGAGCAGAATGGTTTCTTCCTGGGCGGTAATTGTATCAATTTTTTCAATCACATTTTCAACGAGGGCTTTTTGCTTTTCCTGCTCCAATTCTACTAAGCGGCGATAGATCGTAATTTGCTGTTTAAGATTGTTTTCTAAATCGGCAACATATTCGGTCATTAATTAACCTCCTGTCTCTTTGGAAGAAAGGATGCCTTCTGCAATCGATGCCGCGTCAAAACTGAATTCACCCTTGGCAATCTGTTCAGATATAGCTTTAACTTTATCCTCCCGAATATCCGGCAGTTCTTTTGTTTTTTGCACCAATTTCTGATAGACCTGGGCATCCTGGGATACATTTATGTTATCTTGTTCCGTGATAGGATTCGATCTTTCAATTTTAGCAGCCCGCGATACGGCTTGTATGCCGCTCACAGATGGTGTGGACGTTCCTTCGATTTTCATACTAACACCAACCCATTTACGCATTATTTGTTTACCAATACATAAAAGTTATCGTCTATTGATCCTTCAACCTGAAAACCCATTTTTCCAAATTACCTCTTCCATCCTTTCATTTTTATACCATTACTTCATTTTTCAACGCATATTGTTCTATTTTAAATGCAAAAGACCCAAATAATTTTCTTGATTTAAAGACTATTTCATCTGGTTATCAGAAAACAGGAAGACAACGCAGGATCAGAGAAAATCTGCCGCTAGAATATATACGATTTAGGGTAAATAAGGTACCAACTGAAAACATTTTAAAAAACCCTTCATTTTTTGGGTTTAAATGACGTTAATATAAATAGTATACTTATTCATAGAGAGATTTTACGTACAGAGGCATATTGCTGAGAAATGATATCCCATAGTACAATATCCGCAATACATTAGGAGGAAATAATACATGGATATAACCACGATTCTGGGTTTGGTTATCGGGTTATTTGGCATATTATTTGGCTTTATCCTCGAGGGAGGACATTTGGGAGCTTTAGTCGGTATCCCGCCCTTTCTTATCGTTGTCCTTGGCACATTGGGCGCTACCGTGATCGGCATCCCCCTCAAGGAGCTTAGAAATCTGCCAAAATGGCTGCGAATTGCTTTCACTGACCATGCATTTGGAGCGGAGGATGCGTATTTCAAGCTGGTTCATTTTTCTGAAAAAGCCCGGCAGGAAGGCCTCTTAAGCTTGGAACAGGAATTAGATAGCATCGAAGATACATTTACCCGTCAGGGTATGCAGCTGGTTATTGATGGTACCGACGCCGAAATAACAAAAAATATTTTGGAATCCAAAATCAATGTTATGGAAACCCGCCACCGGTTTGGCATAAGCTTCTTTGAATCCGCCGGCGGTTATAGCCCTACCTTGGGAATCATCGGGACTGTAATGGGACTTATCCATGTACTGGGTAATCTCTCCAATTCAGACCAATTGGCGGGGTCCATTGCAGCTGCTTTTATCGCCACGCTTTACGGTGTGTGTTTTGCTAATCTGATCTACTTGCCCATCGCGACAAAACTAAAATTAAAAAGCCAGATGGAAGTTCAGAAAATGGAAATGATCCTGGACGGAATCATTTCCATCCAATCCGGGGAAAACCCTTTCATACTTAAAGAAAAACTCAAAACACACCTGGGCTATATTCCGAATGCGTCAGGATATCCTGAAATCATGGCAGATACTTTTGAATAAGAAATGGTGAACCTATGAACAGAAGGCACAGAAAACTGCAAACACATACTCCCGGACAGGATCGTTGGCTGGTCACCTACTCTGACCTGATAACGTTGCTTATGATTTTCTTCATCGTTATGTATTCAATGAGTCAGTTAGATGCCAAAAAATTCAGAGCAATTGCTGATTCATTAAGCGTAACGCTTGGCGGTGCTGCGTCGTCTGAGCTCGATCTGTCAACTTCTTCAGTCGGTCCATCCGTCATTGAAGGCGGGAAAGCTTCTAATCCCGGCTTACCGGGCCAAGTAAGCCCAAATAGCTCTGAGCCGACGTCATTACCTGCTAATGAGCCAGCGGACAGCAGCCCAAATACGCAAGAAGATCTCACCATTGAAGGAATCAAAACCAAACTTGACCAATTCGCCAAAGAAAACGGTATATCGGGTAAACTGAATTCATCAATTGAAGAAAGGGGCTTAGTCATCAGCATTCAAGACACACTGTTATTCAGCAGCGGTTCCGCTGATATTACCCCGAAGGCAAGCAACATACTCAAAAAGATCAGTTCCGTGCTTGATGCTTCGCCAAATTATATTCGTGTGGAAGGTCACACCTGCAATCTGCCGATCCATAATGCTAACTTTCCAAGCAATTGGGAGCTTTCAGTTATTCGAGCAACGAACGTTGTTCAGCTGATGGCGAAAGAAGGCGGCATCAGTCCTCTCCGTTTATCCGCGGTGGGATACGGTGAATATCGGCCTGTCGCCGACAATAACACGAAGCAGGGGCGTATCGCCAACCGTCGGGTCGACCTGGTCATCCTTCGTTCGAAGTATGACGTTTTGGAGCCTGGCCGTTATAGCACGGAATGAAGCACAAATCAATAAGCGATGCTTCTGACCGCTTTATAAACCACAGAACAGATCATATCCAATTTTTCTTTGTTAATATGCTCTGCCGTATCCTCAGGCGTATGGTTTAGCGTAAGCCACTCTTTGCTGAGTAACGTCACAGCAGGTACCGTTGTTCCTTGAAAAGCGAACTCATCACTATGGTGTCCCCCGCCTGATGCGGTTTCTATCATCGCACCGTTAACCCGGGCAGCCTTCTTCAAGGTAGTGATCAGTGACGCGGATTGCTCGCCGGCTGACCAGAGAATAAAATCACTGACGGCACCATAAGCCACCGTATCCACATTGATCACCCCTCGAATTTGTTCCAAGGGTATGAGCGGGTTTTGGATAAAATACCTTGAGCCTCGAAAACCCATTTCTTCACCGCTCCAAAAAGCAGCCGCAATATTGATTTTCGGTCTAAACCCCTCACGTTTTTCTTTAACTAATCTGCGCATCACTTCCAGGATACAAGCCACACCGGACGCATTATCGTTCGCACCGGGATAAAGTTTGCCGTTATAGATACCGAGATGATCGAAATGAGCTGACAGGATTAACGTCTTATTGTGATTTTCTCCTAATATCCCGCCGACGATGTTAGCCGCCGGAATTCGTAATGTATCATTCGCGTCCGGACGAAAAAGGGCCCTGCCATTGATCACAGTTTCTTTCATCGCCGGGATAGAAAATAGCTGCCAATAATTATCCCCACTGAATGATTTTAAACCCAGTGATTTAAACTGGGACTCAAGATAGACAAGAGTCCGTGTCTCTCCGGCCGTACCGGCTCGTCGCCCTTCAAGATCATCACCGGCTAAAACCGTGATATCATCCATCGCTTTTCTGGAAAGCGTTTGATCCGAAGGAACGATCATTTCTTCACTGACATCACTACCAAACAAAACGGCTGGCCTTCCCAAAAGATTCCTGACAACGTTCCCACAAATTCCCGGCAATGCAGTCCAAGGCAGGATAAATGCTGTTAAACCGGCGGCAATTTTAATAAAAATTCGGCGCGAAATCATAGAGCTGATCCTTTCATGAAGGGAATGATCGCATTGAAAATAAATGGTACAAATCAAAAAAGCAATATGGATGCCAGTCATCAACTGATTTCGGGAAAAAGAGACAGCAACTTCAGCACCATTTTATCACAATCAAGGCAATTGAAAAGCAATGAACTGGAGGTTTTTATTCAACGTCTCGATATTGTCGGGAAAAAGCTTTCAGCAACGAAATCCATCGAGAACCTAACCGAGTTTAAAAATTTAGTCAAAGGTTTTCTGCAGTCGACATTCGGAAGGAGCCGGACGATGCAGGAAGACACGCTCTGGGATTTTCGGGGTCAACCCAAAATCATGGCACACGTCAATAAAATTAATAAAGCATTAGAGGACCTCGGGCAGGAAGTACTGAATACCCAAACAGAACCTCTGAAGATTTTGGAGAAGATTGGAGAAATCAAAGGTTTAATCATCGATCTATTGGCTTGAAGACCGGTGACGGATATTATGTGAACTCTAATGCGTAAGGAGCAGATCACGATGGCATATTTTACAGGCACTATTACTGACTATTCCAAATTTGTCCAAGCGTTTCATTCCATCAGCGGACTTGATCTCAATTTTTACAAAGAGAACCAGATGAAAAGACGGATTCTGAATTTCATGAGCCAGCGGGGATATCAGGAAAATTATACTGACTTTATCCGCAACCTCAATCAGGACCAAGTCCTATATGACGCCTTTTTCAAACATTTAACTATCAATGTGACGCAATTCTTTCGCGATGTTAAGCAATGGGATATATTTCGTGAAACGATAATACCCACACTTCTTAAATCGCGTTCGTCATTAAGAATATGGAGCGCCGGCTGCTCTGCCGGTCAGGAAGCCTGCACAATGGGTATTATTCTTACTGAATATTTCCCCAATGTCAATTACAGTATCGTGGGAAGCGATATTGACACCAATGTCCTGAAACAAGCGCAATGTGGTGTATACGACGAGAAGGATTTCGCCAGTACACCACCCAAGCTGATCGATAAATATTTTACGGTTCAGAACAAAAGATACCAAATAAGCCAAAACATAGCGAAAAACATTACGTATAAAATGCAGAATCTGCTCACGGACCGATTTGAGCGCAGCTTCGACCTCATTGCCTGCCGCAATGTCGTCATCTATTTTACGGATGATGCCAAAGATACTCTGTATAAAAAATTTACAGATTCTCTCAATCCTGGCGGGATTCTCTTTACGGGAAGTACTGAGCACTTATTCAGCAAAGGCCAACTCGGTTTAAATACTGTCTCTTCATTTTTTTATCAGAAATAACCAGAAAATCCGAAATGATGTTCCGCATACAGGCTTCCAATAAGCTACCTAAATACACTATCCCTATTGTAGCTGATTGACATTGTATTATCTACCAGACTATAATTAATTTCGTATATCGAAAGGGGGTAATTGCCATTTCGGATAGACCTCCATTAACGCCTGAAGAGGCCGCCCAAATACTAAAGATATCCCGGTACACCCTTTACGAATTGATTAAGCGCGGCGAAATTCCCGCACGTCGGATCGGCCGCAAGATCCGGATCGATTACGACATTCTTATGCAATATTTGCAGGGAGATTCTCATTTCAAGCGTCCTCAGGAACGTGGCGAAGTTCATAATGACAACCCGTCGGACAGTGGCTTCCGGTTTGTAGGCAGTCATGATATGGTTATCGAACTGCTCTCGGATTTTTTGAAGCATTCGCCATCGCCTTTTGATTTAAAGACGGCGTTTAAAGGAAGCATGGAAGGGCTGATCGCGCTATTCCGTAGAGAAGCAGAGATTACAGGTATTCATCTTTGGGACGAAAGAACTGATGAATATAATATCCCGTTCATCAATCATTTGCTTCCATCCGAATCCCTATTGGTCGTTAATCTTGTTCAAAGGGTTCAAGGCTGGATCGTCCCCGAAGGGAATCCCATGAATATCACATCCTGGGATGATTTTAACCGCAGGGAACTTCGGTTTGTTAACCGTCAGCGGGGATCAGGCACACGGTTACGTCTGGACCATTACTTAATGTCCCATGAAATCCCTGTGAGCCAAATTCAAGGGTACGAAAACATAGAAGATACTCACTTGGGTGTTGCGTTACAAATTGCCAATGGCGAAGCCAATGCTGGTATTGGCATTCAAGTGGCTGCACAAAAAATGGGTTTGAGCTTCATCCCGCTTTTTAAGGAGCGATATGATTTGGTTATCCTCCGCGAGACAGCAACCCAATCTGAATGGCAGCAGATCCGAACGGTTTTAAACATGCCTGCATTTCACCGGGCGATTGAACAGCAAGCGGGATACGATGCTTCGCTAACCGGCCAGATCATCTTTGAGACCCCGAATTTCAATCTTGGCAGAAAAAAATAAATTAGAGAAACGTAAGCTAATGCAATTTATGCAAGACGCATATCAAAGACGAATATGCGTCTTTTTTACATCTTTTTTATTCATTATAAGTTTTCATAATTTTTTTAAAACTTAACCACAATAACCAACTTAAACTACCTATTATAAACTTAATCAAATTAAATTAGTTTATTTCATTATACATTAAAATAATTAGTCTTGACTCTATGCTGTGATATCGTTATAATTAACTTACATCCTCTAACCAATTGGCACCCATATAACTTTAAACATATATCTCATCCGTTAAGGATGCACATAGTTCCCCTATGCGCATTCTTTTTTCTTTAATTGATCGACATATTCAGTTTAAACCTTTTCACATAACATTCTCTCCTTGCCAACAACGTCGCGGTTATTCTCCACGGTGAAATAAGAGCTTATGGGCCAACAGAAAAAATTTTCAGCGAGGATGCAGCAGCATATGATCCGGAAGTTTAGAATTTCTTAGCTTATTGGGAGTCTTTCAACTCTTCATTATGCTTTACCTATTTAACTAAAGTACATATCGTCATTTCCGGCTCTTTCTCCAAGCACTCGCCAAATAAAGCCATTGTTGCTTTGATTCCTTCTGACTGTAAATGCTGCTGTAAGAGCGGCATACT
This sequence comes from Dehalobacter sp. DCM, assembly GCF_024972775.1. Taxonomy (NCBI): domain Bacteria; kingdom Bacillati; phylum Bacillota; class Clostridia; order Eubacteriales; family Desulfitobacteriaceae; genus Dehalobacter; species Dehalobacter sp. DCM. Next base: position 1,191,697 of record NZ_CP092282.1, on the reverse strand, counting down.
TTCCCATTCTTCTACTGACATAAAGATGTTCTTCTCGTTCTCGACTTTAAACAGCTGGTAAACCAGGCAGCCTTCTTCTTTCCGCACATTTTCAATCATCGCTGAGAGTTCCGTCTGGAACTTTTCGATCTTATCTTCTTTAATCGCCATCTTTCCAATAATTCCGATCATAATAAAATCTCGCCTCCTTAATTCCTGTAAAAATCCCCCCTCAACCTCCGGTGGCCGAGGGAAGCAGCAGCAGCGTATCGTTATCCGCAATGATCGCTTGATCCCGTTCACCCGGCGATACATACCGTCCATTGATCATCAGCATGTAGTTTCCTTCCAGGATAGCCTTAAGCTCTTCTTTTTGGATTAACATTTCCCGGATCCCGTGGAATGTTTGACTTTCTTGCCATTCATATTCCCTGTTATTTACCTTAATCATACGTTTACCTCAAATCGGGAATAACGGCAGACGCTTCATCAGTATCATTTTAAGCCGTCGCTGTTGACAAGTACCTTGTTAACTCTAAAGCTTTATAATAATTGTGTGCAGATTTCTTGTAAGACAAGGCGGTCGCTCCTTGCCATCCATGGCATCGCGACACTAGGCCATCCTTGGCCGTCGGAGGCAAGGCATACCGAGCGTATGGCGATTGAAGTCCACGGATGGACAAATGTCGCGCATGCCATGGATGGCATAGGAGCGACAAGACAACGCAGTATTACATGAAATCTGCCGCAAGGATATACAAGAATTAGGGTTGACAAGGTACTAGCGTCTGCCAGTTCATTTTCAGAGATTATATATCTCCTGCATTTCTTCTGTGGTAAGGTCAAAGACGGCCTGTGTATTCTCCGTGGGCTGTTCATACATAAAGTCAGGCAGTTTGTCATCGTCCTTGGTAAATCCGGCTGCTTCGTTCCACGCCCATTCCAATTTTAATGTCTTTCTGCCAATATCCAATACTTTATCATAATCCCACTCGCCGCCAAGAGCACCCTGCATCAACTGCGGCAGTACTTCCGAATACTTCGCTGCGGCCTGCATAATAGCCATCATGCAGCAGATATTATCCAGCATCGTTGCTTCGACTTGCTTCTCCTTGGACAACGCGACCTGACCTTCCTTTTTATGATGTTCCCCAGGACCCATGGTGTTGCCGGACGTATGGTCGGCTCCCATTGGATTTGTCGCATAGGTGATACCCAATCCTTTTAGGTTTCTGGGATCATAACCACCCATCGATTGTTTCTTGACAGTCGGTATCCTCTTGGCGCCTATGGCTACACCCAGGCGATGCGTTCCTTCTGCCAACAGTTTGCCGAGTTCAGTCTTTCCCTCACGCATCTGCTTCATCGCATCCCGTACGCCTTCGGGATCTCCCCAAGGAATCTTCCCTTCATCCATAAGGACACCGATTGCACAGCCGAAATCCATGGCGTCTATTCCCAAGTCATCACTGAAACGATCCATCTCCGCAATCAGATCCAGACTGGTCATCCCGCAGTTTGGCCCACAGACGGCGAATGATTCATACTCGAGGCCCCCGGTTAGGGCTGAGCCATCCGGATTATTGTAGATATTGCTGCATTTAGTCAGACAGCCGTTCTGACAGGCTGTTCCCTGTTTGCCGCCGTATTGATTGACGCGTTCCAGCCATGATTTTATGTTGATTGTTTCCAACATCTCCGGCGGATACATTCGACCGCTGTGATTAAATGTCGGCAGCATCCCAAGCTGTGCGGTTAAATCAATCATCGCATTCGTGCCGATGGCATTGAGTCCTTGCGCAGGTCCAGGTTCTTTAAAACATTCCACAACTGTCTTGTTGGCCTTATCAAATAACGCCTTATCCACGTATGGATATTTTGCACGCTCACTCGGTTTTTCGATCAGAATAGCTTTAATTTTTTTGGAGCCGGCGACAGCGCCCATACCGCCTCTGGCTGCAGAACGGGATGGATGGTGTGTTGTTGCATCCGTCGCTTGCAGTGATGCAACACGAAAAACGCGTTCTCCTGCGGTTCCAATCGTCAGAACATTAATATCTTTCCCGTATTTTTGATGCATTTTTTCAACTGTATCATACGTATCTAACCCCATATACTCATCAGCAAAGATCAACTCCACAGAACTATCGCTGTTTACCTTGAAAATATACCATCGGTCATCTTCCGGCATTTCCTCAAAAATAAGCATTTTAATGCCGTGTCCGACAAGATAGAAACCAACGTTCCCCCCAACGTTTGATTCCTTTATTCCACCGGTAACCGGACTTTTCGCCCCGCAGGAAACTCTGTTTGCAGTTGTTAATGAAGTCCCTGCTAGCATGCCCGTACAGACAATCAGCTTATTCTCCGGCCCCAGAGGATCACACTTCGGATTGACTTCGTCCGTCAGTACCTTAGCAATAATTCCCCTATTGCCAAATTCCCGGTACTCATCTTTAAAGTCCTCTTGTGTGATGGCGTGCGTCCGTGTATTCACCCGATATACTTTAAACATCCCGCTCTCATCCTTTCATGTATAGAACCGATCAGGCGTTATACTCGGTCTTCAGCAATTCCAGTATCTGTTCGACAGTAACCGCTTGGGGAACAAAATTGATGCAGGGGTTTCCAAATGAATCCTGAGCGATAGCCGGTAAATCCGCTTCCTGAATGTTTAATTCTTTTAATGAAGGGATTTTGATTTCTTTGAGGAGGTTACGGAGGTATGCTGCAATAATATTACCGACTTCCTTGGCTGACAGCTCTTTTGCTAACTCCAGACCAAGAGCTTGACCAATCTTACGGGTCTTTTCAGGCATGATTTCCGCACAGTAAGTGATACACATCGGCAGAAGCGGCGCTACACTATTGCCATGCGGTATATGGTATCGGGTTCCAATCGGTGTTCCGACAGCATGCGGAAGATGGGTAAATGCCTGGGTAATCGCCATTCCGGCTAAGGTACAAGCAAAGCTCATCCCATATCTGGCATCAACATCTTTGCCGTCAAGTACTGCAGTTTTTAAGTTTTTCCCAGCTAAGGCAATCGCTTCGAGAGAGATGATATCGGCCATCGGATTACCTGTTCCAGAAGTATATGCTTCAATGGCATGCATCAAGGTATCAACACCGGTCGTGGCCGTGAGGCTGGGCGGTACGGATACGGTCAACAGCGGATCAACAATAGACAAAGTAGGTACAATGGCGGGGCTGAAAAGCGGTGCTTTTTCGCCATTTCTGGAATCGGAAATAGCAGATACGACGCTGATATCGGCTCCTGTCCCGGCCGTTGTTGGAATTAAAACTGTCGGTTTTCCGGGTTTAGACGGTATGCCAAAACCAAAATAATCTTGGATGTTCCCAGGATTGGTTAATAATACATTGATGGCTTTGGCAGAATCCAATACACTGCCGCCTCCGATTCCGACAATGCCATCAACGCCTTCTTTCCGGCCTAACTCACCTGCTTCATTGACTTGGGTGTCGGGGGGATCCGGCAAAACTTTATCATATTCAACCACAGCGATCCCGGCAGCCTGAATATTCTCTATGATCCTGTCGGCCACTCCGAATTTCTTCATGTTTTGATCTGTAACGATAAGTGCTTTTGTAACACCCAATTCCTTTAATTTTTCTCCGGTCTTCGCAGTGGCGTCAACGCCAACCATTACCTTTGTCGGATAATTAATATCAAAAATCATAGTAATGAAACCTCCCTACTATTTCATCATTAGTAGTAAATAAGTCATTGAGTGATTTTTGCTATATAATCTGCCTATTTATTTCTTGTTTAACTTCCACTCATACGTAAAAAAAACCTGACGGTACCGTCCTCCATCTCCACCTCCAAACTGCGGGCATCCTGCACGCAACAGCATTGATTCTTCACTGATTTCAGCCCCCTTATGGTCGCCTTCTATAGTTTCAAGTTAACCGGTAATGGAAAATGTGGCACGAATAAATGTTGCCTTGGAAGAACTATATAGCATAAATCGTGCCACAATGGGAATTGTGCTATTTGGGCAATTTTCAGAAAGAGCGTATTCAAAAACTTTCTCATAAAGAGAGATTTGGTACTATTATGAGACCATCTGAGCCTCAGTGAAAACGTATTGTAAGACAAGGCGGTTGCTCCTTGCCATCCAAGGCATCGCGACACTAGGCCATCCTGGCCGTCGGAGGCGAGGCATACTGAGCATATGGGGATTGACGTCCACGGATGGACTAATGCCGCGGTCACCACGGATGGTGAAGAAGCGGCAAGACAACGCAGTATTACAAATAATCTGCCGTCAGGATGTATAAGATTTAGGGTTAACATGGTACTAGTACAACGTTCTCTAAATAACTGGACATTCAGCTTCATAGCACGGTCTGCGTACCACAATTCCAGCGCCAAGCGGAGCATGGAGGCGAAGCGCAACGGTCCATGGATGGACCTAAGTTAAAATTCGCCAAGGAGGGCAAAAGAATTTTAACTTCCATAATGTAAATTCACGGATGGCGCAAGAGCCGAAAGCGGAATGTGGTGCGTGGACCGGACCCTAACAAATATATTTGTCTAATTATTTAAAAATCATAATACTAGATACTGAACCGATCAAATTTCATGGTTAAAAGATCCATATATAAAATGCTTCTATGTAATGATGCTGGCTTCCCAATCAGGACTTTGACAGCTTCAGCCACCGCCAGGCTGGCGATAGCCGCCGGGGTAAATGCAGGATTGCCCAGTTGCTTTTCGATTCCTTGCCTGTCCTGCCCAAACAGCTTCACTGCAATGTTATCCCCCGGAAAACTGACGCCTACCAGGCCATACCAACCCCCGATTGCTGCGAGTACTAACGGAATGCCCAGATCGTGACAGGTATTCTCCAAGATAAGTCGTGCCTTGCCCGTGTCCAAAGCATCACAAACAAGATCTGCCCCGGCGAGCAGGGAATTTCCTGTCTCTTCCGTAAACCATTGTTCATAACTATCGATCACCGTTTGCGAGTTGACCTTGAGCAGCCTTTCCTTTGCTGCTTTGACTTTGGGTTCACCGATATTGTCCTCAAGGGCAAACAACTGCCGGTTGAGATTACTTATTTCAACGACATCGCCATCGATCAGGATCAGATGCCCGACACCGATACGGGTAAGCTCTTCCGCAAGAAAACCGCCCAGTCCTCCGCAACCGACGATTGCTACAGTGGATGATTGTAATTTCAGTTGGTCCTCTCCCGTAAGAAGGTCAAAATTCCGCTGATAACGACCCGATCGAAGCTTTTTTTCCATGTCTCTGTCCATGATCGATGGTCCTCCTTATTCATTCTTTTTCTGACGTGAGTACATTAACGGTATCATCGATAGATTACCATCGTGTTAACTTCAATATCGCAACACCGCGCTTACAACAGTTTATTATTTATTGATTCTCCCGATACCACTGAACCGTGTCACGGATACCTTCTTCCAAGCCATATTGGCATTCCCATCCTAGCTTAGTCTTTACTTTATTGCTGTTTAAAGCGTAACGCCAGTCATGTCCCGGCCTGTCAGCAACCTTAATGACCGCATCCTCAGGCTTGCCAAGCTGACGCAGGATCATGGCTGCCATCGCACTATTCGAAACCTCTTCTCCGCTCCCCACATTATAAACTTCTCCGAGTTCTCCGGAAAACAATACTTTGGCAATCGCCGTGCAGTGATCGCGTACATGGATCCACTCACGTATATTCGAGCCGTCCCCATAGATAGCAAGCGGTTCATTATTCAAAGCGCGTTTAATGCAAGCAGGTATAAATTTCTCCTCATTCTGATAAGGACCGTAATTATTACAGCAGCGGGTAATCAGCACCGGAAATTGATACGTTCTGGCGTAAGCCCGTACCAATAAGTCAGCGGCTGCCTTCGAAGCCGAATAAGGGCTGTTGGGTTGAATATGGGATTCTTCTGTAACTGGGTCATCAGCAAAACAAAGGCTTCCATACACTTCATCTGTAGAAATTTGAAGAAAACGTTTTTCTCTGGGGATAGTGCCTTTGCCCTCAATACTCCAAAATTCTCTCAGACACTCCAGCAAATTAAGAGTCCCCATGATATTACTTTGCCCAAAAATCATCGGGTCGGAAATACTTCGGTCAACATGCGATTCGGCAGCAAAATTGACCACATAGTCCGGATCGCACTCTCGAATTATCTTTTTTACCTGGCTGGTGGCAATATCTCCCCGGACAAAATAGTACCGTCCATGTCCTTCGAGGTCTTTGATATGAGTATAGTCTCCGGCATAAGTCAGTTTGTCATAATTGATAATAATTGCCTCATTATCCGCTTCCAGAAAATACTTAATAAAATTGCATCCGATAAATCCGGCTCCGCCGGTCACCAAAATGACTCTCATTATAGCTCTACTCCTTTAATTATACGAACATTGAGATGGTATCTCAATGGGATTTTAAAGTTCAATAACGGTGTCATCGCCGAGGAAAAGCATAGTGACTTCATTCTCAGACCCCTTTAACGACACGTTCCTGCCGATCAAGCTTCCAAAAATCTTTTTAGGCACATTCATGATACTGGCATCATTCAGTACAATATTATTTTCGATAGTCGAACCCATAATTTGACATCTCTTGCCTATCGCTGTATACGGACCGATTGTGCTGTCGATGATGACTGCATCGTCATCAATGTGGACCGGGCCAATAATCCTGCTGTTTTTTAAATAGACGTTATTTCCCGTAAGGATTTTCCCAGTCATCAATGAATCATCCAGGATAATACCTTGATTATCCTTATCAGGCAATTCGATATTTTCGATATCGTCAAAGGTTAGACGGTTTGCTTCTAATAAATCCTGCAGTGTACCGGTGTCCTTCCACCAACCCTGAACCAACTCATAAGTTACCCTGCCTCCGGAAGTCAGTTGATTTTGGATTGCATCCGTTATTTCGAGTTCACCGCGTCTAGAAGGTTTAATTCTGCCAATGGCTGTGAAAATGCTTTTATCAAAAACATATACGCCTGTGAGTACCAAATCGCTGATATATTCCTTTGGCTTCTCGCAAAGTGCGGTGATTTCATTATCATTGACAACAGCAACCCCGTATTGGCTGGGGTTGGTCACCCGATCGAGAAGTACCGCTGTATTGGCTCTATAGGTATAAAAATTTTCTATAACACTTTCTAGTCCCATGCTGAAAATATTGTCGCCCAAAATCATCACAAAGTCACTGCCGTCAATAAAGCCTGAAGCCGTACGCACAGCATGAGCCAGTCCAAGCGAACCCTCCTGATAAATATACGTGATCGAAACGCCCCATTGATCTCCGTTACCAAGTGTCTGTTTAACTTGCTCCTGGGTTTCGCCTACGATAATCCCGATGTCATGGATACCTGCCTTAACTACCTTTTCAATGAGATAAACTATGATTGGTTTATTGGCGAGGGGGAGCAGCTGTTTGGCGTTCGTATAGCTGATGGGCCTGAGCCGCGTACCCGTTCCCCCACTTAAAATCAACGCTTTCAATTTTTTACTCCCGCCTTCTTAGGCCTAGCACCTGATTAACTATTTAACCTTTCGCTCACACAGAGTCTTGCTGAAAGAGATACCCTTCAGAATAATACATCGACATAAGAGAGACATGGTACTAGGTTGTCTTTTTTAATATAGTACTCATCAAATATACAAATGGTGACGAACCCAAGGACAACTCGCCCATATAATAAAGTGAACGAGAACCTGTCTGGCCCCATCAATAACGTTAAGCGAGGAGACAACACCATGGCAGCCCCATTAATCAGCTATATCACTTTCAACCGGCTCGGCCTAACAGTGAAGAGCCTGTCCAGTATTTTAAAAAGCAGGGAAGATTTTGAGCTTGCTATCGTCGATAATAACTCCAGAGACGGTACCTGGAATTATATCCAAGAGCTTACTGACAAACGCATAAAATATAAAACTAGGCTTCCTGTCAATCTGGGGCATGTCTACGCTTTAAACCATAATCTTTCCAAGCGGCGTGATAACCAATATTTTATTGCTGTTGAAAATAATGTTATTGTCGAGACGCCAAATTGGCTGACCACTATCATGCGTGCCTTTAGAGTTTTCCCGGATATCGGCTTGCTCTGTATCCATGACAACTTCCCTCCGCCCAACTTGCCGCAAGTCAAGCCAAGGGTCAAGAATGAGATTATCTGTATGGAATTCTCCAAAGAACAGGCATTACCGTCCGACGCGCATGATCATTATGTACCCGGCGATATCCTCTGTCTAAAACCAGATCTTATCAGAAAAATTGGCTATTTTAGCGAGGAAAACTATCATGGCAGCATGGAGCTATTCAACAGGGCAAACAATTATACGCCGCATAAAACCGCAATATTATTAAACGTTGCCATTTCCATCCCTTCACAAGTCACCTGTGCAGAATGTCCCTGCCAAAACATCTGCGAACTTGATACACCACAGAAAACCTGCATCACACTGTACGAAGAACTCAATTCAAATGCCGCGTTTCGTAAGAAATTCTACTGGAAATATAATGAAACATGCAAAGACCTGATCAGCGGTGCCCGTACACCTTACTGTACATCGCAATTCAGCGATGACTCGGTCTCATCTGTGCCCTACAATCTGGACTGGGCTATAGAGAATTTACAATTCTATATCGAAAAAGGAAATTGATAGTATGATAAATCCAATCTATGTAACCCAACCCGCCCTACCCGAACTGCAAGACATGTGTACCATGCTGGAGAAGATTTGGCAGAGCAAGCAGTTAAGTAATCATGGGCAGATGGTGCGTCAGTTGGAAAATAAACTTGCTTCCTATCTCGGAAATGACAATTTATCTGTATTTGCCAATGGCACCATTGCCCTGCAAATCGCTTGCAAAACGTTGGATCTGCGCGGTGAGGTTATTACAACGCCCTTCACCTTCGCCGCTACCGCACATGCCTTGGCTTGGAGCGGTATTCGCCCAGTTTTTTGTGATATCGAAGAAGACAGCTTCACACTGGACCCGAATCACCTGGAAGCGTTGATTACCGAGGAAACAACGGGAATTCTTCCGGTTCATGTTTTCGGTAATCCCTGCCAAATAGGAAAAATTGAAGCAATTGCGGCTCAATACAAGCTTAAAACACTTTATGACGCCGCCCATGCTTTTGGCGTTAAAGCAAGCGGCCGCCCCATCGGGAGCTATGGCGATATTTCCATGTTCAGCTTTCATGCTACGAAAGTATTTCACACCGTTGAGGGCGGCGCGCTGTCCTTCAAAGATCCAGCACTTAAAAAACGAGCAGACCGCCTGCGTAATTTTGGTCTTAATGACGATAATTTGGTTTCCGAACCGGGTACGAACGGAAAAATGAATGAAATACAAGCTGCCGTCGGACTTTTACTCCTTGAAACCGTGACCGAGGAAATCGAAAAAAGGAAAGTCTTGATAACGCTTTACCATCAGCTGCTATCGAATATACCCGGCATTCGTATGATTTTGCCCCAAATAGACATTACACCCAATTATCCCTATTGCGTTATCCGGATCGATTCACGCGAATTCGGCCTTACACGCGATGCCCTTTATCAGGAATTAATGACGCGCAATATCTTTTCACGCAAGTATTTCTATCCGCTGTGCAGTAATTTTGGGTGTTATCGCTCCCTACCCTCGGCTTCTCTTAACCATCTGCCAATTGCGAACAGAGTTGCCGACTCAGTGCTTAGTCTGCCGCTATACGGTAATCTTGCAGAATCGGATGTTGCTCGGATTTGTGATATCATACGCAAAATAAGTAAACAAAGACAAATTAAATAATCGCATCTTTGTTAAGCATAACAATAACCGGAAGCGACTTCGGTAGAAAGGTTGATATTCATTGAATGAGCTATTTTCTGCCCTCAATAGCATAGGATTATTTTTTCTCAAAGATATCGTCATTCCCGCAATCCAATATAAAACAAACGGCCTCTCGCCTGTGGCACCCACTATATCAGATGCAGCAAGTCCTTCTGCACCTTCTGCTCCTTTTGTCCCACCAACGCCTACTGTTTCAGCGGTTCTACTTGAACTCTATAAAACGATGGTTAAATCATTTCCATCGTCCGGACCGCTTGCACCCAATGAACGCCTGTTTCCGATCAAGACAAAGCCGCCTGAACAGTGTAACATGACACCATTAACCCCCTTGGAAAAGCCGGATCCGGCGGAGGTTCATCGCCTGATCATGGATCCCGGGATTGCCGAAGAAATAATTTCACCGGACGCACAGCATTCTCCAGGTACTACCCCGCCTCCGTTTATCAGCTTTGTTACGTTTAACCGAATGGGCCTTACGATTCAGAATATAAACAATATCTTAAACTCGGATGAAAATTTCGAGATGCATATCATCGACTGTAATTCCAAGGATGATACCTGGGAATATATCAAGGGTCTTCAGGACGAACGCATAAAATCAAAGACCCGGTTTTGTGTTAACCGGGGTCCGATCTATGTTTTGAACTATAATCTTAAAAAAAGAAAACCTAATCAATATTTCTTCACCATTGACAGCGATGTCTTTATCCGCACCAAAGATTGGCTAAGCAAATATATAGCCGTATTTGAGGCTTTTCCAGAAGTGGGCCTTCTCGGTGTGATGCGCGACAACCCCTATCCCCGTTATTTGCCCCCAGTTATACCCCGAGTCAAGGGAGATCTGTCCTATCTCCAGCTGAAAAACGCCGCTGTTGATGTTATCATGGATTTCATTCCCGGCTCCCTTCAAGGCTTGAGACCGGAACTATTCGAACAGATCGGCTACTGGAGCGAAGAATGCGGCTACGGTGATGCCGAACTTTCGCCAAGGATTACGCATTACACCTCATATAAAGTGGGTTTCATGACCAACGTAGAGATCGATATGACACAGTCTATAGGCTGTGACCAATGTGCCGCTTTGAATTCCTGTTCTTTAAATAAAAGCGTCAAAACCTGCTTTATGCTCGCCAAGCAAACTAACCGCAACGAAAGCTTTGCTAAATATGCCAAGTGGAAATACCTCGAACTCTTTAATGAATTAGCCGAAGGAAAACGGACAGCGTATTGCGCTTCCCTTCTGGATCCTGCCTCACGGGAAGGACATGTGTATCATGAAACTTGGGCCCTGGAGAATTTTGAATACTACCTCCGCCGCTCAAATTAACTATTTAATATATTTACCATAGCTCCCTAATTGATGAAAGCTATGGTAAATATATACTGTTATCTTAACTTTACATCGAACATATGTTCTGTTATAGTGAGTATATGATATTTAGTGAATATAGGATGTTCACCCTGTCATTTTTCTAAAAGGACGGAGCACAATGAAAGTATATATGCAACCGGTTGAACTTATTGCATGGTTCACCCGTGACGGGATTCCACAGCCTTTAAAATACCGTATCACGGCTGAGGATGGTACCTATCAGATCGTCTCGATCCAGCGTATTGTACACCGTACGGAAGAAAAAACCGCCGGCAATCGTATGCTGATATTTCGCTGTGAAGCAGAAGTCAACAACTTATTGAAGCTATTTGAACTGAAGTTCGAAGTCCAAACCTGCACGTGGTATCTCTATAAAATGTAATTTTTCTAGAAGAAAGTCGATAAATACAGAGAAAGAAGAGCTTCTCCAAAGATCACCGCAGTAAATATCCCAAAAGAAAGAAAAGGCCCAAACGGGATTTCCGATTTCATTGTTCCTTTACGGCATGCTAAAAGAAAAAACGAGAAAAATCCTCCGCACAGAGCGCCGATGAACAAGGCAAGCAGTATCTTTGGTCCCAGGAACACTCCGGCTGCCGCCATTAGCTTAACATCACCGCCGCCCATCCCCTGCGGATAAATAAGCATGATCAGCAGCAGCGGGACAGAGGCAGCCACTAAGCCGATGATCCCCAAGTACCAATCCACCCCGAGATAAACACTCTGGTAAACCGCATGCAATACACCAAGAACAAATATCATGATAACAAGACTATTGGGGATGATCTTGTGCTTCATATCAATAAAGGCCACAACGACCAATAGCGACAAAAGAATAGCGGCAAATAAGCCTTCCACGCTCAGCCCGTAGGTATACCAAGCGAGTAAATACAGAATCCCGTTTAGTGCTTCGACGAGCGGGTATATCGGAGAAATCGGCGCTTGGCAATTCCCACAGCGCCCCCTCAGACAAAGATAACTGAACAGAGGAATGTTCAGATACCACGGGATCAGCGAATCACAATGGGGGCAATAGGAACGTCCCTTGGCGACACTCTTTCCAATCGGAATCCGATAAATGCACACATTTAAAAAACTGCCGATGATCAGGCCATAGATCAAAACAAAGACGGCAACCAATGTATTTTCCAGCACAGTCACCTCATTCCGGCAGGACCATAACCTCTCTGCCCAAGAGGGTCCACAACCTATAATTTATTTCGTAATACGATCTTATAGTTGATTACTTAATACCATGCTATATTTTACCATATCTTTTCTATTTGAACATACCTGTATCAAAAATCTCGTAATCGGCCCGGTGGATATAGAGAGATTTGCCATCAATAATGAGACGTGTCATTTTAGGCAAATCAGTTGGGATTTCCACCAGCACTCTGTCCCCTTGATACACGCCGATTAAAATGCCCATTTGGGATTTAACGATAATTGTCTTCTTTTTACCGATCAGATTAGTGTAGTTGTTCACCGATCTATCCAGGGCAACAAACGTTGCTTTCCCTTGGGTTGTTGCATTTTTGAGGTACTGCAAATCGAAATCCTTGATCATATTGATCCCTTTTTCGGCAAAGATGATTGTCGATCCTACATGAAGAAGCTGCTTTCCTTCCACCGTGATTTCCAGAACCTCTGAAGCATAACCTTCTCCTGTTTCATTGGCATAGTTTTTAAACAACCCGATATTGATATTTCTCCCTTGAGCGGTCAACGTATTATTACCGTAATCGTCATAAGTAAGAATCTTGAAGTTATCCCCTACCAGCGATCCCTGTAGGTTTTCCATAGCGCTTTGAACAGAGGCGCAAGCCGGGAACATGAGGCAAACAGCAATTAGCGCAACCAAAATAAATACCATCTTTTGTTTTTTTTTCATGATAAGACTCTCCCCTCATCCTCGATAACACGTGTATGACAATCTTTACGTAAATATATTATTTGGGGTAGTTTCATGCTTTTCCTTATGCTTTTTATATCTGTTTTCTATATTAGCCGACGCTTGCCGATTTTTTGTTATCAAAATGCTATCAGAAACGCTCCACTATTTCAAGTTTCTAACACACCGCTATTCGTCCAGCATCAGCTTCTTCTTTGAATTTCTGAGCTTGCGAATTTCCTCTCGTTCAATAGTCTGTGCGCTTGATTTCTTAGGGGGTTCCAACTGCTTCATTCGTTCAATACCTGCACTATCCAGCAGTGATCTCATCATTTGTTTAGCGCTGGCATTAAGCCTCAGGAGACGTTCTTTTTGAGGTAACCCCTGGCGGATGAACTCTGCATTCAAGCTTTCCATATTTGACAGAACAATAAGCTGCTGAAGTGATGCCTCGTCACGGACATTTCCTTTAGCGTCAATATTATCCAGTCGCCACTCTTTAGCAGTCATACCAAACAAAGCAACATTCAAAAGGTCAGCTTCATTGGCATAAGTAATATTCTGCTTCTGCGGAGTAACATCCGGTGGGATTAGTACTTCTTTGATGGCGTCCGTATGTATCCTATAATTAATTTTCGCAAGAGCACGGTTGAGATTCCAGCCAATTGACAGGTGGCTATTTTCATCCGCTTTTAAGCGTTGATAATCTTTAATAATGTAAAGTTTAAACTCCGGCGAAATCCATGAGGCAAACTCAAAGGCGATATCGGAATGCGCAAAGGTAGCTGCATAACGGCCTTGCTTCGAAGTCATACCGATAGCTCCTGTTTTTTCAATCCACTTTTTAGGTGTCAAAACGAAACTATTGAGTCCAGCTTCATTTTCAATTGCCTCGAATTCGAGGCAATTGAATTTTGGATTATTTAACCTCTCCCATAAGCCAAGAAATTGAACTACGTTACGATTTCTCATCCAGTTCTGTATCATATAACCAGGGTTTTCGTCTGTTTTATATTTTGCGATATCGGTCAATGAAATATAATCATTCTCATCTTCACTGGAAATAACAGTGATCTCAGTCCCTTTAGCGAAAATAGTATCCTTAAAGTTTTTATCCTTTGGCATCAAATATGCCTCCCTATTCAATATGCGACAAGAAAACTTTTGAATTCTCAAAATATGCTACAGGAAAATAGTACCATATATCGAACATATGTTCAAGAGTTTAAATCTATGCTTTTTTGCAAAATAATAAATCCAGAAATCTATTGCAGGATTTTATTTCATTGCCGCTTCGCCTCTATGCGTTTATATCACTGGTATTACCGACAAAGTCAGTGGCAACCGCCCGGATTTTGACATTGCCGCTCAGCGGGGCGCGTTATACCAGGTGAGCTGCTCGCTTACACCTTGCTGGGAATATTCTCTGACCATCCTGTCATACATCTCCTGGGCTTTAACGTCAACTTCGCGTAAGTAGGCATTTAGCCTTCCAGTAAAAAGAAAAAACTTCACCTTTTCTTTCACTCTTTGCCTTATCCGCCATTTCCTGTACCTTTACGTCACTAATTATCTCATCTGTCCTGTCACCTCCCAAAAACCGGCGCAGCCGGTTATAGTCTTTTTCAACCCCTTGAAGACGTTCGCCTTTTGCTTCACTTTTTTCAAGTCGTTTATATAGGCTTCCGATTTGACTATTCGCCCGATCAAGTTCAATCATCAGCGCTCTTGTCTTTTCAAAGAACTGTGATAAGATACTGCGAATTACAACTTTAAGCTTTTGCACCAATGGCTCTGCAACTTTCTCTCTATAGCTTTTTGCTGACATCAAAGGTCTTGGCTCCTGCAATTGGTATTCCGGGTCATTATCATAATGGCCGGCATTTTGGGCAATAAACCTTTCTTTGCTTTCCGCTGTTTGCAGCTGATCTTGAATATCCACCAGCCGAGAAAGGAAATTGTCAAGCTCTTCCTGCTTGCCGGAAATTGTTTCCTCAAGTGCAGCAACTTCTTTGACGCGCTGGACTTTTTTGTAGTCAACAACACTCAGGTGCTCTTCGTGAGTGCCAAGCTGTTCCCACTCAATGCCGTGGCGCTCCATTACCTCAGAATGGCAGCAACGCAAAAAAGACCTTGCCGACGGGATCATCAGCAAGGCCGAATATATGGAATGGAAACTAATCTGGCCGCAGACTTGCGACGAAGGCTTTATGAAAGAACCAACGAAAAAGTGGCGCAAAGTTTAAGTCGTTAGTAACCGCTAGTACAACATTCTTTAATTCTTTCACAATGACCCAATAGTAGGTCTGGGTGGCACAGTTCCAGCGCCGAGCGGAGCACGGATGCAGAGCGCGGCTTTTTGCGATTTCGCATAAAAAGCCCCAAGGGCCTTGATTTACTGAGGTTCTCGGGGCTGTTGTGTTTCTTATTCCCACTCAATCGTGCCGGGGGGTTTGCTGGTGATGTCATAGACGACACGGTTCACACCGTGGACTTCGTTAACCACCCGATTGGAGATGGTCTCCAGAAGTTCATACGGCAGTTTGGCCCAGTCTGCTGTCATCGCATCGTCGCTGGTGACAGCGCGAAGGATGATCGGATAGCCGTAGGTTCTTCCGTCTCCCATAACACCGACACTGCGGATTGAAGGCAGGACAGCAAAGTACTGCCATACTTCATGGTGAAGCCCTGCGTTAATTATTTCTTCCCGAATTATCGCGTCGGCATCACGTAAGAGCGACAATTTTTCTTCGGTAATCTCACCGATGATACGAATGGCTAATCCCGGCCCGGGGAATGGCTGGCGCCAGACTATTTCTTCCGGCAGCCCTAATTCACGTCCGACTTCACGCACTTCATCTTTAAAGAGCATGCGTAAGGGCTCAATCAGTTCAAACTGCATATCCTCCGGCAGGCCACCGACATTATGATGCGTCTTGATCGTCTCTGCCGTTTCCGTGCCGCTTTCGACGACATCGGGATAGAGAGTACCCTGTACCAAGTAATCGATTTGGCCTAATTTGCGGGCTTCGTCTTCAAATAGGCGGATAAATTCATTACCGATCCGTTTGCGTTTTTCTTCAGGCTCGGATATCCCTTTGACCTTGGCCATAAACCGTTCCGATGCATCAACAAAATCCAAATTTAAACGGAATTTATTGGTAAAGGTCTCTTTGACCTGTGCCGATTCGTTTTTACGCATAAAGCCATGGTCGACATAAATACACACCAATTGATCACCAATCGCCTTGTGCACGAGAACCGCAGCGACAGAAGAATCTACACCGCCGCTTAATGCACATAATACCTTTTTATTTCCGACCTTATTCTGAATCTCCGTGATTTGGGACTTGATAAACGATTCCATTGTCCAATTGCCATGACAACCGCAAATTTTGTAAAGGAAATTTTCAAGCATGGCTTGTCCTTCGGGTGTGTGTTTGACCTCGGGATGATATTGCACACCATAGAATTTCTTTTGGTGGCAGGCTATCGCTGCGACCGGTGTATTCGCCGTATGGGCAGCTCCTTCAAAGCCAGCAGGCAAAACGGTTACAGAATCGCCATGGCTCATCAGACACTGACGCGTTCCCTGAATTCCAGACCAGACGCCCTCATCGGTTTCAATGGTAATTTCGGTAATTCCGTATTCCCGGGCATCGGGCTTTTCCACACTGCCGCCCAGCTGTACCGTCATGAGCTGCATTCCATAACATATGCCCAGGATGGGTACACCTAATTCATAAATTGCAGGATCAATCAAAGGCGCTCCCTCTTGATTCACACTGGCAGGTCCACCCGAGAATATGATCCCCTTAGGAGCCATTTCTCTGATCTTATCAATTGGGGTCCTATATGAGATCATTTCTGAATATACTTTAGCTTCCCTCACCCGACGGGCAATCAGCTGATTATATTGTCCGCCGAAATCCAAAACTAATACTAGATCGCGTTCCATGCACACTATCCTCCATCTGCCTCTATTATTTGTTTAATGCGTTAAGCTTACTGCTCATATATTTCCGGTTTTAATACACCGATATACGGAAGATTTCTGTACAACTCGTTGTAATCGAGACCATAACCGACCGCAAATTCATTTGGGATGACAAATCCATTGTAATCCGGGTGAATGTCTACTTTTCTTCTCTCCGGTTTGTCTAAAAACGTAACAATTTTCAGGCTTAACGGTTGTCTGCCAAGCAGGTTTTCTTTCAGATATTGCAGTGTCAAGCCCGTATCCACGATGTCTTCTACAATGAGAACATGACAATCCTCAATACTGCGGTCCAAATCTTTCAATATCCGAACAGCTCCTGAAGAGTTCGTTGAACTCCCGTAACTGGACACAGCCATAAAGTCGTATCGTATCGGGATCCGTATCTGCCGAATCAAATCAGCCAAAAAAGGCACTGCTCCTTTAAAAATTCCAATGATCAGAAGATTCTTGTCCGCGTAATCATGCGTGATCTGTTCGCCAAGTTCAGCGACTCTTTTCTTAATTTGCTCCTCATTGACAAGGACTTTGGCGATCACTCTTTCCATTTTTATCACTCCATTATGATGATACCATTGCCATATTATATCATACATTTACTATCGATAGTAATCCAGCCCTTTTCCAGATAAATATGTATTTTTATCTGTGAACTGCAAGGGAAGAAGGCTGTGAACTTACGTTATCACAGCCTTCTTCCCTATAAAATATCAGTTATTTTTCACCGAGAATACGCTATTCGTTGTTTCATTCAGATCGACCCGGCGGTTGTATCGTTATTTTCCTGCCAATGTCATTGAACTCCAGAACCAATACCATCGGCTCTTCCGTTTCTTTATTTATTGCTTTGACTTCGGCTTTTATTATTGTTTTTGCACTTTTTGCAATAAAAAGCGTGTACTCAAAATCGGTCCATAGACTTTCCATCAATTGATTCTGAACACTCGGTTTTAGGGTACACACCCAGCATTTCTTACTGTTGACTACCTCTTCGCCTTTAAGCACCACCTCCCCGCATTCCTTTAACTGCAAGGTAGCCATTGGGTCAAGCTCCACCAGGAAAACTTTCTGAACAATCGTCACATCACTAAATTTCAACCATTTGCCGCTAAAGGGATCTTTGTTGTAAAGTACATTATTGACTTGGATCATTTCGACGTTACTTCCTGCCAACTGACCCTGGATCTGGATATTATCGCCGCTTTTGTAACCGGTGATCTGGGTCAGCAGGCGTTCTTTGCCATTGACGATTTGCTGCTGAGTCAAATGATAAGAAAACGAATTGGCTTTATTCAAATTCTCCAGCGCTTGACTCACTAACTGATCCGGGTCAGGCTGACGCAAAACGCCAATCAATACGCCAACGATCAGTATAATACAGACAACAATGGCCCCGATAATTATTTTTTTTCTCATACCCTTGCCTCCCGGCGGAGTTCTTAATTATTACTATGCCCGTCTCTGAAAAGGTATTACTGGAAAATTAATATAACTAAAACGACCCGTAGTTGCCCCGGGCCGGTATAGATAGAATATAAACGATATCAATATGGTGATGATCCATCGTCATGGTGATGATCCATCGTCTTTAAGATACTGCAGGATCATTCTTTTCTGTTGCTTGATGACGTTGTAAATAGAGTTCATCGAGGTACTTGGAGAATAAATCCCCCAGAATGGAACTTTCCAGCGCAAATTCCACTGTGGCCTTAAGGTAACCCAGTTTGTCACCCGCATCATAGCGCTTCCCTTCAAATAAGCAGGCGTAGATAGCTTCATCTCTGCTCTGAGCTTTTAAGGCATCCGTCAGCTGGATCTCTCCGCCAGCCTCGGCTGAAATCCCTTCCAGATAACCAAAAATAGAAGGATTTATGATATATCGGCCCATAATTGCCAAGCGTGATGGTGCCCTATCCGTCGCCGGCTTTTCCACTAGGTTTCTGACTTTTACAACATTCCCATGATGCTCAAGCGGATCAATAATGCCGTATTTGCTCACTTCGCTCTCAGCTACCTGCTGAACACCGATCACCGTCGCCTTTGTCTTAGATGCTAAATCAATCAGCTGCTTCGTGGCAGGAATCTGAGATTTGATTATATCATCACCAAGAAGTACTGCGAAAGGTTCTTTACCAATAAATGATTTGCCGCAGTGAATGGCATGCCCCAGACCCAGGGGTTCATTCTGTCGTATATAATGAATATTCGCCATATAAGATAAATTTTTGATCTTCTCCAGGATATCCAGCTTTCCTGTTTTCTCCAAATGAGCTTCAAGTTCCGGCGAACGATCATAATAATCAACGATAGGCCATTTGCCTCTGCCGGTAATGATCAGAATATCTTCAATACCGGATTCAATCGCTTCTTCAACAATGTATTGGATCGTGGGTTTATCAACGATTGGCAGCATCTCCTTGGGCAGGGCTTTGGTCGCAGGCAAAAACCGTGTCCCAAGCCCTGCCGCAGGAATGATCGCTTTAGTGATTTTCATGTTTTCTCCTCCTGGAAATATGGACTGTAACGCTAATCCTATATATATCATTCAGATATAAGAAAGTAAACATTTTTCTTTATTAATGAAGAGAATGCTGCCAGTCAGCGAATATATTGGCTCACCGGCAGCATCTCTGATAGTCAACACCTACGGCTTCCAGCAGTTCAGCATACTCGCCGCCGATTCCCTTAATTCTGGCCAGGTCCGCATGATTTGCCCATTTTAGAATCAGTTTTTCCGAAATTCCGGTTTTTTCCACCAATGCTGTTCTCCCCTTCTTAAGCGCACACGTTTCCAAAAAAACTTCCAACGTACTTATCCCTGCCGCTCTTAGCTTCATCTCATACGCTTCTCCTATCCCCTCAATCATATTTACCTTTGCCATAACAGATTGCCCTCCTCTTCCTTTATTGTGATTAATAGGTTAATATCCCATGACATCTTCTAATCAGGACATAAAACGATAACAAAAAAACTAAAACCGACTGTTGGCGGTCGGTTACGCTAATTGCTCTTAACAGGAAAAAGCGTTTAATACCCCCTTGTATTTATCGCTTAATCTGGAAAAATGTTCTATTATTCTCATTATAATATATAATTCAGACAGCATCAATGAATATTTTGATTATTCAATATTTACAGTGAATTCCTAATAATTTCATATTTATCGGTATTTTAAGAATGTGAAGAATTTTATTTCGCGTTAGCGACGGTTGTTTTCTAATCAGAGTAATTACGAAAAAGAAGCTCCTCAAAAGTTCCGGTGAACTAGTGAGAAGCTTCTCCTGAGGATTTATATCATTCCCCAATAAGGGGATTATTTTTTGCGCTGATCCTACTCCAATTCGCCCTAAGACTGCCTCAGGCCATTTTCAAGGGCATGGAAGCGCAGTTGTTCCTTGTGATCAAGGCCGCAGCGTTCTTACATCATGCCGCCCATGCCGCCCATGCCACCCATGCCGCCCATAGCAGCAGCAGGATTTTCTTTCTCTGGCAGATCGCAAACCAAGCATTCCGTGGTTAAGAGCATTGCGGAAATGGAAGCTGCATGCTGCAGCGCGGAACGGGTTACTTTTGCCGGATCAACAATACCGGCCGAAATCATATCTTCATAAACTTCGGTCATGGCGTTAAAGCCGATACCTCTGCCGCTGTTACGGACTTTTTCCACGACAACGGAGCCTTCAAGTCCGGCATTGTTGGCAATCTGTCTGACAGGCTCTTCCAATGCTTTGCGAATTATAGCCACACCGGTTTTTTGGTCACCGGAGACATCCAATCCTTCAAGGGCACTAAGTGCATCAAGATACGTGGTACCGCCGCCGGCAACGATGCCTTCTTCAACTGCAGCACGGGTAGCTGCCAGTGCATCTTCGATGCGCAGTTTCTTTTCTTTCATTTCAGTCTCGGTAGCTGCGCCGACTTGTATCACTGCTACACCGCCGGACAGTTTAGCCAGACGCTCCTGAAGTTTTTCTTTATCATAATCTGAGGTAGTTTCTTCGATTTGTTTCTTAATGGTTTCAACCCGGGCTTTAATTACCTGCAGGTCGCCGGTTCCGTCAACAATGGTTGTTTCTTCCTTCGTGACTTTAACCTGACGGCAGCGTCCGAGCATATCCAGCGTGGTATTTTCCAGCTTTAAGCCGAGATCTTCGGTAATAACCTGTCCGCCGGTAAGTACAGCGATATCTTCGAGCATCGCTTTACGGCGATCACCAAAGCCTGGCGCTTTGACACCAACAGCGGTAAAGGTACCGCGGAGTTTATTGACGATAAGAGTAGCCATTGCCTCGCCTTCCAAATCTTCAGCGATGATCAGAAGCGGTTTTCCGGATTGAACCACTTTTTCCAATACAGGCAGGATATCAGCAATCGCGCTGATCTTCTTGTCTGTGATCAAAATGAACGGATCATTCAAAACGGCTTCCATTTTCTCTGTGTCGGTAATCATATAGGCAGAAACGTAACCGCGATCAAACTGCATCCCTTCGACGACATCCAGTTCGGTAGTCATACCTTTAGCTTCTTCTACTGTGATGACCCCGTCTCTACCGACTTTTTCCATCGCTTCAGCAATGAGTGAACCAATGTTAGGGTCAGAAGCGGAAATGGAAGCAACCTGTGCAATCGCTTCTTTACTGTCAATGGTCTTGGCGTTGGCTTTAACATCGGCAACAATCGCTTCAACCGCTTTTTCAATACCGCGTTTAATTTCCATCGGATTAGCGCCTGCAGCAACATTCTTCAGGCCTTCACGAATAATAGCCTGAGCCAAAACAGTTGCTGTGGTTGTGCCGTCTCCTGCAACATCATTGGTTTTGGTTGCAACTTCTTTAACCAGCTGAGCGCCCATATTTTCAAACGGATCTTCAAGATCGATATCTTTGGCAATGGTCACACCATCATTGGTGATGAGCGGAGATCCAAACTTTTTATCCAGAACAACATTGCGTCCTTTAGGTCCTAATGTAACGCGGACAGCTTCCGCCAGCTTATTGACGCCACGCTCCATTGCATGGCGGGCATCTTCATTAAAAACAATCTGTTTAGCCACCTTTGTGTTCCTCCTTATATTTACACAATAAAAGTTTAACTAGTCAATGATGGCCTGGATATCCGATTCTCTCAGGATCAGATATTCTTCACCATCTGCCTTTATTTCTGTACCGGCATATTTAGAATAAATTACGCGATCGCCGACTTTAACTTCCATCGGAATTCTTTCGCCCTTTTCAACTTTGCCGGGTCCCACGGCAATGATTTCACCTTCCTGAGGTTTTTCCTTTGCAGTGTCGGGCATGATGATCCCGCTTTTTGTTTTTTCTTCAGCTTGGATAGCCTTAATGATTACTCTGTCGGCTAATGGTTTTAGGTTCATAAATGATTTCCCTCCTTGAAATCTATTAATAAGCTTTATATTGTTAGCACTCATTTAAGATGAGTGCTAATACCTAGGTATAATAATATGCAAGGATAGAAAGTAATGCAACTCTATCCAAGCATGATTACAACGGATTATGATTGGTTTACTTTATTTTTCTTAATTTCTCGCTCAAATACTATATAGTTAACATTATGTATTTTCTGGAAGAAAATCATTGTCTCTCCATGAAAACCAACTATAGAATAACCGATTTTTTCCTTATTTATGCATCAGTTATCACCGCATAAGGCATTTTAATCCAGAAATATCTCCCCTGTGCGGATCCGCATGAAATCTTCCACCGGCGTGACCCAAAGTACGCCATCCCCATGAGCGCCGGTATGGGCGTTTTGGCGAATAGCTTCTTGAACTTTTTCACTGTCTTCATCGTCGACGATGACTTCGAGCTTGACTTTAGGCAGCAGTCGCACCGAAATCTCCGTTCCACGATATACCTCGGTAATATTGCCTTTCTGCCGCCCCCATCCAAGCACCTGCGATACGGTGATCCCACTGATCCCGATATTACCGAGAGCTTTTTCAACCTGATCGAGCTTATTACCGCGGATCACTGCTTCAATTTTTTTCATTTCGGGATACCTCTCTCATTAATTTTTCATTGATGCGATCCCATTCCAGAGGCGTATTAACATTAAGAAAACTTTGTTCAATTAATTCTCTAGTAGGATTTCCCGCTAATAGTTCAGAGACTCGGGGCGTTTTTGTTCGGCATCCCTTGGGAAGGTCCAACAAACTAAGCTGATCCTCCTGCAGATGTTTTTCTGCCACAGGCAGGATACTTTGATGATAAAAGGCATGCAAGGGATGCAATCGGTCCCAAACATAGGGATAGATCAACTGATAGTCTTCAATCTGACTGTAAATATAGGCGATGGCTTGTCTATTGAGCAAAGGCATATCACAGGCTGCCATAAAAATATACTCGTATTTGGCCAGTGGCAAGATGGAACACAAGCCTGCCAGGGGGCCTTTATTTTTAATTCTGTCCGCAATGACTTGGTACTGTTTTGTATACCCTTCGTATTGATCGGTCTCTCTGCAACTGATGATAACTTCGTTGCAGATACTTCCCATAACTTCAAGATTTCTTTCCAATAACGGCTTTCCCGCTATTTCCAAAAACGCTTTGTTCCGACCCATACGCCTACTCTCCCCGCCAACAAGGAGCACCCCGGTAATATCCAGCTTCTTATGTTCCACGTGCATCTTCCTTCAATAAAATCCATGTCAATATATTATTCTCGTAACCATTAATAATTTAACATATCTGGAAAATATGTAAAGGGAAAACTGTGAATAAAAAAAACAGGAGATGCAGTGAAATAATGACTGCATCCCTATAAGGATAACGATGCTATCTATCATATAGCTGAAAACTACGACTCATCCGATCTAACTAACTATTGCCATCCCGTGCTGTTAAAGTTAATCTCGTTCGATAAGCAGCGAAATACCAACTATGTCCATAGTCTTCATACCTATATCCTGTAATAATATACGCCTATCCTGCAATAATATACGCCCTTTAATAACGGTTCATTATTCTGTTCTTCTTTATACGCTTCTTTGGGGATCGTCTCTTATGGTCATTATGGGACTTTATAAGCAACATCATCCAATTCTATCTTTTGTTCGATGACGACGACTTTGCTTTCATATTTCTGGGTCACTGCAATGAAAACAGCAGCAAGAACTGCAAAGACGAGAAAAATCATACCTACTGCCGAGAAAAGCTGGCGCGTCGTTCCGCCGACCATATTGGCCATCCATACTGCAAAATATCCGGATAGCCATTGACCGAGATAGATTGACATACTCAGCCAGGTTACTGCCATTGTTTTGACTGCTTTCGGCGCGACCTGTGCCACCCGGGTCATCAAATAAGGGAAAATACAGCCCATGGATGCCCCAAGGCAAATCGTACCGGCATAGACCAAGGACATCGTATGTGCCGAACTTAAAATAAAGTAGGAGCACGCCATGAAAAAGAGGCCCAACACTGAGATATACCGTTTCAGAAAGCGGAAAATGTAACCGAAGCCCAAGCTGATAAAGAAAGAAGCTACGGTATTAATCGAAGATGCCATCCCGGCGTCGGCGGAAGTTCCAATCCCTTCACTCATGATGAAGATGGCCAGATTATAAATAATAACCATGGCTACCGACATAAAAATAAGCATTGCCCCGATGGTGAGATAAACAGCATAACCCAGCTTGGGTTTTTCACCGGATGTAGCAGCCTGAATAATCGTCTCATCTTTCTTTTCCGGCGGAAATGCCGGAAGCAGGATTCCCTGCATGACGACAACGATGATAAATATCAGATAGTAATAAAAGGCATGCCGCCAATCCGTGAGCGCCGCATAACCGGCTCCTATCCCTAGCACGAATGAAAATATACCGCCGCAGGCATTGGTCCAGCCAATCAATTTTGCTCTTTCTTCTCCATAGAATAAATGCGCGATAATGGCCGGTGCCAAGGGGTATACGATCCCCATCCCGATTCCTTCACAGGCCCGGAAAGCCACAAGCGCTTCAAGACTTGGTGAGTACATGCTGCCGAAGCCGGACACAACAAAGATAATGCTGCCCAGCATCAAAAGATACTTCTTGCTGATATATTTTGACAAATAACCTGTTATTATAATTGCAGGGATCATGAGCAACGAAGGTAATGAAAGCGTTTGATTTAGCAGACCCGGAGCAGCATCTGGATACTCAGCTGCAATACTTCCCAATAACGGAACCATTAACGCACTGGCTACCATGCCGTCGACGCTGCTGAACAATAGCGCTGCTTTCAACAAAGCACCTTTTGCACCTTTATGAACAGCTTCACTCATTTAGTACGCCCCCAACTCTTATTAGCATTAAAGCATTGACATTTTTTTACTTTCTGGCGTGTTTCGCATTTAATAAAAAAGAAAAACGTTCTCCTTTCAAAAAAATATGCTTCGCTACGTCTGGATTTGGATACAAGATACACCACATTTACATTTCAGCGTGCTTCTTCGAAGCCAGCTTATTATTTGACACATCACCAATAATTGCAATATTTGTGCCAGCCAAAGCAATTATCACTTAATATCACCAAAGCGCAGGAAACGCTGAATTCGACCATTATAATGAATGCATTTTTCATTCTCATAGCCGAGTGCGCATTCTCTCCGAACGTCCATTTCTGTTATCGATTCAAAAGTGATCGTTCAATTTCGTATTTACTCAATCCTATACCAAGGATCCTATGGGATGGGTCTAGACAACGAGAAGGAAGCATTAAAAGGACACGTCAATCGACTTGCCCTTATTAATTGACAATTTGAGTTATCACTGTTTCTCTAAATCTTTTTCATCCGACGATACAGTGTGGTTTTACTAATGCCAAGCATGGCTGCGGCCCGAGTCACATTGTTGTTTGCCGCTTGCAATGCTTTCTCAACATAAAGTGATTCCAGTTCGTCCAATGAGGGGACCGAGTCATTTTCCTTTTCCTTCGCCATCGCTGTTCGTCGAGTGATGACCGCTCCTTTAAAACCGTTAGTTCCCTTATGGATATCTTCAAAAACATGCTTTGTGGTGATCGTTTTGCCTCGTGACATGCTGATACAGTATACGACAGCATTTTCCAGCTCCCGAACATTGCCCGGCCATTGGTTCTCTCTGAACATCCTTTTTACTTCAAGCGTCATTTCCGGGACCGGGAGATTATTTTTGAGACAGTACTTTTCCAAAAAGTAACTGCTTAACAGCTCGATATCGCCTTCCCGTTCCCGCAAAGGCGGAATTGTTAAGGGCAGGACAGCAAGACGGAAATACAAATCCTGACGAAAGCGTTTTTCATCGATTAAGTGTTTTAAGTTTTGATTGGTGGCAGCGATAATGCGAAAATCTACGGGCTTATATTTTACACTCCCGATACGGACCACTTGTTTATCCTGAAGCACACGGAGAAGGATAGCCTGAACGTCTATGGGCATATCGCCGATTTCATCCAAAAACAACGTACCACCGTTGGCCAATTCGATCTTCCCCGGACGTCCGTGTTTTTCCGCTCCGGTAAAAGTCCCCTGTTCATAACCAAACAATTCACTTTCGATCAAGCTGCGCGGAAAAGCTGCACAGTTCAAGGCGATAAACGGGCCGTCCGGCTTGTATGCGCTGTGAATCGCTTGCGCAAAGAGTTCTTTGCCCGTCCCGCTCTCGCCAGTCAACAGAATGTTTTCGTTGGACATGGCCAGGTCTTTAGCTATCGCTATCGTTTCTTTAATGACAGCACTTTCGCCAATAATGTTATTAAAACAGAACTTGGTCTTCATTCCAATCGTTTTTTCGTTTCGTGGAATTTCTTTTTCTCTGGCTACAATACGGATAGCTGCATAAGCGCGATCATCGGGATCCGTCTTATTGAGCGGGGTATAAATAAATGTATAATTTTTTTCGCCCCGGTCAGTAATAATCCCTCCCTCAAAAAAGGTAGCTTCCCGCCTCTGCATGATAATAGAGAGTGTTTTGGGGTTCTTTAAATAACTGGTAAGCGGAAGCTTATCCACGGGTTTATTATCGACATTACGGATACCGAGATACGATATTGCCTGACGGTTGCTGTCAATAATGTAGCCATCTCTGTCGAGTATGATCATACCGCCTTCCGTCAGGTTCATAATAATATCCTGTATATAACGCCTGTATTCTTTTTCTTTTTCACTGCGTTCTTTCGTCCTTTTTTCAGTCCAACAGCGCTCAATCCCGATGGCAATGGCACTGATCAAATATAAATTGGTGATTTGGGCGGTATCACTCATTTCGCCCCATTCTGTATCCTTTAACCTTTTCGAAAGAAAAATACCGCCGTAATAGTTGCCGTTATCATCGAAAACAGGTGCTCCCCAAACCATATGGGGATAACATGCTTCCAAGTAGTTTTCCGGACCACAGACCTGCATTGGGCAATGATGCTCGCGCATGAGGGAGTGGCAGTTCATCCCCACAACATGTTCGTCCGGAATGGGATTATTATAAACAGAATCATCAAACACGCCTCTTTCTAAAAGTCGCACATTATCGCGATCGACAAGTTCGAGATAAAAGGGCCAACTGTCATCTTGATATTGATAAATCTGATCAAATACACTTTTTGCAGCTTCAATAAGCGCCTCGTTGCGGCTCATGGCTCGGGAAACAGCTCCCCGATCATATGTCTCAATGCGATGAATTTTCTTATCTGGACGCATACCTTCCCGATAACACCGGATCCAACAGTCCGCAATGCGCGGATCAATATCTACATTGGCCAATGGAATATCCGGACCAAGTTCCTGTATTTCCTGTTTGCACCGGATAAGCTCATCCCAGCGTTCCCGGGACATTGGCCGAAAAATAATGTTCCCATTATTAATCATCGTATTGCCCCACTCCCTCGAGTTTCAAAATTGAACGATTATAGTATACCATAATGATAATAGAATGAGAATACGCTAATAGTATCGCACTGTCCAAAATTAAATATCACATTTGGACGTTCATCTTTGTACAAATTGCATTATGTTACAACTTCTTATACATTAAATACAGTATCTATCGGCTATTTTTATTTGGCATGGATATTGCAATGAATTATGCTTGGAGATAAATTTTCAATTATTACTATTGTTGGAGGTATTGAAGTGATCGAAAAACTTGTAAACACAATGGCCGAATTGGACGAGGATGCTTTATTTGACGAAATCCGTGCTGAAATGGCTGCCGGTACATCTACAGATGAAATTATGGCATCATTGCAGGACGGTATGTTTGAAGTCGGACGCCGTTTCCAGACGCAAGAGTATTTTCTTACCGACCTGATCATGTCAGGTGAGCTTTTTAAAGAATCCGTTGAATTGTTAGGCTTGACCGAAGATGAAAGTGTCAATTCCGTCGGTACTTTTCTGATCGGTACAGTATACAGCGATATTCACGACATTGGTAAGAATATTGCTGCTTCGGTATTAAAATCCAATGGTTTTAAAGTCGTTGACATCGGTATCAATGTGCCGAAAGAGGACTTTGTCAAAGCCGTCAGAGAAGCACAGCCGCAGATTATCGGAATATCCTGCTTACTGACAACGGCATTCGATCATGTCAAAGAACTGATTAATGCCTTAAAAGCAGAAGGATTAACCGAAGGCCGGTTTGTTATCATTGGTGGCGGTCCTGTTGATGCGCATACGGTAGCTTATACCGGAGCCGACGCTTATTGTAACGATGCCCAAGATGGTATGATGCAAGCCCGTAAATTTTTGGGGGTGTAAGCAATGAATCAATTGAGTAGCAAAGAACGCATTGACAAAGCCGTATGTTTGGAAAAAACAGATCGAACTCCGATTTGCCTCTCCGGAGACTTTGCATTCTTTCATTATGCTGAACCGTCCGCAGTGACGGCTGATTATGTCGAAAAGTTTCCTTGGGCGCTTGACCGGGCGCTGGATGCTTTAAAACAAATGAAACATGTTGATGCCGTCAGTGTTTTGGGGATCGCCCCCGGAAAATCTTTAGGCGCTGTCTGGATGTCCAAAACCAGACTCCCTGGTATCGAACTGCCGCGAGATGCATCCTGGCAGATCGATGAAGTCGCTTGTATGAAAGTGGAAGACTATGATGTTATCCTGGATAAAGGATGGAAGTATTATCAAAACTACTATTTTGAGAACTACCTTGAATTGACGGAAGAAGATCTGATCGCCGGCGGCAAATATATGGCGTATACTGACCAAAAATTAAACGAAATCGGGTGTGTGAACATGACACCAATGATGGCGCCAATTATCTACGACAGTCTCTGCGCCGGCCGCGGTATTGTCAACTTCTCCCGTGATTTGCGCCGGATGCCGGAGAAAATCAAGGCTACGCTCGATGTCATGCAGGAAGAAATGATCGCTGACTTCCGGCGTGATTTGGCGGCTTTCCAGCAGCGCTGTCCCGGTGAAAAAATTCGGGTAGGTATAGCCCCTGCTGTTCGTGGTAATTGTGATTTTCTCTCCAGAGAAAAATTTGAAAAATTCGTCTGGCCCCTTCTACAGGCAGAAGCTAACGCAGTCCTGGAAATTGGCGGAACGCCTTATTTCCATATGGACGCCAATTGGACTCCCATTCTTGACTACTTCAAAGAATTCCCCGCCAACCGCTGCATTTTTGATAGCGATGGGATGACCGATATTTACAAACTTAAAGAAATCCTTGGTGACCGCATGTGCATAACCGGAAATGCCAGCGCCTCACTCATGGCTCTCGGTACCCCGGATGAGGTGTATGAGGAAACCAAGAAACAAATCGCCGATTTTGGGCCCACCGGTTTTATCATGAGCGGCGCTTGTACTCTTCCGCACAATACGAAGCCTAAGAATCTTGACGCCCTCATCGCTGCTTGCGTCGAGTAGGTTAGGCTATGGTCAAAATCGATATCATTTCCGGATTTCTGGGTGCAGGGAAAACAACCTGGATTAATAAGCTGCTTTCAGAAGCATACGACGAGTCTATGGTCATCATCGAAAATGAGTTTGGTGAAATCGGTATTGACGGGGAGTTGCTCTCCGGGTATAACGCTCAGGTCAGAGAAATCACTGCCGGCTGTATCTGCTGTACGCTGTATGGAGATTTTATGATTGCGCTCAGCCAAATCATTGCCGATCTTCATCCATCACGTATCCTGATCGAACCCACCGGCATCGGCCGATCCAATGATGTCATCCGTGCTTGTCACAAAATTGTTGGTGAAGGTCTGGCCCAGATCAATGCGGTTATAACCGTCCTCGACGCTACAATGCTTCCGGTATTTATCGATATGGGTGGTGAGTTATACTCCGATCAAATCAAGACTGCCCATACTCTTCTGGTCAGCCATATCGAAGATTGTGAATCCGAGGAAGAGGTTCAGTCTGTGGTTTTGACACTGTCCGAACTAAACCCAAATGCGTATGTCATCGCTAAGCCTTGGGCTGAAATTTCAGCATTCGACATCTTGGCCATCGCCGAGGAGCAAACCCTATCTCGGCTGGAAACGAACGCCGAAAAGCGTCATAATTCACATCGGTTTAGCTTCTACAAACCTGCGGAGCAATCCGCACGTGGTAACCATCAGCACAGTGAACACGCTCATCATGGGCTAGAAAACAATAATGAAGGTTTTTCATATATATCGCTGCGTCCAATCAAACGTTTTTCTGAAGATGATTTAAATACGTTTTTTTCCTTAGTATCTGATGGTTGTTTTGGCGTCGTATTCCGCACAAAAAGTCTTCTGACGATGGCTGACGGTCATCGTATCAAAGTCGACTATGTCTTTGGAAAATGGCGGCGAGAAACCTATACGGGTAAAAGCGAAGACAGAGTTGTCCTTATCGGGCAAAATCTGCTTATGCCTGCACAACGTCTTTTTGCCGAATGACTTTTCCACGGTCGACCTTCAGCATGACTGCAAACACCCTAGGAGTTGTTCATAATGAGCCGCTCCAAGGGTGTTTATTTTTTGTTATTTCTTATGGTGCAGTCTGTTCTTTGTTATGGTGCAGTATACGCGATCAGCAATCATCATAAATAATAGCGCTTTTGAACGTTCAGATTTGAATCATTTGCAGAATAAACCTGAAAACGAATTGCACATTTTTAAAATCCACCCGTACTCCGAACTTTATGCCCGGCAGAAACACCTTCAATTGACCGAGAATAGAGAATATATTTCAATTCAACCATATCAGATCGTATGTGGCATGGATTATGCAATTTTACTTTTTTGGTACAGGGTGACCGATCGCTTATTGTTTGACACGCAAAGAAGCGAAAAAGATTCTTAAACAAGGAGTGAGAATATGAACAAACCGGATGGCCTTAAAACCTATTATAAAGGCCTTGGGTTTTGCGGAGGTGCCTGCGGTTCGAATACCACTGAAGTTGATGTCAAAGATGGTAAGATTGTCCGTATCCGACCGATGCATTATGACAGACTTTATACACCGGAGCAAATGAACGCCTGGACTTTAAATGCCAGGGGCAAAAGCTACAAACCTTCAATGAAATCCCAAATCCCGCCATTCAGCCTGGTATATAAAAACAGGGCGTATTCCAACAACCGTATTCCCTATCCATTAAAACGAGAAGACTGGGACCCCAATGGGGAACGTAATCCCCAGAATCGCGGTAAAAGTAAATTTGTCCGCATCTCTTGGGATGAAGCACTGGATATCATCGTCTCTGAATTAAAACGTGTCCATAAAGAATATGGACCCTATTCGGTACTGGGACAGGTTGACGGTCACGGTGAAACCAAAGCCGTTCACGGACCTCATGGCTGCCAAACGGAACTGCTGAAACTACTCGGAGGCTATACCTATCAAGGCCGCCAGCCCGACAGCTGGGAAGGCTGGCATTGGGGTGCCAAACACATGTGGGGCCAGGCTCCATTAGGGCAGGCTAACCAATATAACCTGTGGTATGACGTGTCCCATCATACCGACACGCTGCTCTTCTGGGGCTGCGATATGGAAACAACCCCTTGGGCTTGGGGCGGACAGCAGTCCAGCCGTTTGTGCTTCTGGCTGTCTGAGATCGGCATAAAACAGGTCTATATTTGTCCGGATGTGAACTACGGCTGTGCAGTTCATGCTGACAAATGGATCCCTGTCTTCCCGAATACCGACTCAGCGCTTCATCTGGCCAT
Organism: Dehalobacter sp. DCM; assembly: GCF_024972775.1. Taxonomy (NCBI): domain Bacteria; kingdom Bacillati; phylum Bacillota; class Clostridia; order Eubacteriales; family Desulfitobacteriaceae; genus Dehalobacter; species Dehalobacter sp. DCM. The sequence continues at coordinate 1,159,472 of NZ_CP092282.1, read as the reverse complement.
TATGTATACCTGGCTCAAGGAAAACCTATGGGATAAGGAATATGTCCAAACTCACGCCGATGGTTATGAAATCTTTTTTAAGTACGTCCTCGGTGAAGAAGATGGCATTCCGAAGACTCCGGATTGGGCCGAGCCAATCTGCGGTGTACCTGCTCGGATCATTAAAGCCCTGGCCCGAAAATGGGCCAAAGACAGAACGACCTTATGCCACTGCAACGGCGGCTCCTATATCCGTTCCACCTATTCGCATGAACCGGCTCGGCTGGAAGTCCTCGCCGTAACCATGCAAGGTATCGGCAAACCAGGACGCAACGTCCTGAAATTTATTGAATGGCAGATGTTCGGTTTGAACAGCGCGATGCCAGGCCCGCGTTCTGAAATCATCCCGCATCTCGGCGGTGCCTACCACGGCTGGATGATGGGACTGGTCGAGTCCTTTATTCCCAAGACGTTGATGCCACAAGCCTTAAGCGGCAACTATACGGCGGAGAATCCGTTAAAATGGTATTCTTTCCCCGATGCCGGCTTTCCGGCGGAACAGCAATTCATCGAATATCAATATCCGATCCCGGGTGCCAATCCGATCCGTATGATATGGAGCGACGCGCCATGCTGGACGACCTGCTGGAACGGCGGTAACGCCATGATTGAGGCCTATCGTTCACCCAATATTGAATTTATCGTTACTCAACATCCCTGGCTGGAAAACGACTGCTTATTTGCCGACCTGTTACTGCCGGTCAACACCAAGTTTGAAGAAACGGATATCAGCGTTGACATCTGCGGTGGTGACTTCAACCTGATCTACCGCGAGGATCAATGTATCGACACCATCGGCGAGTCCATGAGTGACTGGGAAATCGCCTGTGCGGTCGCCAAACGATTCGGCCCGGATATTTACGAGAAGTTTACCGAAGGGCTGGATGTCGAAGGCTTTATCCGCCGCGGTTTCGAACAATCCGGCGTACACAATTATCTCAGCTACGACGAATTTAACGAAAAAAAATACTTCGTTGTCCCGATCGCCAAGGACTGGGAAAAAGACCAATGTGGTTTTGAAGCATTTTATAAGGATCCTGAAAACAATCCGCTTGAGACATCCACCGGCAAAGTCCACTTCTATTCTGAAGAATTGGCGCACTATTTCCCGGACGACCAGGAACGGCCTCCTTATCCTAAATTTATCCCTTATGGGGAAACACACCAGGAAAGCCGACTCCATCCCCGCAGTGAAACATATCCGTATCTGATCGTATCCAACCATCCGCGCTGGCGCTGCCATGCTCAGTTGGACGATATCCAATGGCTCAGAGAAATTCCGACCTGTAAAGTGAAAGGGCCCGATGGTTACTTGTATGAACCCGTATGGATCAACCCGCTTGATGCTGAAAAAATTGGTGTTAAAAACGGCGACGTCGTTAAAGTTATCAATGACCGCGGTTGGGTCTTAGGCGGTGTTTATGTTACTGAACGGATCAAACCCGGTGTGGTCCTCCAGGATCACGGTGCCCGTCTTGACCCGATCGAAGCCGGCGTTTCCGATCGCGGCGGCGCCAATAACCTGATCTGCCCGACAAACACGACGTCGAAAAATGCCGTCGGTGAAGTCACCAGCGGGTTCCTGGTCAATATCGAAAAATGTGACGTCTTTGCCCTCGCCAAGGAATACCCGGAAACCTTTGGCAGAGAATTCGACGCCCGCGGCGTCTGCCTCACTAACTGGATCAAGGAAGGAGAATGATCATGAAAGTATTTGTTATCGATATGGCCAAATGCAATGGCTGCTACGGCTGCCAACTGGCCTGTAAAGATGAACACGTGAACAACGATTGGATGCCTTATGCCAAACCCCAGCCGGATACCGGTCATTTTTGGATGCGAATTGAGGAAACCGTCCATGGCCAAGTCCCAAAAGTCAAATTGGAATACCGCCCTGTCTCCTGTATGCACTGTGATAAACCCGCCTGTATCGAAGCAAGCAACGGTGCCGTTTACAAACGCGAAGACGGTTTGGTCATTATCGATCCCGTCAAAGCAGAAGGCAATAAAGAGCTTGTCAACGCCTGCCCCTACCACACCATCTATTGGAACGAAGAACTCAATGTTGCGCAGAAATGCACCGGCTGTGCGCACCTTGTTGATGAAGGCAAATCGCCTCGCTGCGCAGACTTCTGTGCCACTGGCGCACTGCGTTTTGGCGAAGAAGCTGACTTTGCTGCGGAAATTGCCAATGCAGAGGTTCTTGAGCCCGAACTTGGACAGAAGCCGCGCGTTTATTATCTCAATTTGCCAAAATATTTCATCGGCGGCGATGTCTGGGACCGTGCTGACAATGAGATTATTGAAAACGCCGTCGTTACACTCAAAGGCAAAAACGGCTGCGAAATGACCGTCAAAACCGACGACTTCGGTGATTTCTGGTTTAAGAAACTCAATGCGGGCAATTATTCTCTAACCATCGAGGCCGACGGTTACAAAAGCGTTTCCGTAGATCATATCCGGTTGGAGAAGAGCCTGAACCTCGGCGATTTCCCGTTAGAAAAATAACACCTACCATCTATTTATTTACCGAAAAAATACCCGATTTTGAAAGAGGTGAATTGCTTGGCTTACGATGATAAAAGCAAAGTTAAAACGTATTATAAAGGATTGGGGTTAGGTGCATTTGGTTTAAACTCCAACACTGTCGAAGTCGATGTCAAGGACGGCAAAATCCTGCGAGTCCGGCCGCTTAAAATCGACAAGCATTATGACCGCGAATCCCTCCGCCCGTGGACTATCAAGGCTCGCGGCAAGGAATACCATGCTTCTCTGAAAACCCTGATTCCGCCTTTCAGCATTGTCTATAAGAAAAGAACCTACTCGCCCAACCGTATCCCCTACCCGCTAAAACGCGAAGATTGGGATCCCAATGGGGAACGCAATCCCCAGAACCGCGGCAAAAGCAAATTCGTCCGAATCTCCTGGGAGGAAGCAGCCAATCTGATCGCTTCCGAAATCAGACGGGTAAACAAAGTTTATGGCCCCCTGTCCATCTTAGCTCAGGGTGACGGTCATGGCGAAACCAAATTAGTCCACGGACCGCACGGCTGCCAGACCCATTTGCTGGAACTCACCGGCGGCTTTACCTGGCAGGTTCGCAATCCAGATAGCTGGGAAGGCTGGTACTGGGGAGCAAAGCATATGTGGGGACAGGATCCCCTCGGTCAGGGCTCCATTGGCAATCTGCTCTGGGATATGGCGAATAACTGCGGTATGGTCCTCTTCTGGGGCTGTGACATGGAAACGACACCCTGGGGTTGGGGCGGCCAAATTGCCAGCCGTTACTGCTTCTGGCTGACCGAACTCGGTGTTAAGCAGATCTACGTTTGCCCGGATGTGAATTATGGCAACGCCGTTCACGCTGATAAATGGATCCCGGTATTGCCCAATACCGACTCTGCCCTGCACCTGGCGATCATGTACACCTGGCTCAAAGAAGAGATTTGGGATCAGGATTACATTGCAACCCATGCCGTCGGTTTCGATGTCTTCAAAAAATATGTCCTTGGGGAAGAAGACGGCATCCCGAAGACCCCGGACTGGGCTGAACCCATCTGCGGCGTTCCTGCCCGCATCATCAAAGCCTTGGCCAGAAAATGGCATCGGGAAGCAACAACGATTGCCCACTGTAACGGCGGGTCGCTGGTTCGCTCTACTTATTCTCATGAACCAGCCCGTCTGGAAATAGCCTGCTTAGCGATGCAAGGACTCGGCAAACCGGGACGTAACCAGATGAAATTTTTAGAATGGAACCTGATGGGGCTTCCCGACCAGATGCCGGCGCCTGCTTCCGAATTTGCACCGAATCCGCAGGACGGCTATCGCGGCTATATCAACAAACAGGAACCTTCCTTTATTCCCAAGACCTTGATCCCCAAAGCGATCCTCGGGGATTATACTTCGGACAATCCGCTGACCTGGCATTCCTATCCGGTCGCCGGCTGGCCCAGAGAGGATCAGTTCATCGAATACCGCTATCCCCTTTTGGATGCCAATCCAATCCATATGATCTGGACAGACACGCCCTGCTGGACCACCTGCTGGAACGGCGGTAACTCGATGATTGAAGCCCTGCGCAGTGAAAAAATAGAGTGTGTCGTTGCTCAGCACCCCTGGATGGAAAACGACTGCCTGTTTGCGGATATCCTGCTGCCAATTAACACGAAATTTGAAGAACTGGATATGTGCACGGACAACGACAACGGCAATTTCTGTATCGCTTGCTATGAAGGACAGTGTATCGATTCTATCGGTGAATCCAAGAGTGACTGGGAAGCTGTGGGCGAAGTGGCCAAGGCTCTCGGCCTCTATGAAGAATTCACCCACGGTCTTGATATTGAAGGTTGGATCAAAAAGGCGTTTGCCACATCCGGTTTAGCAGAAAAAATTACATTTGAACAGTTTAAGGAAAACGGCTATTATGCTGTACCCACCAAGGAAAACTGGGAAGATGTTCCGGCGGGATTTGAAAACTTCTGTAAGAATCCGGAAGAGTACCCGTTAAATACGCCTACGGGTAAGCTGGAATTCTATTCCGAAGCCCTGGCCAGCTGTTTCCCGGATGATACCGAACGCATGCCGTACCCACGCTTTGTGCCTTTTGGCGAAAGCCATCAGGAAAGCCTGCTGCACCCCCGCAGTGAGAAATACCCTTATTTGATCGTTTCCAACCATCCACGCTGGCGTGTCCATGCCCAGCTGGACGATGTGACCTGGCTCAGAGAAATCCCGACCTGTAAAGTGACCGGAGCTGATGGCTATCAGTACGAGCCCGTTTGGATCAACACCCGGGATGCTGCAAAGCACGGAATTCAAAGCGGCGACGTGGTAAAGATCATCACCGACCGCGGTTGGGTCCTCGGTGGTGCGTATGTGACCGAACGGATCATGCCCGGAGTTGTCTATCAGGACCATGGTACACGCCTTGACCCGATCGTCGCCGGCGAGTCCGATCGTTCCGGTGCGAATAACCTGATCTGCCCGACGACTATCACCTCAAAGAATTGTCCCGGCGAGGTCACCAGCGGTTATTTGGTCAATATCGAGAAAGCTGATCTTGACGCGCTGGCCAAAGAATACCCCGAGGCATTTAATCGCGAGTATGTCAAAGGCACCGGTGTCAGCATCATGAACTGGATCAAACACTGACCGGCACTAACCTAAACACGCCAAATCGAACCTGAAGGATTTTGTCCTGGGCACTATGAGGCCTGGGATATATCCATTAACACCTAACGGAAATCAATAACCCAAACGATCAATACTCAAACGAATACCCCGTCTGCTGTTATGGAGCAATAGGTTCAAAATTCTATTGCTCCTTTACCCTATATAATAAATATGTTCCGAATATATGTTCCAATTGGCAATAGCGCCCAGATCAAGGAGGATTAAATAAATGTTAACCAAACGGCAAAATCTCTTAGAGACCATAAAAGGCGGAAACCCCGATCGTTTTGTCAAACAGCATGAATTCTTAAATATGATCCCGGAAGCCGCTTTTACCATGGCGGGAATACCTTACATTCCCGGTAATACCGGAATAGACCCCTGGGGTGTAACCTGGCAGTACCCGGAAGGACAAATCGGAGCCTTTCCGGTTCATGATGCTGAGCATACCGTCCTTAAGGATATTTCCCAATGGCAAAAATATGTGAAAAAACCCATTATCCCAACTTCGGATGAGGCTTGGGCCCCTGCTCTTGCTCATGCTAAGGCCATCGATCGCCGTGAGGAATTTTTAACCGCTATGGTTTATCCCGGTGTTTTTGATATGACCCACAACCTGATGGGAATGGAGCAGGCGTTGATGGCTTTTTACGAAGAGCCCGAAGCCATGCATGATCTTCTGGCCTGTATTACGGAATTTTATTTGGATTTTGCCCGGACTGTTATCGACAGGTTGCATCCGGACGCCCTCTTCCAGCACGATGATTGGGGCAGCAGCATCAATTCTTTCCTGTCGCCGGAAATGTTCATTGAATTTATTGTACCGTGTTACAAGAAAATCTATGGTTTCTATAAAGCCAACGGGGTTCAGCTGATCGTGCATCACAGTGATTCGTATGCAGCCAATCTGGTGCCCGCGATGATTGAGATGGGAATTGATATTTTTCAGGGTGTTATGAACAGTAACAATATCCCCGAGCTGATCCAAAAATACGGCGGAAAAATATCCTTTATGGGCGGAATCCAAAGCGGCGACGTCGATGCCCCCGGCTGGACAAAGAAAATTGTGGCCGAAGCGGTTGAAAGCACTTGCCGGGCTAATGGAAAACACTATTTTATTCCTTGCATCACTCATGCTGGGCCGATGAGCCATTTCCCAAGCGTCTATGAGGCGATCAACACGGAAATTGACAGAATGAGTAAACTTATGTTTTAATCCAAACAAATGAAATAGGAAGAAGGTATCGTCTCAGGACAATACCTTCTTCCTATTTCATGGGAGTATACAGAGGAGACAAAGGGGACGGAGGAGACAAGTGTCTACGTCCCTTTGTCTCCCCTTTGTCTCCCTGTCCCAGATGTCTCCTTCGTCCTGTTAGAAAAACAGATTTAGGTTCGATTCCTCGGCTTTGGCCAGCATGGTGGCTACACCGCCGATCTCAATACCGTCGATTAGTTCTTCCTTCTTAATGCCCATGACATCCATGGACATCGAGCAGGCAACCAGTTTGATTCCCATGTCCATGGCATTATGCAGAAGATCCTCCAGCGTATCGACGTTTTTCTTTTTCATCACATATTTGATCATTTTGGAACCCATACCGCCCATATTCATATTGGATATGGGCAGCTTTCTTGGACCGCGCGGCATCATGATCCCAAAAGCTTTCTCCAGAGCATCCTTGCTAACCGTTGGTGCATTGTGCTTTTTGAGTATATTTAAACCCCAGAAAGTGAAGAACATGGTCACTTCTTTCCCCATAGAAGCAGCCCCGGTAGCGATAATAAACGATGCCAATGCTTTATCCATATTTTGTTCAAATACAATTAGTGTGGCACCTTTTGGTTTGTCTGTCACTTCGGTAACAGCAGATTGTTCAGGTAATGCTATCGTCTGGTTTTCCGACCTGGAATTTCCCTTTCGCAGATATGCTTTTGTATAGTCTGCCGTCGTCTCAGACTTAATTAAGGTGTTACCCGTTTTACTGCACCAAGCTTCAATATCCCTGGCAAAACCCGGATCGGTGACGAGGATTTCCAGCACCTGGCCGTCCTGCAGCGTTTTCATATTCTCAAATACCTGTTTGATTGGTCCGGGACATTGAAGTCCGCAGCAGTCGATCACTCGGTCTGCCGTTATTTGTTCCGTCGTGGCTTCAGCAATAGCCTTTCCCGTATCATCGACTTTAATCATCTCTTTATCCTTTGTCTCTGCTGCCCAGTTGACGCTGGAATAGGTCCGAAAACCACCGTCCAGGTTGATGGGTTCAAATCCATGCTGAGCGAGAATCCGTGCCGCAATATATCCTCTGAGTCCGATCTGGCACGTCAGGTAGATGGGTTTATCTTTGGGAAGTTCACCCAGCCTGGACCTAAGCTCCGGCAGGGGAATATTGATCGAACCGCTTATTTTACCCAACTCAATTTCTTCGGGCTGTCGAACATCTACCAGAATATTTCCTGCAGCAACAACAGCATCAATTTCATGGTATTGGATGGTTTTAACCTTATTGTCAAGAATATTAGCCGCAGCATAACCGATCATATTCACGGGATCCTTTCCGGAGGAATACGGCGGCGCATAAGCCAGCTCGAGATCCTGTAAATCATAGACGGTAAGATTGCCTTTAATGGCTGTGGCGATGACATCGATCCTCTTTTCAGCGCCCTTATATCCAACCGCCTGTGCTCCGAGGATTTTTCCTTCCTCAGTAAAGATCAGCTTCATATCCAATACTGTGGATCCCGGATAATAGCCGGCATGAGAATTGGGGTGGATATGAATAACGCGATACTTTAAACCAAGTTTAATAGCTTGTTTCTCATTAATTCCCGTAGAAGCCGCTGTAAGATCAAAAACCTTCGCGACAGATGTTCCCAAAGTACCGCGATACGGCTTCGGAGTGCCATATAAATTATCGGCCAAAAGTCTTCCTTGACGATTAGCCGGCCAGGCTAACGGAATATTTGTCGGCTGTCCGGTAATGTAATGCTTCACCTCGATGGCATCACCGATAGCATATATAGATTCGTCGCTGGTCTGCAGATAGTCGTTGACCCGAATAGCGCCTCTTTCTCCTATTTCCAATCCAGCCTTAACGGCTAACATATTTTCCGGGCGCACACCGATCGCCATTATAATCATATCGGCTTCGATCTGCTGCCTGCTCTGAAGAAATACCCGGGATCCGTCCAGCTTGACAACACTATCTTTTAAAACTAACCGGATGCCTTTATCCTGTAGATGGGTGTGAAGCAGGGATGCCATTTCATAATCGAGAGCAGGTTGGACTTGCTCCGTTGCTTCAACCAAATAAACATCAAGGTTCCTTTCCTTTAGATTCTCAGCCATCTCCAGTCCGATAAAACCTCCACCGACAACTACGGCTGTTCTGGCTTGATATTGGTCAATAAAATGATCGATCGCTTCGGCATCCGGAATTGTCCGCAGTGAAAACACCCGGGGATTTCCAGTAATTCCTTCGATTCCAGGAACAATCGGACTTGCGCCGGGAGATAGAATTAAAATATCATAACTTTCTTCATAGACCTGACCTGTCGACAGATTCTTGATTTCAATCTTTTTATCCTGCCGATTAATAGCCGTCACTTCTGATTTAATCCGGATATCGATACGGAATCGGTCGGTCATACCTTTTACGGTTTGAACAAGCAGTTTATCTCTTCCTTTGATTACACCGCCAATAAAATACGGCAGTCCGCAATTGGCAAATGAAATATGCTCTCCTCTCTCCAAAAGAATGATCTCTGAATTTTCATCAAGCCGCCTGAGCCTCGCTGCTGTTGTCGCCCCGCCTGCGACCCCTCCGACAATCACAATTTTCTTATTCATACATTTTGCCTCCTGTAAGGTTATTGAATATGCTTGATAAATAGCAATATATACACAAACGACAAGGTGTGACACATTTCACAGACGATAGTATAGTTATCATAAGGAAGAAACCTCAATTGGTAACCAACCGTTTATCATTTTTACCAATTATTTTATCTTTATTGCACGTCACGTACTCGATATCAAATAATAATCAGGTATTGTCAAAGAGCACGTTGACCAGATCCTTAGCCAGCAGACTCTGAACTGAATAATATACCTCCAAGCCCTGGCGTCTCCCTTTGATGATGTCTTTAGACCGGAGCGCCGAAAGATGCTGGGAAATTGTCGACTGCGGAACCTTAAGACAATTCTGCATATTCATCACATTTGTTTCGCCATTTTCAATCAGCCCTTTGACGATACATAATCGAACAGGGTGTGAAAGCACTTTTAGTATTTCCGCCTTTTCTTCATAATACTCCGGATCGTCATTATAAGACTGCATAGAACCACCTCATTAACTAAATCACTATATTTAAATATTAAGATATATAGATATATTTGTCAACCTTCTCTCCTAACCATGCGATATTTCTTTTCTGTGTTACTGGAAAGCAATACAAAAAAAGACGAGGTCTGCATCCTCGCCTGCGCTAATATCTTTCCCTATCTTATTTAAAATCTTATGTAAAGCAACAAAAACCAATACAGCCGGGACCTGTATGCGTCCCAATAACCGGTCCCAGCGAAAAATCAATGATTTCCTTAGTTTTAAAGTTATCTCGTATCAGTTGTTTTAACTCTTCCAAACTTTCTGGCGATGCAGCATGTGCGATACAAACCCGTTTGTCCGTTAAATCCACTTGGTTTTGTTTAAGATGGTCTAACATCCAAAGAAAAGCTCTCTTCCTGCCTCGCGCTTTTCCTATAACGGCAACTGCCCCGTTAATAAGGGATATGATAGGTTTGATCCCGAGGATGCTTCCGGCGATAGCACTCGTAGCTGATAGTCTCCCGCCCTTTTTCAAATATTCCAACGTGTCAATAACACCATAAAAAGCAATCTGATTTTTAAGTACTTCTATTTGCTTAAAAATATCTTCAGCCTCTATCCCTTGAAAAGCCATTTCTGCCGCTTCGATAACTAAGTGCCCAAGTCCGAAGGTGGCACTCTTTGAATCGATGATATACAATTTGTCATTATTTAATATCTCCTTGGCCATCACCGCGGAATTATACGTTCCGCTTAATTGGGAGGAAATAAAGATACCGATAACTGCATCGCCGTTATTGAGATACTTGCTGAATGCTTCCACAAACTCGCCCGGATTAACCTGAGCCGTCTTTGGCAGCTCCCTATGCTGCGAAAGTTTTATATAGAACTCCTCATTGGTTAAGTCAATTCCATCGCGATATTCTTGATCACCAAAAAGCACTTTAAGAGGTACGATTGAAATTCCATAGTGATCAGCTACGTGCTTAGGTATATCACTTGTGCTGTCCGTAATAATCTTAACTGCCAATTTACCCACCTCATACTGTCTTACAGTGCTTTCCATAATTATTTATACAAAACCACATCCGGTATATCCATATTAGCCCTTTTTATTCGTATTATATTTTTCCTTGAAATAGATGTTGATATTACCTAATGCAGAAACCAGGACCGCCATTTCTTCTTCGTTTAGTTTGGATATCGTTGTCTTGATCATTTCTTCGTGAAAAGCAGCGTGATGACTGTAAACTCGCTGTCCCTTATCCGTAAGTGATATAAACACAATTCTTCTGTCCTCATTACCACGGGTCCGGTTAACATAGCCTTTATTATAAAGGTTATTAATCGAAATGGTCAATGTTCCAATTGTAATATCCAGATCTTTGGCTACGGAAGACATATTACGCCGATCTAAACCAATAGCCTCGATAACATGGATCTCATTGATTGTTAAATCATTGAACTCACCCGCTTTGAGTGCCAGCTCTTCAATATGCAAAATATTGTTGAATAATTTTACTAACAGTTCATTTAGTGTTCCATAAATATTATTCATAATCCACCGCTTTTTGCTTATTTTGAGATTCAAATTATTTCTATATAAAATATATGTCAGGCCTTTCATTTTGTCAATTGAGAATATCTACTCTGCCATTTCAGAAGCTAGCCGAGCATAGCGCAAAGTGAGCTGTTCCATTGTTTGGTCGTCCAAGATTTGTGCAATTTGGGGATTAGCTAAATTTAGCTGGTATATTTTCGTCTTCTTGATAACGAGGTGAGGGTCCTGGAATTCCTTTTCAATTAAACCATCTTGAGCCAGCAAAAAGTGAATGAACTCTTTAATCTCCGAGGTTGACCTTCCCAGTTTTGTAACCAGATAGGAACGTGCACGTGTCGAAGCGAGGTAAGGGAGCCGCATTTGCATTTGAGCAATAATTTTTACTCCTTCGACGAAATCATCACCTGGATTATATTTTGTATATTCCTTATTTAGAAATGTATAAAAAACATCCAGCCCTTCACAATACGGATACAGCCGATGATTAATCTTGTCCTTGACACCAATAATTCTTACTTCTTTTCCCCAGGCGCGAATTCTGCGGATAATCGGCAAAAAGTCCCCGTCACTGGTAAATAAAAGAAAAATATCTGCTGCTTCTGGGCGTGTTACTAATATCTCCTGCACTTCGAGCATGAGCTCAGTATCGGCCGCATTTGCCCGAATATCCGTGTTGACATAGTTATTTTTGCCATAAACATGACGTGTAAAAATATTATTTTTCTCGAAAGCGGTTTGAGTCCGCCAAAATTCTTCTTTATCAAAATTTGCATAGAGATAAACAGCTATAAGTTCGACCCCAATACGAGCGGCATAATCCTCCAATAGCTGGATAAATTCTTCCGGCTGAAGCCTGTAACCATTTTCGTGAAGGCCTTGCCAGATATTTTCGTAGTCAACAAATCCTAATGCCTTCAATGGAGATACCCCTTTACTGTTACATTATTCGGTCTTCTTACCATCCTGTAACACTATATGTTTCGTTAGGACAAGGAGTGACAGTTCTTTTAAAGAAGAGATGCCAGCGTATCGTTGTCAATCGCCGCTCCTTGCCATCCATGGCACCGCAGCATGAATTCATCCATGAAAAGAAAAGATCCCAGATTCGTCACCAGTGACGAATCTGGGATACCGTCTCTTTACAGAAGGTAAAAGGAAAAAGTCTTCCTTTCATTTTATCAAAGGAAGACTTTTATTACTTTTGTTTAACCAAAACGTATTCTTTTTGCGGTTTACTTCGAAATCTTAACAGCACACACCTTATATTCATAGGTGCCGGATACCTTGTCGCAGGCACCGTTGGTCAGAACATTGACTGGTGAATCCACGTAGTGGAACGTCATGAAGACCATACCCGGCGGTACCTTTTCCGTGAGTTTGACGCGTGTCTGAACTTCACCCCGTCGGGATGTGACGGTAATTCTGTCTCCGTCGCGAATTTCCAGTAATTTGGCATCCTCAGGATTAACTTCGGCCATTTCCTCCGATGAATAAGCGCTCAGTACGCTGGAATACCTTGTGGAAATGTTATAATGGCTGAGTTTACGGCCAGTACTTAAGAGGAATGGGTATTCCTTGTCCGGCAGTTCATCCGATATCCGTGCATCAATTGGCATAAACAAACCCTTGCCCCGAGTACAACCATCGATATGCAGAATCGGCGTTCCGGGATGGCTATCGCAGGTGACCGGCCACTGCAGCCCGTGTGTTCCCAGTCGGTCATGGGAGATTCCTGTATACTGTGGGGTCAGGGAAGCTATCTCATTTATGATATCCGTCGTCGTGCGGTAGCCGAAATCAACGCCCATCCGGCTGGCAATAGCACATATGATCTGCCAGTCCGGTTTTGCTCCTTGAACAGGTTCAACTGCCTTATTGACCATCTGGACGCGACGCTCCGTATTGGTAAACGTCCCGGTCTTTTCGGCATAACTAACACCGGGGAGCACGACATCGGCGAGTTTGGCTGTTTCTGTCAGGAAAATATCTTGGACAACAAGGAAATCCAGCGCCTGCAGTCCTTTGCGCACATGGTTGGCATCCGCATCTGTAGATACAGGATCTTCACCCATGACATACAGCGCTTTTAATTTACCGGATAAAGAGGCCGCAAACATATCCGGAATCATATAACCCTTATTCGGATTTAAGGATACATTCCAAGCCTTTTCAAATTTCTCACGGACTTTTTCGTCTTCTACTTTTTGATAACCGGGGTAGAAATTAGGTAGAGCACCCATATCGCAAGCCCCTTGGACATTGTTCTGCCCGCGCAGCGGATTCACGCCGGAATTCTCTTTACCCAAATTCCCTGTTATCATTGCTAAATTAGCAAGTGACATAACATTATCTGTTCCGGTTGTATGCTCTGTGATCCCCAGTGTATAGAATATCTGCGCACTTTCAGCTGTCGCATAGATTTCGGCAGCTTCAAAGAGTTTTTCCACAGAAACACCGGTTACTTTACTGACGTATTCCGGGGTATATTTGGGTAAAATCGTCTCAAGTTTCTCAAAGCCTTCCGTACGTTTTTCGATAAAGGTTCTGTCTTCCCAGCCTTTACTCAAGATAATATGCATCAGACCATTAATGAGAGTAATATCCGTGCCCGGCCGCAGACGCATCCAAACTTCGGCATGTCCTGTAAGTTCGATCCCCCTGGGATCGGCCACAATCAGCCGACAGCCGTTACGGACAGCCTGTTTGATTTTGCTGCCGATAACCGGGTGTGCTTCTGTGGTGTTGGATCCGATAACAAAAATCACCTTGGAACGGGGTATTTCGCCAATGGAGTTCGTCATTGCTCCCGAGCCGAATGAAGTGGCCAGACCGGCCACGGAGGGAGCGTGTCAGGTACGGGCGCAGTGATCTATGTTATTGGTTCCGATCACCGCGCGCATAAATTTTTGCATGGCATAATTATCTTCATTGATACAGCGTGCCGAACTTAAAGCACCTATCGAATCGGGGCCAGACTCTGCCTTGATTGCAGAAAATTTCTCGGCAATCAAATCAAGCGCTTCATCCCATTCAGCTTCTACAAGCTCACCATCTTTACGGATCAACGGGGTCGTCAGGCGGTTCGGGCTGTGGATCGTATCATAACCGAAGCGGCCTTTAACACATAATGCTTTACCATTAACAGGCGCATCTGGGCTTGCCGTGACCCCGACCACTTTTCCTTCCTTGACATTGAGATCAAAATTACACCCTGTCCCGCAGTAAGGGCACGTTGTCCGAACTTTTTTAATTTCCCAGGGCCGTCCTTTGCCGACCATGGCTTTTTCCGTTAGTGCACCAACCGGACAAACCGCCAGGCAAGAACCACAGAATACACATTCCGATTCGCCATATGGCAGATTGAAGGCTGGCCCGACCTGAGTCTCAAACCCGCGCTTGGAGTAGTCTAACACATTATTGACTTGGATTTCAGCACAGGCTCTGACACACTTGCCGCAAAGAATACATTTATTCATATCCCGGAGAATAAACGCATTGCTGTCCTCCACATCGGTCTGGCGTTTTTCACCATGGAATACATCACCTTTGATTTGATATTCATAGGCATAACGTGACAAATCACAATCACCCATTTTTTCACAGGTAAGGCAATCAATATCATGATTGGCCAAGATCAGTTCTAAAATGGTTTTTCGCGCTTCTATGATTTCCGGCGTCGCTGTCCTGACAACCATTCCCGGTGAAACTTCCATAGTACATGCTGTTGCCAAATTGCGCATACCTTCGACTTCAACCATACAAAGTCTGCAGGCTCCCCAATTGGTCAATTCCGGCGCATGGCACAGGGTCGGAATAGAAATACCGTTTTTTCTGGCTGCTTCCAGAATCGTTGATTTAGCCGATACAGACACCATTTTCCCGTCGATTTGGAGTTGAACCTTGTCCACACTCTCACTCCCTTTCACAGAATTATTTATAATTGGCTGATGGCATCAAATTTGCAATTTTCCTTACAGGCGCCGCATTTGATACAGAGCTGAGTATTAATGACATACGGTGTGTTTTTGTCACCTGAAATACATCCCACAGGACAGACCTTTGCACATTTGCCACACCGCTTGCATTTTTCACTATCGATGGTATATTCCATAAGCGCGGTACAAGCATGAGCGGGACATCGTTTTTCCAGGATATGCGCTTCATACTCATGGCGGAAGTATTTTAATGTAGCCAAAAGTGGATTCGGTGCTGTTTGTCCAAGACCGCAAAGTGATGTGCGCTTAATAACTTTCGCCAACCGTTCAAGCGTCTCCAGATCTTCAATCTTACCATCACCTTTGGTGATCCGGACTAAGATTTCCAGAAGCCGCTTCGTTCCTTCTCGGCAAGGTGTACATTTGCCGCAGGATTCCTTCTGGGTAAAGCTTAAGAAAAAGCGGGCAATATCAACCATACATGTCGTATTGTCCAAAATGACCATACCACCCGATCCCACCATAGCCCCGGCTGCTGTCAGGTTATCATAATCCACTTCAAGATCCAGCATTCCCTCCGGGAGACAACCTCCTGATGGACCGCCAATCTGTACGGCTTTAAATGTATTGCCATCCTTAATCCCACCGCCGATATCAAAGATGATCTCCCTAAGCGTCATACCCATAGGCACTTCGACTAACCCGGTATTGTTGACCTTCCCGGTCAGGGCAAATATTTTCGTTCCTTTACTCTTTTCAGTGCCAAACTGCGTATACCAATCGGCGCCATTACGCAAAATGTATGGCACATTGGCCCATGTTTCAACGTTATTGATATTCGTAGGTTTGCCCCAAAGGCCTTTAACAGCAGGATAAGGTGGTCTGACGGTAGGCATGCCGCGTTTTCCCTCGATGGAAGCAATGAGCGCGGTTTCCTCGCCGCAGACAAAAGCGCCTGCACCCTCTTTAATATGGAGTTTAAAGTTAAATCCAGAATTTAATATATTATTGCCCAAGATTCCGATTTTCTCCGCTTGGGCGATGGCTGTTTTCAGTCTGTCAATGGCCAGCGGGTATTCGGCACGGCAATAAATGTATCCTTCGTCAGCGCCAATCGCATAGGCACCAATAAGCATCCCTTCAATCACGGCATGCGGATCGCCTTCCAGAACGCCCCGGTCCATGAATGCACCCGGATCACCCTCGTCAGCATTGCATATCACATATTTTTTATTGCCTTCAGATTGACGGCATAAGCTCCATTTTAGGCCCGTCGGAAAACCTGCGCCACCTCGGCCTCTTAAACCAGATTTTTTTACTTCGGCTACAACGTCATCTGGACTCATCCTCTTAACTGCCTTTTCCAATCCCTGATAACCATCTTTGGCCAGATAATGGCTAATTTGCTCGGGATCGATCTTGCCGCAGTTATCTAAGATAACACGCTGCTGCTTGGCGAAAAGGTTAACGGTTTGAAAATTATCAGCATACTCTCCCGAGGTGGGATCCTGATAGAGGAGTCTCTGTATTTTTTCATCCCCAACAATATCCTTAGCAATAATTTCCGGAATGTCTTCCGATTTTACTTTTGTATAAAATGTGTTACCAGGATCAATAATGACTGTGGGGCCCTGCTCACAAAAACCATGGCAACCGGTGGACCGCACATCGACATCAGTGATATTTCTTTCGGCCAATCCCTCTTTCAGTAAATCGATCAATGTCTGTGACCCGGACGAATAACAGCCTGTCCCATTACAGACCAATATCTGTTTATTGCTCTTGTCCGGTTCCAAAATGACAGATATCAACTGCTTTCTCTTTTGTCTGCAGGCCATATCATCATGGCAGAGCGGTCCCAGCGTTCTGCACGAAACATAATCGGAACAGGGATTGGTAGCAGTATGATGACATTTTTCACAACAAGCGTCCGCTAAAGTCTTCATAACTTTTATCCTCCCCTATTCAAACTTCTTAAGTATTTCCGGTACTTTACCGGTATTCATGTTTCCAAACACCTGACCATTGATGGTCATGACCGGAGCCAAGCCGCATGCGCCAATGCAAGCGACTGTCTCTAAGGTAAATTTCTGATCTGCCGTGGTTTCACCAGCATCAACGTGAAGTTCCCTTTCAATCTCCGTTAATACTTTCTGCGCACCTCGGACATGGCAAGCTGTTCCCATACAGACACGGATCAGGTTACGCCCCGCGGGCTTCAGCCTGAACTGAGCATAAAATGTGGCAACACCATACACTTGCGCTTCCGGCACTTTGAGTCCCTTCGCAATTGTCCGCATTACATCTTCCGGCAAATATCCGAAGACTTCTTGAGCCTCCTGGAGTACGGGGATCAATGCACCGTTATGGCCTTGATGAGATGCAATGATTTCCTGTAGCCTGTCCTGTTTGGGATCGACAATCGTTTTTTCGGGATTCGAGTCACAACACTTACACATACTCATTCTCCTCTAAAATTGTCATAACATTCCAAAAGCTTACTAAATTGGAATTTTTCTAAAATAGCCACCTATGAACAATAGATTACACCATTTTCTGTAACCAGTAAAGACATTGTGAAATCATGCGCTTCCGCATCAATCTTGTCAACAATTTGACAAGAATAAGCCAGTCCAACAATTGTGACATTGTCTCTAAGCTGTGGAAGAAACCGATCATAAAAGCCTTTCCCAAACCCGATGCGGTTACCTCTGCCATCAAAAGCAACTCCTGGAACTAAGACGATATCAATATCGCTTGGCACGACGACGCGTGAATTGCCAGGGCGCGGCTCTCTGATTCCAAACATGCCAATCTGGACATCTTCTTCTAAACGCTTTATCTCATAGGGTATAATGATCTCACCCTTACATAACGGGATCACCAATCTTTTTCCCGCTTGCAGCGTATCTTCCGCTATTCCTCCGGTATCGACTTCATCCCAATAATTTAAGTACATCATAATTGTCCCAGATTCTTTATATATGGGCAACGACAATATATTCCTTTCAATAGCAGCGTTTTTTTGGCTGCGCTCCTCTTCGTTGATTGCTCTTCGATTTTTTAGAATCGTCTTTCGAAGAAGATTTTTTTCAGTCCTATTCACATTGATTCCTCCTATTTACTTAAAAACCTGGGATAGAGCATGTAATATGCCAAAACCTGCACGAACGATTGATTTCATTAAAAAATGTAAGATAATGCAGGATACATAATCGATTTTTACCGACAAATTTCATGATTCATTGATACTATTTCGCGATAATCATACAGGTATAATTATTCTTTTGACAAAATTATCCCCATAGATAGCGAGCGAATAATAAGTTGTTTCTTATTTTATCCACATTATCCACAACGATTGTGGATAATTCTTTCACCTATCGAATAAGTTCGTTTCATGTCAATATTTTGTCGTATTATGCTTTAAATAGAATAGGACCCTATTTTCAAAATTCCGAAAATAATATGTCTGTGTCGTTTCCTCATATAGTAATAAGAACGATTCACACCTGTTACGATAATCTTCTATAGACTTAAACCCGGTATTGCATTTAACTTCCATAAAGCAAAATCCTGCTTCAGGTAACGATAATACCCAGCGAGAGCAATCATAGCACCATTATCTGTACAGTAGACCGGTGAAGGGTAAACAAAACGGACCTCGCGTAAATTGAGTTCTTTTTGAAGAGCTTCTCTTAAATTACTGTTAGCTGCGACCCCCCCGGCTAAAGCAAATGTTTTGGCAGGAAAGCGGTCTAAAGCCTTTAGTGTTTTTTGGACAAGGACGTCGACAACAGCAGCCTGAAAAGAAGCTGCCAGGTCCGAGCTATTTAAACTCTCCCCTTTCATTCTTGCACTGTTCAGTGTGTTTAGAACCGATGATTTTAACCCGCTGAAGCTAAAATCAAGACTTCCGGGTTCCAACATTGCTCTCGGAAAGTCAAAGGCGGTTTTATTCCCGCCGACAGCAGCCTTCTGTATGTTTGGACCACCGGGGTAGCCAAATCCTAAGGCGCGGGCAATTTTATCAAAGGCTTCCCCTGCTGCGTCATCACGGGTACTGCCAATAACTTCGTAATCCAAATGTCCCTTGAAAATGATCAAGTTCGTATGTCCCCCAGAAGCTAAGAGTGCCAGTAAAGGGAATTCCAGGTTTTTATGTTCAAGGTAATTGGCATAAACATGTCCTTCCAGGTGGTTCACCGCAATCAAGGGAATTCCGGCGGCATAAGCCAATGCCTTGGCAAAAGAAACACCAACAAGCAAGGAACCGACAAGACCCGGTCCATAGGTTACAGCAATTGCAGATAAATTATCAAACTGCAGGCCCGCTTGTTTAAGGGCTTCATTCACTACCTGGCTAATATGAACACAATGTTCTCTCGAGGCAATTTCCGGAACCACACCGCCATATTTCTGGTGCGTACTGATTTGCGAAGAAATGATATGGCTTTTCAGTTCCTGGCCATTCAGCAGCACAGCTGCTGATGTTTCATCACAGCTCGTTTCTATTCCTAAAATAATGATGTCTTGCTTTGCTTCCATACGTTGCTTTTCTTTCATATCCTCTTTACTCTTAATTCGAAAGTTATTTCCAATGATTACAGGCTGGCCCACATAATAATGGCGTCTTCTTGGTTATCGGAATAATAATTTTTGCGCCTCCCTGCCGCCCTAAACCCTAACTTTTCATAAAGGTTTCGTGCGGTCTGATTGGATACCCTTACTTCCAGTGTAAAGCGCAGGATTCCTTTACCCAACATATGCTGGATTACCTGTCGCATCAAATATTCTCCCCATCCCATGCCGCGGCATCCCGGCCATATTGCAATGTTTGTGATATGGGCTTCCCCCATAACAACCCATAAACCCATATATCCTATGACCGCGTCATCGAGCTCCAGGCAAAAATAGTGGGCCAATGTGTTGTTCTGCAACTCCGAGGTAAACGAAGCGGTCGTCCAAGGGGTTGAGAAGGATGCCTCTTCAATGGCGATAATTGCCGGGATGTCATTCAGGGTCATGCTACGAATAACAGGATTCCACTGTCCCGTATCACCCGCTGTGTTGTCTGATGTATGTTTGTTAACCATTTTTATCACCCAGCTCTATCAGTATTCCTGTATTTTATGCTTTTATCTACTGATAGTTTACATGGACGCCCTCTGTTTCTTTAAATAATTGACTTCCGCTTCCGACGCCCGGATATAGACTGGTTCAACGGTGCAAAAACCATCCAACGGTCTGTTCGTATTCCATACTTTCCATGTTTCACTGGCAGCATAGGCACCTCTGGGCAGATAATGATATTCCGACAGAATGACTGCCTTGCTCCCAAGACCTTGCTGTAAAAAAGGTTTTGCTACGGTAACAGCGTCTCCGGCAAAGAAAAAACAGTTACCGTCGTGAATTAGTTCTTCCAGAAGCGCATCCGGTGCTATCGCTTTTGGGCCTTCTATACACTCTCTTTGATCATCCTGCCATTGGTAACGCGCATAATACCACTCATTTTTCCGAGCGTCAAGAATGACAATGGTGTCTTCCGGCCTGCCATTCCCTGCCCAGGATAAGGCATCCAGCGAGGAAACCCCTACGATAGGGATATTCATCACTTGGGCCAGACCTTGAGCTGTAGCGATACCAATACGAATACCCGTAAACGATCCCGGTCCGCGTACAACACCGATAAGATCCACTTCATTCAGTTTCCAGCCTGATGCTTGAAATAGCTGATCCACCATGGGGATAAGCCTTTCGGAGTGCGTTTTCCCGGTATGGAGGAATCCTTCACAAATTAATTTCCCATCTTCACCAAGGGCTAGTGCCGTAATCTTAGTTGTTGTATCGATAGTCAGGTATTTCATATGCCTCTCACAAACCTTTTTTTACACCTTTGTATTCTTCTCTATTTTATCAGAATTCAAGCCACTCGGGTATGTCTCTACCGGATAAAATGATTCGCCGTTGTTCGATGCCGCTGCCCTCTATGCGGATATCGATTCTCTCCGTGGGTAACAATCCCTCAATGATCTCCGGCCATTCCAACAGACAGACACAGTCGTTGGTGAAATAATCCGTTGCCCCGATAACCTCCGCTTCTTCTGGATATTTTAGCCGATAGAGATCCATATGGATAAACCGCAGTCCGGTAAAACGGGTATTGTATTCCTGAATCAGAGTAAATGTTGGGCTCGTGATATTTTCTTTTACGCCAAGTCCCTCGCCGATTCCTTTAGCTAAGACAGTTTTACCGGAACCTAAATCACCATAAAGACAAATAACCAAACCTGAATGGATGTTTTCTCCGATAGACTTACCCAGTTTAAAAGTCTCTTCCGGACTGCTTGATTCAATTATTTTTTCCATACAGAGCCTCCTGAACCATGTTTCAGTATTTTATTGTACATATCCGCATATACCGGATGTTTCTTCTTTTATTCGGGTTTAACGATAGTCCCATTAATCAGTACTGTTTCTGGAACGGAATGGAAACCGAGCGGTTCCCCGTCCCAAATGACGATATCAGCATCCTTGCCTTCCGCAAGTGAACCTATTCGGTCAGCAACACCTAAAATCTCAGCCGGCCAAATCGTAATGGCCTTTAAAGCATCTTCAATATCCATCCCGCTGCGAACCGCCATAGCCGCACATAATGGCAAATACTGAATTGGCGTCACCGAATGATCGGTCATAATCGCCACTTTAAGACCCGCTTTAGCTAAGACTCCGGGTGTGCTGAATGTCCTATCCTTCAATTCAACTTTGGCCCTATTGGTGAACGAAGGTCCTATTGCCGCCGGGTAGTGATACTTCTGCAGGATATCTGCGATTTTATGCCCGTCAGTGCAATGTTCCAAAACGAGATCGACGTTAAATTCACGAGCGATCCGTATCGCTGTCATAATATCGTCAGCCCGATGAGCATGTGCCCTCAGTGGAATCTTTTTTTCCAGGACAAGCTTGATGGTTTCCAGGCCAAGGTCACGTTCCGGCAGTTTATCCGGGTCTGTTTTCCCCTGCTCCAACTTTTCTCGATAGTTTTGGGCATCAACCAGTGCCTGTCGTAACAAGGCTGCCGTTCCCATTCTTGTCATCGGCATTTTTTTTTGCTCTCCATAAACCACTTTAGGGTTTTCACCGAAAGCAACCTTTAGACCAGCCGGTTCTCTCAGAATCATTTCTTCGACAACACGACCGGCCGTTTTTACGACAACGCCTGTTCCCCCAATAACATTTGCGCTCCCCGGGCACGTGAAGGCGGCGGTTACACCGCCAAGACGGGCATCCCGAAAACCTTCATCTTCCGGATTAATACCATCGATAGCACGAAGCTCCGGTGTCAGTGGATCAGTCGCTTCATTGATATCATCGCCTTCGTATTGAAATATTTCTTCCCCAATTCCAACGTGACAGTGCGCATCGATATACCCCGGCAGGACCCACTTACCCTGTGCAGAGATGATTTTAACATTTAGATCCGTACTAAGTCCGAATACCTCTTTTAAGGTATTCTCAGAATAAGGCATATTTTCCGGTCTGCCAGTTTCATCTTCTGAAAAATCACAGGGTAAAATTTTCGCTATCTTCCCCTCATTAACTAAAATACTTCCTACAAATTCTTTCTCTCCGGTCATCGGTTTAATCATCCCGTTCGCGATGATTATTGGCTCGTTATTCATTGGCTATTATTCCTCTCTATTTCTTACAAAATCTTTGTACCCAGTTACTTCTTTAAATAGAAAAACAGAAAAATACAAAATGAATGGGCTGATCCGCATTTTCTAAACATATTTCATCGAAAGACTAACACGACCTCTGGCTGCATCGATACCGATGACTTTTACCTTGACGATATCGCCGACCGAGACAACTTCCATCGGATGCTTGATGTAATGCTCACTTATTTCGGATACATGAACGAGACCATCGTTTTTCACTCCAATATCGATGAATGCACCAAAATCGACAATATTCCGTACCGTCCCCTCCAAGCTCATCCCTACTTGCAGATCTTCTAATTTCGTAATATCCTGCCGAAGAAGCGGACGGGGAAGGTCCTCTCGCGGATCACGTCCTGGTCTGAGCAGTGCTTCAATGATATCTTTTACTGTTGGCACACCCGCCTGAAGTTCTCGTGCCAGGATTTCCGGATCAAAGCCGCCTAATCCAGAATAGACACGGGTGGGATCGGTCTTAAGGTCATCGCAGCTCAGACCTGCTTTCTGCAGTATTTCTGCTGCCAGTGCGTAGGATTCGGGGTGCACGGGTGTGTTGTCAAGATAATTGTCTCCATCCGGCAGACGAATAAAACCTGCGCATTGCGTATAGGTTTGCTCACCAAGCCGTGATACCTTTTTGAGTTCCTCTCGGCACCTGAATTTTCCATTTTTTTCTCTGTAAGAAACAATGTTTTTGGCAACGGTATAATTAAGTCCGGAGACAAATTTCAGGATTGACGGCGACGCGGTATTTAAATCTACACCAACCGTGTTAACACAAGATTCAACGACCCCGCCCAAAGAACTTTCTAAAAGCTTGGGCTGGATATCGTGCTGATATTGTCCAACGCCGATGGCCTTCGGCTCGATTTTGACCAGTTCAGCTAAAGGATCCTGAAGTCTGCGGGCAATCGACACAGCACTTCTTAAGGATAGGTCAAAGTTAGGAAATTCCTCTTTGGCCAGGGGTGAGGCAGAATAAACAGAGGCGCCAGCTTCACTGACCAGAATATATTCGAGCGAACGCTTGCTTTCCCGGATATATTCTGCGACCAGTTCCTCGGTTTCACGCGAAGCTGTTCCGTTACCAATAGCGATAATCTGGACACCGTATTGTTTAACAACCTTTTCAATGCTCGTCTTGGCCTCTTCCCATTTATGTTGGGGAGGGTGCGGGTAAATAACCCCAACTTCACCCAGTTTTCCTGTCTCATCAATAAGTGCCCATTTACAGCCGGTTCGATAGCCGGGATCCAGGCCCATAATCACTTTATCTCTGACCGGCGGTTGGAGAAGCAACTGGCGCAAATTAGCTGAAAATACTTTAATTGCCTGCTCTCCGGCACGCGTCGTTATTTCTGCTCGTATCTCCCTTTCAATCGAAGGAGCAATAAGCCGCTTATAGCCGACAGCTAAAGCTTCTCTAACAAAATCTTGGCAAGGACTTTCGCGTAAATACTTTCGTGTGAGTAACTCTAGAATTTTATCTGATTCGAGTGTGACCCCTACAGAGAGAAATTCCTCTTTTTCGCCGCGGTTTAATGCCAATATTCGGTGCGGAGGTATTTTTCGTACGGGTTCGCGGTAGTCATAATACATTTCATAAGCGGAACGCTCTTCTTTTTTTGCCTTTGCCGTTATTTCCGCCCATTCGTAAGTCTTCATCCGGATGAGTTTGCGCGTCTCGGCATCATCTGAAACAGTCTCTGCAATAATGTCCAAGGCGCCGTTTACAGCTTCATCCGCATTATTCACTCCGAGTTCCGGATTAATATATTTATGTACCTCAGAATCGATATCAATCCACTTAGGCTGGCTGAATATCATATTAGCCAAAGGCTCCAGTCCTTTTTCGCGTGCAACCGACGCCCTGGTTTTCTTCTTTTGTTTGTATGGCCTGTACAAATCCTCAACTTCCTGAAGTTTTACAGCAGCTTCTATTTTTATTCTCAGTTGATCGTTAAGCTTGCCCTGTTCATCGATCAAACGAATAACTTCTTCTTTTCTGATTTCAAGGTTGCGCAGGTACTCCAACCGATCAACCAGTGTCCGAAGAACAGTTTCATCCAGTTCTCCTGTCGCCTCCTTACGGTATCTGGCAATAAACGGGATTGTATTGCCCTGATCCAGGAGTTTTACCGTCTCTGCGACTTGCCAGGACTTGAGCCCAAGTTCTTTAGAGATCGTGCTGACTACATCCATTCGTTAACCCTCTTCCTTCACTTTCCGCTCATAGCCTACGTGGCTTCGCGGCCATTCGTTCAGCCATGAATAAAGAAAATCAGCGTTACGGTACGCTGAATTCATTCGTACTATGTAATTTGTATCTCTCTCAAGAAAATTATATCTCTGCGAGCCCAAGGCTGATTTCTATCGCTTCATCGACCCTGAGCATTATTTCCTCATCCAGAACAGCTACTTTTTCCTTCAAACGGCTCTTATCAATGGTTCTTATTTGCTCGGTCAATATAACAGAATCTCGTTCTAGTCCGCTCCGTCTTGCTTTGACCTCAACGTGGGTCGGCAGCTTAGCCTTGGAGATCTGGGATGTGATCGCAGCAATGATGGTAGTCGGGCTGTACTGGTTTCCAATATCGTTTTGAATCACCAATACGGGGCGGATACCTCCTTGTTCGGAACCAACTACGGGGTTCAGTTCGGCATAAAATATTTCCCCGCGTTTAATACTCATAGCCGACACTCCAAGCTAATTTTTTTTCATAGCGAATTGTCGCCTCTTCTTCAGCTTGACAAAGGTCACAGGCCATCGACAAATTGATTTGTGCCATTTCTACATACCCTTGCCGCATCTGCTCGCGTATGCCCGCCTTCCGTCTCTCTAACAGAACGCTGTAAATCGCTTCTTTAATAAAATCGCTTCGGTCCTTCTTCTCAGAGGAAACGATTTCATCTACTTCATCAATGATGCTTTCCGGCAAACTTACAATTATACGTCTGGTCTCTGCCAAACCAGGTCCCCCCTAACGGCCGTGGAAGGCTCATATTAACTCATCTAATTTATTATAGCGATTTACGACCTTAAGTGTCAACGAACCTGTCGATAAGGACAGGCTTTTTTACTCAAATATCGCTGTTTTTATTGATGTAATTCTTTCCAGATTTGCGCAGCAGTTCACTAGTACAACGTATTTGAAATAACTACACAAAAGATTATCTCCAACATTTACTTCAAATTAGGTCTGCGTGCCACAGTTCCGGCGACAAGCGGAGCATGGATTGCGTAGCGCAACGGTCCATGGATGGACCTAAGTTAAAATTCGCCAAGGAGGGCAAAAGAATTTTAACTTCCTTAACGCAAATTCATGGAGGGCACAAGAGCCGAAAGCGGAATGTGGCATGCAGACCAACCGCAGAATAAAGCTTACGTATTTATTACAAATACGTTGTACTAGGTTAAAAATCGACTGACGACTGCCTGATGTGCTGCTGTTTCAATTTGATCTTCCAATCTTTCCAGTTTGCCGCTGCCATACCTCCTTTTCAAAGCCAGCCCCAGCAGCAAATCAGCCATATGCGGATTTTTTGGGAGCAGAGGGCCATGAAGATAGGTGCCAAAAACATTTTTGTACCGGACACCTTCTGATTCATCTTCACTGTTATTGCCGTAGCCTTGAATAACTTTCCCCAATGGTTTAAGCCCTTGTCCAAGATAGGTCTTCCCGGAATGATTTTCAAACCCAACTAAGGTATTGAATTCAACCCCATACCGATTATCCACAGTGTAAAATTCCGAAATGCTTTCTCTTAAATCATGATCTATTTCAATAATGACATTACCAATTAAGCGCTTATTTCCAGCGACTGTGTTGAAATCAAGTATTTCCAACCCGGGTATCCTTTTACCCTCGCCAGTCTGGTAATACTGTCCTAATAGCTGATACCCGCCGCAAATCGTCAGAAGAACCAAGCCGTCTTCGATCGCCGCTTTCATTTCACGCGATCGCGCGCTTAAATCCGCAACTAAGAGGTTTTGCTCTCTGTCCGAACCACCGCCGAGAAAGATGATATCCGCTGTGGAAAAATCGACTGACTCCCCCAGCGATATTCTGCGGATTTCGACGTCAATACCTCGCCACTGGCAACGGGCAGCGAGCACCGCCACATTTCCCCGGTCGCCGTAAAGGTCCAATAGATCCGGATACAAGTGATAGATTACAAGCTTCATATACTTTCCGCCTTATTTCGTTTCAAATCTGTCTTTCTTCTGACCAGGATATCCCGCATGGGGAATAGAGCCGTATACGTTGGAAGAATATACATTGGGTTGTTTTCTTTAACCTGATCATCTGTCGGTCGATCATCCGTTAATTCATATTTTGCAGAATCCTGTTCCAAAAGGAGGACAGCTTTTTCCAAAGAAGGTTCCAGAGTTAGTTCTTTCTCCAGAAATCCGGCATATTTCAGCCGCAGTGCCATATCTTCCGCCCTGAGCCCTGCGCAGATAATTTTCCGGATATCCGCTTTCCGCTCAGCCAGTATTTCAAAATCGACATCCCAAAGCCAGGAGATATCCCGGCCATCAGCAGCCAAATCATTAATGGCAATCAGCAGACGCAATTCCCTTGGATCCTCCGTAATCGTTCGAATAACTTGATTGAAACCAGTGGGATTTTTTACCAACGTCAGAGTCGCTTTGCCCCCCGGTAGCGTGAATGGTTCCATTCTACCCGCATCAGGAATATACTGTTGAAGTCCCTGTCTTATACTATCTCTGGAGATTTGCATACGTTCTGCCGCACTGAATGCAGCCAAGGCATTATATAGATTATAACTGCCTTGCAGATTAAGCCGAAATGGTTGCTTGTCGATTTCAAAAGTGATGCCACCACTCGCCTGATACACCGCTTTTGCTTCTATATACGGGTCTGGACGCTTGAATCCACAGTTTAGGCAATGATAAATCCCCAGCTGTCCGTAATGGAAAAGTGAATATGCCAATTCCTCACCACATTGTGTGCAAAATCGGCCTTCCCGCGTCTCCGTGCTTTTTTTTCTGCTGGAGGGTATACTATCCGCTCCATAATAATAAACACGGCTCCGCCCGGCTCCGATTTGAGCAACAAGTGGATCGTCAGCATTAAGAATCAGTTCTGTTTCTGGAGGCAGCGATTGCCTGACTAGTTTAATCGTCGTATCCAATTCTCCATAACGGTCAAGCTGGTCGCGAAAGAAATTCGTGATGACGGCGATACGCGGGGTCAATTGTTTGCACAAAGCCGGTAATGTTGCTTCATCCACTTCCAGCAATAATATCGATGCCAACGGTTTACCGGTAAAGGTTGTGTTTTGCAGTAAGGCACCGGTGATTCCGGTCAGCATATTAGCCCCTTCTCTGTTGAAAGCGATCTTCTTACCTGCTGTCTGGAGTATAGCGGCTAACAGATTGTTTGTCGTTGTCTTACCATTGGTTCCAGTAATGATGATAGCACCCTCCGCAAAGAGAGATGCCAAAGATTTGATCATAAAAGGACAGATCTTTAACGCAATTGCTCCAGGCAAGGTCGTTCCTTTTCTGCCTAAGAATTTCATTACGCTTGATATAATTTTACCGAACCAAAGTGCTGTCCAAAAGCGCGCTCGCATAGTTACTCCAATCACCCATCAAAATTGCAATAAAATACTTTACGAAAATAGTAACACTCAATAATATAACCTAATTAAGCCATAAAATAAACACCCAGTATACCGTTCTTTAAATACTTGCGATTATTCACATTTGGGGATAGCCGGCCGCACATGACATTAACTGCATCTAAATAGTAAAATGTCCCAGAATGCAAATGGGCGATACTTGAACTTGATGTCAACCTTATGGATAATGAGAACATAATCCTATCTTTCATCCTTTTAAAGTATTTTTACGGAGGTACACTCTATGATCTTTGATTATCTGGGAAAAAGCCCTGTATTGGGTAAAGACGTCTATCTTGCTGAAGGGGCAAAAGTCATCGGCGACGTCACCATCGGCAGCCAATCGAGCATCTGGTTCAACTCGGTGCTACGGGGGGACATTGCTCCGATCATGATTGGCAAAAACGTAAATATTCAAGATTTAAGTATGATCCATGTGAATACAAACCTGCCTACGCTGATCGAAGATAATGTATCTGTTGGACACGGGTGTATTCTT
Source organism: Dehalobacter sp. DCM (assembly GCF_024972775.1). Taxonomy (NCBI): domain Bacteria; kingdom Bacillati; phylum Bacillota; class Clostridia; order Eubacteriales; family Desulfitobacteriaceae; genus Dehalobacter; species Dehalobacter sp. DCM. The sequence goes on along the minus strand of NZ_CP092282.1, from coordinate 1,130,562 downwards.
CATAGCTGCACCATTCATAGCGGCAGTCTCATCGGAATGGGTACGATTATCTTGAATGAATCGGAAATCGGTATGAATTGTCTTGTAGCTGCAGGATCACTGATTCCCGAAAGAAAAAAGTATCCGCCTCATACTTTAATCATGGGCTCTCCCGCCAAAGTTGTCCGGGAACTAACACCGGAAGAAATTGCAGCTAATCAAAGACTTTGCGAGAGCTACATCCGACGTTCCTGGGAATATCTCAACAGAGTATCAACAATTTGATTCAACATTTCCAAATAAACCTGATTATCATTGAAATCGCCATATGGGTGAATTAGTACCAATTAATATGGGTCATAGCAATCAAGGCTGGCTAATAAACATCGATTTATTAGTCAGTCTATTTATTTTGCTTTAAGCCTATGGCACTGGTCAATTTTAGGAATAGAATGTTGCAATAATAACCGTTTCAATCTGAAACAATGTGTTTTAAATCATGCCGGATTGCTAGAAAACACCTTCATAATTCTATCTCTCTCATTGGCATAGTTGATGCAATATATAAATGGGTGTGGAAGATGAGGCTTTCGGCATTATCGTGATGGATGGTAATTTCAATTTGGTTTTCCATGAAGCGCAAAGCATCGCATCTTTAAGGCGAGTCTATGAGCGACTGGGAAATCGTCTGTGAAGCGGCTAAGCGCTTTGGCGATGATATTCATAATTACTTAACGGAAGGAGGAAGAAAATTAAGGACTATGTGTACCGAGGCTTGAACAGAGCGGAATTGCGGCTTATAACTCTTACGTGAACTTCACGAATAAGAAATATTTCGTATTACCGACTGCCGTACTAAGCAACAAACAGTGAGGCAGTGGCGGCCACGGAAGCCCAGGTCCAAACAGTTTCTGTCAGGACGAAAGCGTGAGGTGTCGTCGACAGACTCAACAGGTGGTAAACGAGACGGTTCGTACTGTAAAAACCGGGAAAACAATGCCCAATGCCATCGTCAATCTACGCGGAGCCAATGTAACTGCAATCATTTTATGCTCAGACCACAGAGAATAATAAGAATTTAGTATATTTAAATGGGAGGCTAAAATATGGAAATGAGTAAAAAGCCTATTGCTGCTAGTGTTTCATTCGGAATATTTATGCTATACCTTCTAAATTCCGGTAACGGTGCTGCTACCGGTGCCCTGTTCAGTATGTCTCAAATTTTCCCGGATGTCCCTTTTTCAACGATTTCAATGATCAATACGCTGCCGTCTATTACTCTGATTATCGGCTCCATTTTAATGTCATCGATCCTCGGCAAAAAGATTTCCTTTAAAACCGCCGGTATCGTTTCCTTCCTAGTCTTTGGCATCTTTGGAATCTTGCCGACATTCATCCATGGCACTTTTTATCAGATCCTAATCGCTCGTGTGCTTTATGGCTTCGGTGCCGGCCTTCTTGCTCCTATTGGCGCGGCTGCCTACCTGCGTTACATTCGTGACTACGAGACCCGTAGCAAATACTTGGGCTTCGGTAAAGCTGCTGATTTATTCGGTTGCTTCATGCTGACTCTTCTTGGCGGCTGGCTTGCAGCCATTCACTGGTCGTACACGTTCTTGGCATATCTGGTTGCATTTGTTGCTTTAGTACTCTTCCTGCTTACATTTAAAGAGCCCCCGACAATGGACGAACTCCTTAAAGCCGAAGGAAAAACAGACGCCAGTGAGTTCGAATCGGCTAAGAGAGTCAAGCTGGCTCCGAGACTGTGGGCTATCGTTGTTCTTTCTGTCTTTATCGGTATGGTTACCGGTCCTTTTATGATGAATTTCTCCAGTATTATCGGTTCTAAAATCAATGCGGGTCCTGGCGTCGCCGGTACCTTGCTCAGTATCTTCGTTTTGGCCGGAGTTGTATCTACGGTCATTACGGGGCCCTTGGTCAAAATGTTTAAGCAATTCTCCTTCTTAGCCGGTATGGTTGTCGCTATGATCGGCTGTCTTATCGTCGCAAATGCTATGAGTGTTGCCATGTTTACCGTTGGAATTCTCATCTTTGGTCTTGGTTATCTGGCTGTTCTCCCAATCATTGTTTTGGAAAGTTCTACGCTCACAAATACTGCCGGTTTGGCATGGGCCGCCTCCCTTTTCTGGATCGGTATGAATGTCGGTAACTTCCTTTGCTCCTATTGGGATGGCTTTATGCTAAAAATGGTCAACGGCGATTGGGGCGGGACTTATTATATCACCGGTGCTGCTGTTGTCATTATCGGTATTGCTTGGACCGCAATCATATGGGGCAGCCCAAAATGGAAAAAAACTAATTCAGAGACTGCTGCAAAATAGATTTCCTTTCGTGTATTTCAATAAAAAATCTGCTCCCGTGTTAAGAAAAGGGAGCAGATTTTTTATTGAAATATTCTTTTTCGATATGGCAGTACTATTCTACAACCTCGATGCTATCTCCCGGCTTGATCCAGCCCGGTGACAGTAATTTAGTAAATATACCTTCTCGCGGCATAACACAATCCCCTGCAATCCGTTTGATCGCGCAGCCACTGTTATGGCATTGCTTGCCTATTTGAGTGACTTCCATCAACGTCTCGCCGATTCTAAGTTTGGTTCCTACCGGGAGTTCGTATAAAATAATGCCTTCTGTTGTTAAATTTTCAGCGAACCTTCCATTATCAAGACCGGTAAGTCCGGCTTGTTTTAACTTATCAACACTTTCCGTGCCTAATAAGCTGACCTGACGATGCCAGTTGGCAGCATGCGCATCGCCAACTAAACCATGATTCACTTCAAAATAGCCTTTTTCAATTTCCTGTTTCGGGACACCGGTTGTTTCACTGATATTGACCGCAATAACTTTTGCCATGAGTTAAGACCCCTTCCAAAGCTAAAAAATAATGATGACGCTATATGACAGCATGAGATCGCAGATACTTATGTGCTGTACACACTATGCTCATTGGTTCAGGTTAAAAACGCTAATAATGATGTCCGCAACACGCACATAATCATTGAGATCAATCAAGGGAACCGGGGCTGCAAGATCCTCGACATCGGTGATAACGCCAAGCAGATTTTCTGCCGGGGATACGATCTCTGTTCCCAGCTCTCTTCTAACCACTTCAAAACGCGGCCTTTGGGACATTTTAAAACCTTCAACCAGGATAATATCGACATTCTCAATCATTGGAATAACCTCTTCAATATCCTTCTTGGTTTCAGTTTTTTGAATGACCGCATATTTATCCGGCCCGATGATCGCGGTAGCCGTTGATCCTGCTTCGGCAAAACGCCAGCTATCTTTACCCGGTTTATCAATATCAAACCGGTGGGCGTCGCTTTTGATTACACCGATCCGATAACCGCGTTCGGTCATTTCCCTGATCAGCTTCTCGAGGAAAGTCGTCTTGCCGGTTCCTGATTTTGCAGCAACAAAACAAACTACCGGGACAGCGCTCGCCGCTTTCTCCGATGAGTTATTGCCCGTATCTCCCCCAGATACCGAATGGTAATTATGACGTCCATTTCTGATATCACTGCTATTGACCGATAACATTGTACCTGCCATATACCCCACTCCCCTTATCGTATCGATGGTACAGGTATCTATCCGTTCGTTTTTGTATTCTAGTACAGCATTCTTGAATTCTTTTTACACCTCAAATCAGGTCTGCGTGCCACAGTTCCGGCGACAAGCTTTCTTTAACTTAAGGTTTTTGAGCGCATTCGCCGGCGGTTCCCTTTAATATTTCAATACCGTGTTCTAGCGACTGCAGGACAACAGCGAGACATTCCTTCACACCTTTGGGACTGCCCGGTAAATTAATAATCACTGTTTTGCCTCTTATCCCGGCTTGAGCCCTTGAAAGCATCGCTCTGGGTGTGACCTTCAGGCTTGCATAGCGCATAGCCTCAGGAATCCCAGGTGTTAATCTTTCGACGACTGTAAGGGTTGCTTCTGGGGTAACATCTCGTGGTGAGAATCCCGTCCCACCGGTGGTTAAAATAACGTCTACTTTAAGTTCATCAGCAAATTCAATCATCTTTTGTTCAAGGACCCTCTGTTCATCCGGGACAATAACTACGTCCTTGACTTCCCAGCCAATCTCTTCAACCATCGATTTAATCACTTGTCCGCTTAAATCTTCTCTTTCTCCGCGGGAACCTTTATCACTGGCTGTAATAACACCGACAGTTATCATGTTTTTCACCTCTTACCTATACACACTGTCTTCTATTCTTTAGTTCATGACCCATGCTTCCAAATGGATTCAAGGAAAAAACAACGATTATGGTTGCGTTTCCCTCAAATAATTGCCGCTCTTGCCGCCGGATTTGCTCACAAGACAGATGTCTCCGATCACCATACTCTTTTCGGCGGCTTTACACATGTCATAGATCGTTAGAGCGGCAATCGATACGCCGGTCAACGCTTCCATTTCGACACCGGTTTGTCCGGTATTCTTAACTGTTGCCTCAATCTCAACTTTACTTTCCGCGTCATTTATATTGAAAGAAACATCAATACCAGAAAGCAATAGGGGATGACACATCGGAATGAGGTCCGACGTCCTTTTTGCACCCATAATGCCAGCAACTTGGGAAACAGCCAATACATCACCTTTAGCCAAGGCTCCCTGCTTAACCAACGCCAATGTTTCCGGCTTCATTCGTATCTCACCACGGGCAACGGCTACCCTAACTGTATCTGCTTTTTCACTGACATCGACCATTCTGGCGCGTCCCTCTTTGTTAAAGTGAGTTAGTTCACTCATAATCATCTACTCCCTTGTATTCTTTATTATCCGCCAATTTCGTGCATATTCCGAATGACTGGTTCATAATCGTTGCTTTGAATGCAGTGACGCATTGGCTTGGCTTTGATACCATCCATCAAGAACTTATCAAATTCATTTTCAGCGTAATCTTTAATATCAATCTCCACATTGGAGTGAAGGCACGGTTTTAGCTTGCCGTCCGGCGTCAGTCTGATCCGATTGCAATAATGGCAGAAATGGCTGCTGAGCGGGCTGATCAGACCTACCTTACCTTTACTGTTCGGCAATTTGTAAAGACGCGCCACGCTGCCGTGTCCTTTAGAAGGCATAGAAATTAGCGTAGGCACTCTTTTCAATATTTCATCATTGGCGAGGAAATGTTCCGTATCCCACTCGCTGGCTTCACCTAGCGGCATGAGTTCAATAAAACGCACCTCAATATCTTCATCCCTGGTCAAATTAACGAAGTCTTCGATCTCATCATCATTGAATCCGCCGATCAGCACAATATTGATCTTCAGCGGAAACAATTTAGCTTCTTTCGCTGCGCGGATTCCTTCTAGAACATCGTCTACCTTACCGCATCGCGTAATTTGACGATATTTATCCGGATCCATACTGTCGATGCTGATATTGACCCGAGTTAAACCCGCTTTTTTTAAGTCTTCAGCGTAATTTTTCAAAAGCAGCCCGTTGGTCGTAAGTCCCAGTTCTTTGAGACCGTGTTCTTTTAAGGCAGAAATGTTACGGACCAAATCAAGTATACCTCTGCGAACAAGTGGTTCGCCGCCGGTTAATCTGATTTTAGTGATACCCAGCTTAACTGCACTCTCAGCTACTTTTTCAATCGTTTCCAGATTTAAGATCTCCCGGTGTTCTTTTTTATCAATACCATTTTCCGGCATACAATAAGTGCATTTTAAATTACACAGATCGGTGACGGATATCCGTAAATAGTTGATATCTCTGCCATAACCATCAATCATATTTTATCTCTCCTCAAATGCGCGTAAAACGTATTTTGCTGACGATTCTATAGTTTGGACATGACACTTTATAATCCTGGATCTGGGGTCAGGGTCAATTATCTGCAAAAATAACAGTTTGGATATTGACACATTTGGCAGTTGCTGCATAAGCCGCCTTCACCCATCCGAATGAAATCGTTTTTACTTAGGGTTTCGCAGGTAAATATTTTCGGTAATACCGCATCCAAAACAGTCGTTTTATAATAAGCTGCGGCACCGGGTACACCTAATATAGGTACACCACGCAAATAGGCCAGCATAAACATATTTCCGGGCTGAACAGGCACGCCGTAAGTAATCACTTCTGCACCCGTTCCTCTGATTGCCCCCGGTGTCAGATCATCCGGATCAACCGACATGCCGCCGGTCATAATGATCAAATCAGCCTTCTTGTCCATAAATTCATAAATCTTACCCTGAATAAGCTCCAGCTCATCCGGGCAATATTCCTGACCAATGATTTCAGCTCCAAAATAATCAACTTTCTTGCGAATGACAGGTCCGAATTTATCCTTGATCCTGCCTTTAAAAACCTCACTGCCGGTGATTACAATACCGACTTTCAGCTTTTTATAAGGCTGAACAGAAAATACCGGTCCATGTAAAATACACAACTCTTCCACTTTGCGTATATTTTCTTCTTTCGTAACAAGGGGAACTATACGTGCTGCAGCTATCTTTTGGTCTACTTCCACTTTAAAGTTACTCGGCAAAGAGGGAATAGTCACGTGCTCAATGGAATTGATCTCATATAAAAGTGAGCTTTTGATCCGTAATAAGCCTTTTTCTGTGGATATGAGAGTTGTTTTTCCCTCCTGCGGTTCTGTATACCGGATGTTTTCACCCATCACAGCCTGTGCCATACGAACAGCCGCGTCATCCTCATGAATCTCGCCGGCGTTTTCTTCCCAAACGTATATGTGTTCTTTTCCTAGGCTTAATAGTTCTTCGACATCTTCCTGACAGATAACATGATTTCGCTTAAACGCAGCGCCTTTGAATTCTCCAGGGATTACTTTCGTTATATCGTGACAGAGAATCATACCCACTGCATCTTGAACTGCTACCTTTTTCACTTATATCTCCTCCGGTATGACTTTTTTTGATTCATTTCTATGGTTTATTTTGATCAACAAATTATTCAACCTTATAAACAGTCAACTTTTCTCCGGCTTTAACAGGTCCGCTCTTTTCAGGGACCTCTGCCAGAGCATCACATCCAAGCAACGAACTGAGGACACCGTTACCTTGTTCCCCGGTAGTCTCAATATTGGCTAAACCGTTTTCAAAGACAATCCTGCCTCTGATAAATCGTCTGCGAGGACTTCCTTTGCGAAAATCTGCTTGCATAGTCGCTACAAGCGTCTCATTGTGATAAGCGTTTCTACCCGCCATCCTTTTAAGAAAAGGTACGACAAGAAGTTGATATGTTACTATTGCTGCCGCAGGATTGCCGGATAAACCGATGAGTATTTTTCCCTCCCTGACAGCGACGAGGCAGGCTGAGCCGGGTTTGATATCTATTTTCCAAAACAGCGTTTCTGCACCAAGATAGTCGGCTGCAAAACGGATGACGTCATAGTCGCCGACAGATACACCGCCGGTTGTGATGACAACATCGGCTTCCTCCCATCCTTTTTCCACTAAATCGGCTACTGCTTCCATTGTATCTTTGCACATTCCTATGACGATCGGTTTGATCCCGATTGTACGAAGGTAACCTTGGAGTGTATAGATATTACTGTTTCGAATTTTTCCGGGACGGAGATCCTCTGAGGCATCGATCAGTTCATCACCCGTTGAGATCAACGCTACCTTGGGTATTTTATAAACCGGCACGTGAGCTACGCCAAGCGAAGCCATTACTCCCATCAACGGGGGTGTAATGAGCGTACCTTTGGTCGCCATGATTTGCCCCGCAGCAATATCTTCTCCCGCTGGAACAATATCTTCTCCGGGTTTATATTGTCTGGTTATGGTAATCGTATTATCCCGAACCGCAACCTCTTCAAATTTGGTCACAGCATCAGCTCCTTCAGGAATTGGAGCACCTGTAAGGATTTTTATCGCCTGGCCGGGTCGGACAGGTTGCTTGGCGGTATAGCCTGCAGGTACTTCTTCAATAACTTCCAGTGTTACAGGTTTAGCCGGACTTGCTTCTACTGTATCTTCAGCCCGTAATACATACCCATCATAAGGTGAACGGGCAAAGGGCGGTATGTTTTCCTGAGAATATATATCCTCGGATAGTACACTTTCCAGGGTATCAGCCAAGTCCAATTTTGTACTTTCCACAACGTTACAATATTCAAATAACAGGCTCTGAGCTTCTTCCAGCGATATGTTGTTTTTCAACGTTGATCCTCCTCATAAAAAATCGTCTCTCCTTACCACCTGTGGTACCGCGGCATAAATTCATCCATGAATAATCGCCGCTCCTTGCCATCCGTGGCACAAATTCATCCATGAATAAATAAATTCCTGCACGGACATGCAGGAATAAATTTTTGGTTTGAAAAAACCATTCATATTCGCATCTCCTTCGCGATACAGCAAGTAACAAAATTTCTTCTGTCACTCCGTGGACTTTGTCCAGACCTCAGGTCCATAGCATAATACTTTAGGACTTTAAGGCTCGGAGAAAAATTATATGATTTTTATAAAAATTGTTACCTACATTATAACCTAAAAACCGTTTTCTGTCTCTATCTTATTATAAAATAGTGTGATTTCATTAAGGCTTACATTTTATTACATTTGCGTTTTAATTTAGCAAAGCCAACTGATCACTTGATATGAAAAGATAACCAAGTCGTATACACTTCCTCAATAAAATCCCGTGAGTCCGTTATTACCGGCAAGTTGATAAACGGTAATCCGGAGTGTTGAGAATCCTTAGTATCATCAAACAGAAGAAAACCCTGCTTCAAGTCTTCCAGATTTGTTTTTAGCATCTTAAAACAATCGGTAAACAGTGACCTATCCATTAAATATACAGCTGCGACAACATCCCAATTATAAAATCCGTCTGTTTCAAATATCTTCATTATATGGGTAAACCAGTACATGCAATTATCGCGGAGATAGTGGGTTGATGGACTGGGACAGTTGAGTTTTCCAATAAACTCCTCTCGGCTAAAAAAGGCCTTTAGACAGTTATTACCGGTAATAATAGAGATATTTCTTCCATTTTCCATCAGCACCTTAACCGCTTCCAGGTCACAAGAGAAATTCAGTTCATCCAAATTTCTCTCGTTGATGATCAAGGGTTCCGTAATGCCCCCCATGACAACGATTTCAGCAGTTTTCTGAAAAAAGAGAGGATCTTTGAGAAAGGCCGCATAGATGTTAGTTAGCGAACCAGTCGCCAGTATGCTAATACTCCCCGGATCGGCATCAACAGTCTTTACAAGAAAATCCACAGCGTCGCTGATATGGGTGTGATTATCCGGACAGCCTTTGAAGAAAGGTATATCCGACCGTCCAATCTCATGCAGCATACGTTGTGTATTGGTATAGACCGTCTCGACGTCACTGTTTCCATAAGTCGTCGTAATTCCGCATATTTCCGCATCCATCTTACCCAAGAGATAAATCAAGGCCAGACCATCATCAACATCCGCGCCTTGCACGCCCATCGTATTGTCACAGTCAAAGATAATCTTCTTATGCAAAAGAACCCTCCGGTCATACTTTTATAATGCAATATCTATGCCAGTCAATTTTTTATTTTATAACCTTTTGATTTTACAGGACAAACCGTTATAGGTCCAAGTACCGATCAACGGATCGGAAGTTTCAATATCCGCATTGGTAAGAATATTGGCATTCCCCAGCCATAGTCCGCCCAGATCCGGTTCTGCTGGCTGCATCTCCGGATACCACCATCCATACTCCAGACTGACAACATCGTCACACATGACAGATATTTTTAAAGTAAACACTGCTTTTCCCCGATCTGTTTCGACCTGGACTTTGCATCCGTCTTCCAACCCTAACTTTGCAGCGGTAGCTGCACTTATTTCCGCTAAAGGTTCCGGATGTGTCGCCCGGAATTTTTCCAAATGGTGATAACTCGACGCGTAATACGGTTGAAAACGTGCACCGCTAATCAATATTAATGGATATTCCTCATATTGGGCCTGAACGGGTTTTGGCGTAGGGAGCGGATCGGCGCCGATCTCTTGCAGAAGTTCACTGAAAAGCTCCACTTTTCCACTGACTGTGGCAAAACCTTTGTACTTGCCGGTTGCCGGATCGATATCCGCATACTTAAAATAGTCATTCGGCGGGCAATAAAGTCCGGTATCACAATATTCTTCCCAGGAAATACCCGCCGGAGCTAATGATGAGATCATGGCATCGTGGTAAGTTTCCCATGGCCAGTCCGTATCCGATTGGCCCAGTCGCAGCCCCAGTTCTTTCCAGAAGTAAAAGTCCGGTCGGCGTTCATAATAGGGTTCTACCGCTTGGTCGCCGCCATAGGCAATATTGGCGGTGCCAGCCTTTGTCTCAATAAGAGGCCGTTCCAGAATTCCTGCGCTCGGCAGCACATAGTCAGCCAGCATGGAGGTGGGATTTGGGAACAATTCCAACACAACCATCAGGTCCAAGCTCTTCATTGCTTCATAGATCAGATGGGTATCTGCCTGCGTTAGTAACGGATCCGAAGCCATGACAATAAGTGATCTGACAGGATAGGGTTTACCCGTTAACATGGCATTCCAAACAAGGTTGGGGTGTGCTGAAGTCAAATAGCGCATCGGCAGGCGTTTCCCATGCTTCATCGTTTGCTGACGGACTTTTTCATACCCGGTGAATGCCTGTAAACTGAGTTTATCCTTGGCAATGTATTTTGCCGCCATCGCCGCCGCATGCTGTTCACTTAATTCCAAATCGATTTCGGGAATAAAATCGGGCATTTCACTGATATGGGAAGCATACGGTCGGTCCAGGTTGCCGGTAATGGCACGTAAGATAGCAATTGCCCGATGGGTTGGCACACTGTTTGGCCCCAGCTGATCGATGCCCCGTCCACTATGCAAGGTAGCCGGTCCATTTTTAGCATATAAATGTGCCACCTCCCTGATCATGTCCGCGGGGACACCGGTGATCTCCTCAACAAGATCCGGCTTATAAGAAAGCACATGCTGTCTAAGCTGCTCAAAACCATGACACCATTGTGTGACAAATTCCTGATCATATAAATTCTCCGTGATGATCACCTGAAGCAAGCCTAAAGCAAATACCGCATCGGTTCCGGGCCGAATCCCCACCCAATGGGTTGCAATCTCCGCGGACCGGGTTCTTCTTGGATCAACAACGATAAACGGTTTTCCCGTCCTGCTGAAAGCCTGTATCGTACGCCATAATACGGAGTTATCTGATTCGGCAGGATTAACACCCCAGAGAATCAGGCAGCCTGTTTCTTCCTGGTCAAGTTCCATGTCAATTGGCCAGCCATATGTCAGGGAATTAATCCAGATACCCGGGTTCCAGCAAATCTGGCCGATACCCATATTATTTGGACTTCCAAAAAGGGCCATGAAACGATGCAGCGGCCAAAAGGTCGTGTGCGGTCCGCCGATACTGGTAGCTAACATTTCAGGTCCATAGTTTTGCTTTAACGACTGAAGTTTTGCAGCGATTTCATCCAGGGCTTGATCCCAAGAAATCCTTTCCCATTGTCCGCTACCGCGTTCCCCCACTCTTTTCATAGGAAAGTTAATTCGCTGCGGATGATCCAGTATTTCCGGGGCCATTCGCCATCGCCGACAGCCCTTTTGAATATTCGCATCACCCGGAAAGCGCGTGGGATCAGGACTGACTGAAGTCACCTTCCCGTCTTGGACAGTTGCGGTCAAACCGCATTGATATCCGCAGAATCGGCAGTTTGTCCGAACTGTCTTTTCGTTCAAATTCCTATCGGCATTCCCGGTTCCTAAACCATTATTGTGAGATGTGATAAACACATTATCATTACTACCCATAACGTCATCATCCTTCCGGTGCAAAGAGATCACTCATCCGTTTGCCGTCGATATTGGTCAGCTGATAGGAGCAAAAGGGCACTAAACACCCGTCATTTCTCGCAACAGTCATACTGCATTCCTTTAAACGTTTGAGATCCATACTAAAAGCATCCATATAATTCATGATGACGATAGACACGCCGGATACGAGATCAGGATATTTATTAGAGGCTATATCTCCCAATACAGAACCTTGAGGGCTGTCCGGATTGAAAGCTTCTATATATTCCTGGGGTGATATCTGCCGGGTAAACGGCAGGAAATGTCCTTTTTCTTCAATGATATATGTTGCCGATGAGCAGATAGGATGAGAACATCCCAGCGGCAGAAAATCATACGGTTGAATCAATCCTTTACTTTGGTCTGCCAACATGAAAGCGACATCACCCATGGTCAGCCTTTTTTGAATCGTGACGTCAAAACGTCCGGAGCCGAAGGCAGGCTGATACGCTAGTCCGGCAATAACATCCCGGTTTTGCAGCGCAAAGTTGAGTACATCACCCATTTGGTCCTCGTTAATGCCTTCAATGACTGTCATGGCCAGGACAACCTGTACCCCCACCTTACGACAATTCTCAATCGCCTTCAGTTTATACTCCAAGATATTTTCTCCCCGGATCTTTGCATAGACGTCACCAGTCAATCCATCAAATTGCATATATATGCCGCTGATGCCTGCTTCGGCCAGTTCCTGAATATATGCCGGATCGCGTGCAATGACAACACCGTTGGTGTTGACCTCGATATAATCAAACCCAATTCTTCTTCCCATTCGAACAATTTCGGGCAGATTTTTACAAATAGTCGGCTCACCGCCGGTCAGTTGAATACTGGTTTGTGCCCCGGATTGCGCCAGAATTGCTTTATATTTATCTTCAATAATTTGAAGGTCAAAGTCATGTTGAATGACACCTTTCGCCGCTTCAGCTGCCATAAAGCAGACCGGACACCGAAGATTGCAACGTTCGGTAACCTCGATTTCAGCCAGTGTGCAGTGGCGGAGATGCGATGTACAAAAACCGCAATCATGCGGACAACCCTGCTGGGACTGCCTGAAAACCTGCGGTTTTTTCAAGGGCAGGCGAAGATCACTCATCCAGCGATAGTGGTCGATATCCGGCCAAACATAGGTAATAACCTTCCCGTGTTCCGGACACGTCTTCTCCATATAGACGGCTCTATCCTGCACCACGATTTGCGCATCGATTACTTTTAAGCAGACAGGACAGACACTTTGGGTCTGATCGATAATTTCGGCATGATCTAAGACAGCGGTATCATTTTTCAACATAGAACCTTCTCCTTTTGACCCGCTCATCATACGATCGTGATCACCGGGCATTTATATAATACGAAATACGCTAAAAAAGATAATCAAATAAGGGCAAACCACAAATATACTAATAACAATTTCCGAGGTTGTAGTTCCGATAGTAGGATACACTATCTGTTGCTGTCTGTAAAATCCGCATATTGGGTTTCCAACCTTAAATATACACCAGAATAACCGTCATGATGAAGATATACGCCACATCGTATACAGCCGTATCGATATGACGTATATCCATCAATATCATTTTACTGAACCCACACTATTTTGAAACATGCGCTAAGGTCAATCAATTTTTTAATATCTTCATGAAATCTTCATCGCCATGCGGCAACTTTCCTCTGAACTTCTGTTCGCCGGGCAGCCAGGTACGTTCTTGCCCTGCGAAGATAACGGCATTACGCATAATCAAACCGCCGAGCAGGACGCATAAACCGCCTATGGCCAGGAGTGTGTCGGCCATGACAATATACGGAGCAATCAGAAACAGAACCAATGGGATGAACGTTCCAATAAAGAGGATCCCGCCTTTAAAGGCCATCGCATATTTGCCATCAATCCACATTTTGGCAGCAATAGCTTCCCTTTCGGTTGTTCCGGTGAGCTTAACCCACATGTAACCAAACCAGGTCAGCAGTTGGAAAGCCAGGACGGCAGCTGCGAGCCAGGGCATCACATTCATCACGTCCACATTTTGTGCCGGCAGCAGCAGGTCGCTTAAAATAAAGCAGGACATTCCCGTAACCAGAGAGGAAAGCAGGAAGATAGTCATCATCCCAACGCCGGTCCAAAACGGACGGGCTTTGTTGCGTCCCAGCAGAATGCCAGGGTATGTGGCAACAATCAAACCAAAGATCACACAACAAACAGCAAAGAACTTCCGGGCGATAACAAATCCGGCCCAGGGAAGGAAAGGAAGTCCGAAGGAAGCGTAGATCAACCCGGCACCGATACAAAGTGTCATCATATAGGCACCAAAGCAGATGACCGCTTTCGGATTCATAAATACCCGCCAACCCTTTAAAGGATTGGGCAGTTCAAGCAGCAGCAATCCGGCTCCAACGCATACACATAAGGGAGCAACGAAATTGCCCAGGACGGAGGTCATCCCTTCACCCAACAACAAATCTGCGAGACCGGCTATAACCAGCATTGCTGCGCCCATTCCGGCGAAGAAAAAGTCAACAGCAAGCATCCAACCAAAACCATCATGATGTTTGTGACTCATCGGATCTGCGCCTCCAATCCAATATAGAATACATAGGGTTCTGTTCCGAGTTCACCAAGCAAACGAACGGCATTGTGTTTCTTAATCAGCTTGGAAACTTCGCTGTTTGGGTCGTCCAGATCGCCGAAAGTACGGGCTTTCTGGTGACAGGTTTGGACGCAGCGGGGAACATTGCCTTTGTCGACACGGTCCATACAGAAATCGCATTTCTGGATAACACCTTTTTCATGGTTGCAAACACGGGCGCCATAGGGGCAAGCCATAACACAGGCTTTGCAGCTGACACATTTCTTTTCTTCGACAAAAATGATTCCGTCATCACGGCGCTGGGAAGCACCGGTCGGGCAGGCATCGACACAAGGTGTATTTTCACAATGCATACAGATCAAAGGAATATGAATCATGTGCAGATCAGGGAATACCCCTTCCGGTCCCACTGTCGTCACCGGGTTGTACATCATATCCACCGGAAGATTATTATGGGTTCTGCAGGCCACCGTACAGGATTGGCAGCCGACACATGCTCGGGTATCCATTACCATTGCATAACGTGCCATGTTACTTCCCCTCCTTTCCGTCTACCTTGTAAATTTTGCATAACAAACCTCTATTAGCCCAGGTTCCGCTGATCGGGTCACAGTCTTCATCGCTTGTACTGGTTAAAACATTGGTATTTGATTCCAGACATCCGCCAAGAACCGGCTCATTGATGTCTCTCTCTGGGAACCACCAGCCTCGCTCGGTGATTATAACTTTCGGTGCTACAGCCTGGGTGACATCGGCTCTTTGTTTGATTCTGCCGCGTTTGGTTTCGATCCAGACCCAGTCATTTTCCTTAATACCGTACTCTTTTGCTGTTTCCGGGTTGATTTGGAAATGCGGTTCATGATTGATATAACGAACACTTCTTATATTGAAATGTTCTGAATGATGAAACGGCATAAATCCATTACCGGTAGAGAGCACGAGCGGGTATTCCTGCGCTAGTTCCGGATTGTCGTTCTCATTCTCTGCAGGGCCTGTATATTCGGGCATTGGCGGATAACCGAGCTCCTCCAGGATACTGGAATATAGCTCTACTTTTCCGGAGGGGGTTGCAAATCCCTGTCTCAAGTATTTCTGATATTCTCTCTCTGGGAAGTGGAAACGGTACCATTCGACGAACTGATCATAGTTCTCAGTGCCATAGCCAAGCGGTTCGATTTTAGCAAAATATGCATCTTCGACGGTTTCCCAAGGCCAATGTTCAGCTTGACCTAGGGCAACGCCGAGATCTTTCCAGAAGTTATAATCATTGCGGCGTTCGTACATCGGCTGAATCGCACGCTGTGATGCCAGCAGGAAGTCTGTACAGCCATAGCTGCTGGTGATGGTCGGACGCTCAAGAGCGCCGGCAATCGGCAGAACATAATCGGAAAGTACCGCAGTCGGCGTCATCCAATAGTCACAGGTAACCAGAAAGTCCACTTTCCTTAGGGCTTCCAACGTCAGTTTACTCTCGCCATAAGAATTGATCGGATTGGTAGCATTAACAATCATCGCTTTGACTTGATATGGTTCACCGGTAAGAATAGCTCTGAAAACTGAAGGCGCATGTGCCTCACACATCCATTCAGCGGTTGGAACTTTACCCCAAACTTTCTTAGTCGTTTCACAAATCTTACTATAGCCCGGCCAAGTACAAAGTTTAAACTTGTCAGCACCGATCTGTTTTGCTTTTTGCTCATCCTTAAGGAACTCGTTGCCTTCCATCTCTTCATCCGTGATGTATTCCAAGCTCGGGCCGGTCAAGAGGTCAGAACCTGGCGCATCAAGATTGCCGGTGACTGCCCTGAGAAGGGCACGCGCATGCATGAGAGCTCCCGATGGTTTACCTTGCTGGTCACAGGCAGTTCCCCACTGAATGTTACCCGGTCTGTTCATGGCATACATTCTGGCACTCTCTCTGATCTGTTCGGCAGGAATCCAGGTCAACGGCTCTGCCCATTCCGGTGTAAATTGTTCAACATGGGCAAATAATTCACCGAATCCGACACATTGATTCTCAACAAAATCCGGATCGTACAAGCCTTCATAGAGTATGACATTCAGCCAAGCCAAGGCGAGGGCGAGATCAGAACCCGGACGTACCGGCAGCCACATGTCACACTTAGCGGCTGTTTCAGTGAATCGGGGGTCGATTACAATAATTTTTAGACCTTTTTCTCTAAGCTCTGTCAGATGGTGCATCTCCGGCATGCTGGAAGCTCCTGGGTTTTGTCCCCAGAGTACCAGACATTTGCTGGAGCCTAAGTCAATTTCAAACGGACTCCAGCCGCAGACTGCGGTTTCTACCATAAAAGTAGGAATCCAGCAAAGCAGTGCATTATGGAAGCCATTCGGGCTGCCGAAAAGATTCATAAAACGACGGCGGGCCCAGTCATCCGTACGCTGGGTGCCGCCAGCTGTTGCTACAGCTTCAGCACCAAATTCGTCCCGTATAGCAGCGAGTTTCGCTGCGATTTCGCTGATCGCCTGATCCCAGGGAATTTGTTCCCATTTCCCTTCGCCCTTCTTACCGACTCTTTTGAGAGGATAATTGATGCGCTCGGGATGATCAAGGTGCAGTAAGGCGATGTTTCCACGGCAGCATAATCCACCGGTATTGGTCGGAAAATCGGGATCGCCTTCGATTGCTAAGACTTTGCCATCTTTGACATAGGCGTTAACGCCGCAGTTCTGATGACAAAAATAGCAACAAGATTTCTTGATCTCAATACCTTCTTGTTCCAAATCAACATTTCTGTTCATCTGATGCCTCCAGATTTAAATATTTTATGAAAAAGTTCACTTTAAACCCTGTATGAAATATATGCAAGTATTATGCCAGAGAACACTAATGCTGAAAACCCGATAAAATCAGGCTTTTTGCTTTTGAGTCAATAATCGATTTTATCAAAATGAAAAAAATAATCCAATTTTAATCTGCGATATTAGAAAATAGTCTCAGCAATGAATTATACCATCCCCCGAATTATTGCAGCAAGCATGAAATAAATTGTGTGACATTGAGCCATACTAATGTGCAGATAATTCAATAAAGCCATATTAATCCTAAAACGAGATTGTATTGCAAAAAAAGAATCTGCAGCTTGCCGCTTATCTCCAGTGATATCCACTCTATCCATATCTAATCAATCGTAAAAAGAGATTGTTTACGCGCTGACTGTTTTGAAATACCCTTCTGGGATGCGCTTGTATCAAGGTTTTATCAATAATTAATTCAAAAATAGGAGGTGGCATATATCTTGCATGTATGCTTTTAGAGAAGGGAGGTATCATTTATGTGTTTTAGACCAAGTGAAGCAACAAAAGCTGTTGTATGCCCTAATTGTGGAAAAAAACTACCCGTAGTCGGAGGCGTAAAACAAAAGAAATGTCCTTTTTGCAAAGTCGAATTGACGGATGAATCGAATAACAAATAGTCAATCTTTTGATTCGCGATAGTTGACATGGTGACCTGTCAGCATAGCAGACTACGGATACGGTAACATTAGAATAAGGCTATTGGCAATAAGCCAATAGCCTTTTCTAGTGTACTGAAACAATCATTGACGAAAAGCATTATGAAGATCGCCATCTTTTCAGCGGATATGCTATACTAGAAGCATTATTTGTTATGAGGTGGTATTGTTGGTCACTGAGAAAAAAATATCAAGCCAGGTCATAAAGCGATTACCGAGATATTATCGCTATTTGTCTACCCTTCAACAAATGGGTATCAGCAGAATATCATCAAAAGACCTGGGGAACAGAATGGGTTTAACATCATCCCAGGTTCGCCAGGATTTCTTCAGCTTTGGTGGCAACGGCCTGCAAGGTTATGGATATGATGTCTGCTTCCTGTGCCAGGAAATTCATAAGCTATTGGGACTCAACAACATACATACCATGGTGATCATCGGTGCGGGAAGTTTGGGGCATGCTCTGGCCAAGCACAGCAATTTTGACAAAAGCGGTTTCAAAACCATAGGCATTTTTGATATCAATCCCCTTTTGGTCGGAGAAAAAATTCGCGGCCTTGAGGTCCTGCATATCAATGATCTTGCTGTTTTCGCAAACACAAATCAGGTCGACATTGCTGTTTTGACGGTACCTGAAAATAATGCAAGGGAAGTTGCCGGCCTGGTAGCTGATTTAGGAATAAAATCCATATGGAATTTCTCTCCTGTGGAATTAAACTTGCCGGAAGACATCATTGTAGAGAATACACATCTCATCGACTGTCTCATGGTATTAGGGTATAATATGAAAGAAAAGGGTTAAAATTGCTGTATTCTTGCGTATATTCTTTATGCTAATCAAATCCGTTTCACATTGTTATAACAGATAGTATGCGGTGTTGTATAACTTCAAAAATAGTATGCAACACCGTTTTATCTTTACACAGAGATATCGATAGTCTTCTGTCACAGGATCTGGTACATACGGTTTTCGCTCAATTTAATCCAATATAGTTTGATAAAGTTTTATCAATATCATGACTTATATTATGCAATTTTTAAATATCGTTCAACAAATCTGATTCTACTTCATGTGACTTTGTTTAATATATAACTTTTCTTGAATTATACTTCTCGTTATCTTACACTAGCTGCAAAATAATTTAATTTTAGAGAGGGAGAGACGGGCCGTATGAATTCAATAAAAGAAATTATTCGCCAATATGGCGGTAACACGGGATTACTGCTTCAAATTATTCTCGCTGTCCAGGACGCTGCCCCCCTGAATTATCTCAGCGAAGAGGCCGTGAATGAAATCGCCAGTGAAATGAATATTTCACGAAGCAGGGTTTACTCTACCGCGTCATTTTATAGCGAGGTATCTCTAAAACCCAGAGGCAGTCATGTTATACGGGTTTGTTCTAATGCCCCCTGTGAAAACGCCCAAAAAGCACTTATTCTTACTTCGATCGAAAAAGAATTAGGAATCATAGCCGGTCAAACGACACCGGATAGGCTCTTTACTTTGGAATGTGTCAATTGTCTGGGCGCTTGTTATATGTCTCCTGCAATTAAAATAGATGAAACAATATACGGTAACCTGACCCCTGATAGTGCGGTGTCCATAATACGTCGTTTAAGAAAGGAACACCAAAATGAGCAGAGTGCTTAATCATGAACTTATTTTCAATATTTGCCCTGATCGTTATGTCGATTTACCGACATATTGCTGCCACGGAGGATATACTGCTCTGAAAAAAGTTTTAGAGCAAGCTCCTGAAACCGCAATCAAAGAAATTGAAGAAGCAGGGCTTCGGGGACGAGGCGGCGCTGCCTTTCCGACAGCAAATAAAATCAAAATGGTACGTTCAAACCCCAGTGATCTCAGGTATATCATTTGCAATGCTGATGAAGGAGAACCAGGCACATTTAAAGACCGGTTCATTATGACGCACATCCCGTTTCAATTACTTGAAGGAATTACTATCGCAGCTTTTTTAGCTGGAGCAGGCCATGGTTATATTTATATCCGTCATGAATATCCCGAAGCGCAAAGAATTATGCGGGAAAGCATTATTGAAGCTCAAAAGAGCGGATTATTAGGATCAAATATCATGGGAAGCAGCTATAACTTCACTTTGGAATTATTTTCAGGTGCCGGCAGCTATCTATGTGGCGAAGAAACCGCATTAATCTCTTCGATAGAGGGAAAAAAAGGACGCCCTCGGTTAAAACCACCCTATCCAACCGAGGCAGGTCTCTGGAATAAACCAACGTTAATCAATAACGTGGAGACCCTGTCAAATATACCAAAAATAATCCAAAATGGCGCAAAATGGTATCGTTCCTTGGGTACCCAAGACAGTCCCGGGACGAAATTAATATCTCTTTCAGGGGATGTCAATCGCCGTGGTTTATATGAAGTTCCCTTTGGTATTTCTTTCAATCAGATTATCAATAAGTACGGGGAAGGAACTAAACCTGGCCGCGCGATCAAAGCGGTCAATATCGGCGGGGCATCCGGAGTGCTGATACCACCGGATTTACTCGACACCCCCCTTGAGTATCTGGCTTGTGCAAAGACCGGAATCACGATCGGTTCAGGAGCTGTATTCGTCTTGGACGATACACGGTCTATTCTGGCTAACGTTCATAACCGCCTGCGTTTCTTTTTGCATGAAAGCTGCGGTAAATGCACGCCTTGCAGAGAGGGCCTAAGACAAACAAACATTATTATGGATAGACTGCTGTCCCGAAAAGCTGTAAAAACGGATATTGACACCCTTACGCGATATACCCGTGCCATACAGGATGCCTCCTTTTGCGGCCTTGGGCAAGCTGCCGGGAACAGCTTACACTCTTCCCTCATGTATTATGCTGAAGAATACCTTGCTGCCTGCCAGGACAACCAATTATCACATAACAAGGAGGTAACTGCATAATGCATTCAATCGAAATTTTTATTAACGGCAAGCCTGCTACGGTAGCCCCGTCAATAACCATATTGGAGGCGGCAAGGCAGCAGGGAATAGAACTTCCATCGCTTTGTCATCACCCCGACCAACGCATCAAAGGGAATTGCCGGGTTTGTGTTGTTGAAGTAGAAGGCTATAAAAATTTAGTTCCCTCTTGTTCCACGCACGTTGCGCCGGGTATGAAAATCACAACCAATTCCCCACGCGTAAGAGATACCGTACGTACGATTTTAGAACTGATTTTTGCCGACCATCCGCAGGAGTGCCTGACGTGTATTCGTAATGGCAATTGTGAACTCAGACAAATTGCCGCAAAGTTCGGAGTTAGGGATATCCAGGGAGAAAAAACAAAACCTACCTTCAGCATGGACATGTCAACCCCTGCCTTGGTTAGAAACCCAGATAAATGCATAAAATGCGGACGGTGCGCCGAAGCCTGCCATCATATTCAGGAAGTTGGTATCCTTTACACCCATAACCGCAGCACCGATATTTGTATTACGCCGGAATATGGCAAACAGTTGAATGCGGTAGCCTGTGTCCTTTGCGGACAATGTGCCTTAGTCTGCCCGGTAGGAGCAATCCATGAAAAGGATGATACCGACCGGGTATGGGAAGCCCTGTCAGATTCCGGGAAACATGTCATTGTGCAAGTCGCTCCCTCTGTGCGTGTTTCCCTTGCCGAAGAATTCGGACTTCCCTCCGGTGAAATTGCAACGGGAAAAATGGTTTCTGCTTTACGGCACTTGGGCTTTGATAAGGTTTTTGACACGGATTTTTCTGCTGATCTGACGATTATTGAGGAAGGTAATGAATTGCTGCAACGGATCAAACATAATGGCGTTCTGCCAATGCTAACCTCTTGCAGCCCCGGATGGATCAACTATGCGGAACATTATTATCCGGAAGTGTTACCTCATATTTCCAGCTGCAAATCACCCCAGCAAATGTTCGGTGCTTTGGCCAAAACGTACTATCCCCAAAAATACGCAATCAATCCTGCAGATATTTTTGTCGTTTCCGTTATGCCCTGCACGGCGAAAAAATTCGAAGCACAACGTGCGGAAATGACTGCAAGCGGCTATCAGGATGTCGATGTGGTTCTCACAACCCGAGAACTTGCACGTATGCTGCGGCACGAAGGTGTTGATTTTTCAAAGCTGCCTGAGACAGATTTTGACACGCCTCTGGGGATATCAACCGGTGCTGCGGCAGTGTTTGGCGCAACCGGCGGAGTAATGGAAGCTGCCTTGCGTACGGTCTATGAAGTAGCAACAGGAAACACACTGAATGATCTGGAATTCACTTCCCTACGCGGAATGAAAGGTTTCAAAACTGCTGAAATCGACCTTGCCGGACGCAAAGTAAAAGTTGGAATTGCTCACGGCCTTGCTAACGCCAAAAAAGTCATGGAAATGATAAAAAACGGCGAAGGTTCTGATTATACTTTCATTGAAATTATGTGCTGCCCGGGAGGGTGCATTGGCGGCGGCGGACAGCCTTATGGTACGACCGATGTTGTCAGAAAAGCACGGATCGCATCACTTTATTCTGTGGATCTAACAATGCCGCTGCGAAAATCTCACGAAAATCCTGGGATTAAAAAACTCTATGAGGAATTTCTATACGAACCGCTCGGTGAAGTGTCACATCATCTGCTGCACACGGTTTACACTAACCGTCAACAAACTCACGAGCAATCTTAAAGTAATCAGTACTAACGTGCCGCTCATCGCACATAAAAGGGTGCCGCAAACTGTTTAAAAACAGCATTGCAGCACCCTCAATTTACCATACGTTGAATATAATGTTATACGTTGTTGTGACGTTCTTCTGCCAGCTGATCAAGAGATTTACCTTTCGTTTCATTCTTAACAAACAAAATAGCCGCCAACATCCCAACAAGCAATGGAAGAATATAGAACAAGAAAGACATCGAATAACCCAATTTCAATTGAATGACCAAACCGGCTACTATGGGTGCAAGCGCGCCCCCGAATCGTCCAAAGGCCTGACACCAGGCTACCCCTGTGTTTCTGAACTCGGTTGGATAGGCTTCTGCCATTATTGGCTGGACCGCGGTGATCGAATAATTGATGGCAAAACCCATAAAGATATTTGCTGCAAGAATAGCCGCAAAATTACTCCCGACAAAGGCGACGATCAAGACGCCGACAGCAGCGACAAAATAACTGATGATCAAGTTCTTTCTTCGGCCAACTGCTTCCGCCACAAACCCGGTGGAACAGTTAGCAATGACAGCCGCTCCATTCTGGGCGATTGCCAGACCGTATGCCGAAGATAGTTTTAACCCTTTTTCCAACATCAAAGACGGCAGCCAGGCATTAATTCCATAAACGGTGAAACAGCCGCAGAAATAAGTTATCCAGACCCCCAGTGTAATGGCAATATATTTCTTAGAGAAAAGCGCCTTGGCACCAGCGACTTTCGGCGGCGGCGGAATAATCAATCCTTCAGGATCCCAATCAGTAACTTTACCAGTCGCTTTCATCTCGATATATTGAAGATTCTTAACTGCTTCTGCTCTGCGCCCTTTATTCGCCAGCCAATAAACCGATTCTTTCATTTTAAATAATAGAAAAAGTGCATATATAAATGGAATGCCGCCAACTAAGTAGCAGTACCTCCAGCCTACTTTCGGGACGAGGTAAGTCGCCACTACACCGGCCAGAACCCAACCCACAATCATCCACGCCATACCAAAGGTAATGAACAAGGCCCTCCGCTTCGTTGGTGTTGATTCAGAAAAAGTCGTCGTAACAACAGGAATACAAGCGCCTAATCCAACACCGGCCAATACGCGGAAAACAGCAAACCCGGTGAAACTGTCGACAAAAAAGATGGGTACAGTCAACAACGAATATATCATAATTGCAAAGGTTAATGTTTTTCTTCTTCCAATCCGATCAGAGACAATACCTGCAATTGCTCCGCCAATAATAAGACCAAAAAGACTCCAGGAAGACAGACTGCCTGTTTGAACACTGCTTAATGCCCATTCTGCTTTGATCTGGGGCATCGTATAGGAAACAATCATATAATCATAACCATCAAAAACCATTGCTAAGCCCAAGAAAAAGAATATGGACCACGTAAATTTGTTTACCCCTAAGGAATCCATGACTTCCGATATGGTAAATTTTCTCATCTTAATACTCCTTTCGCCGCCGTATGTGTGATAGTAGGAAAAAACTGAGATTAGCTACAAAGGGTAAATAATAATAGTGCTATGTTCAATAAATAAACACGTAACACAAGCAACAACATCCTAGACATCCAACAAGGTTAGAGTATCAACGGATCAACTCAACGAGACACCCCCTTTATTCCTCAGGTCATGATAAAGATACGAAATGAATAGTGTCGTCTATATCAAGTGCTTGTATTACCCAACCCATACTATTGCATTAATTGTGCCAGTTGATAAAATGAGGAAAACCTGCTTAAATCAAGGCTTTAAGCCACATAATCCGCACGGAAGCATAAATCTAAAATCTCTTTTTGGAATACGCACAGAACGAGTGCAAGTAAAGTAAGCCGTACACAGCAAAAAATACTAAATCTTTTTTTGAGATTGTTGTATTATTTTAGGATATTGCATACTCGCCATTAATATCAAATTGCCTGCCGATTTTGACCGACAGGCAATTTTACTTTTTGAAACATTAAAAAGATATTATAACTCTAAATTATATTCCTTGATTTTTCGATACAGCGTTGATCGGCTTAAACCAAGAATTTCAGCTGCTACCAGAATATCGTTACTCGTATGCTGCATGGCCGTCTTAATGGCTGTTTTTTCAAGATTTTCAATACGAAGCACCTCAGCAATATTGCCGCCATTATTGATAATATGCTCAAATTTTAAAGGGCTCGTATCCAGAAGAATGTAGCTTGGCAAATCATCAGGCCATATCGTATTATCCTGTGCTGTATTTACCGCATAAATCATGGCATTTTGAAGCTGCCGGACATTGCCTGGCCAGTGATACTCGTTAATAATCTTTTGGGCCTCCGGACTGATTTGAGTAAGCGTAATCGCTTGTTTCTCGCAATAGCTTCTAACAAAATAGTTGCTGAGGATCTCAATGTCCGTTTTCGACCTTTCCCGCAAGGGAGGAATGTTAATGGTTAAGACAGAAAGTCTGAAATACAAATCTTCGCGAAATTGATTTTCTTTCACCATTTGATAAATGTTCTTATTTGTCGCTACAATCAGTCTGAAATCTACTTTCTTATAACTCCGACCACCGATTCGCATGACCTGCTTATCCTCTAATGTCCGCAGCAGAACGGCTTGTAGTTCGAGTGGCATGTCCCCAATCTCATCTAAAAAAAGTGTTCCCTCATTCGCTAATTCAATTTTCCCAGGGCGCCCGGCCCGTTCAGCACCTGTAAAACTACCGCCTTCATAACCGAATAGTTCGCTTTCGATCAGTTCGCGTGGCATAGCTGCACAATTTACCGCCATGAAAGGCCCTTTGGGGCGATAGGTATTATGGATAGACTGCGCAAAAAGTTCTTTCCCTGTTCCACTTTCACCGATGAGCAAGACATTTTCAGGAGATAATGCAAAACGTTGCGCGAGTTCAATAATGCGTTTAAATTCTTTGTTCTCGCCAAGTATGTCTTCAAAATGATACCTTGCTATTCCGCCGGAACGGCGAGCGATCAACGCATTCACTTTTTCAGCATGATTCAGTCTTAATACTGCGCCGTCTGCTTCGTGAGTTTCCTTGTCAAGAACAGGGCGTATCATAATCATATAGGGCTGTTCATCATTCCCCACGATGAGGGTTTCTTCTAATTCGATGTATTTTCCTTTTTTTACTAATGACATAATGCGGGAATCATCACTTAAGAATTCGCTTATATGCCTTAATCCGATTTCTCCCTGCTTCATCTTCAGTATCCGGTTTGCTTCTTTATTACTATGGATGATTACCCCATTACAATCAATTGTCAGAATTCCTTCGTCAATGAACGTCAATGTTGCTTCTAATGTATCATGCGCTGTCGTCACTTTCTGATTGACTTTACGTAATTGGTCATAACTTTCTTTTAATTTGAGATTGATACTGGATAATTTCAGCTGGCTGTCCACAGCCGCAGCTAACGCGGTAATCAAACCCATGGTATGGGAACGGATATTTTGAAAACTCTCCAGCCATGGCCGTTCAATTATCCTTTGACCAAGGATCAGGGTTGCAATAATTTCCCCGGACTCATCGTGGATCGGCGCTGCTGTTCCGACAATGTCATGTAACTCGATACAGTAATGTTCAGGTCCAAGAATTTGAACGGGTTTTTTTAATTGTAAACATAAACAATGAGCGCACGTCCCAATGGTTGACTCATTCCAAATAAGCCCTTCTGTTACTCTGCGGATCATATCACCCTCTTGCAACAGAAAAACACCATTATAATCACACAAATAAAGGATATAGCCAGAGTTTAATACGGCCATATCTTTGAACCTTTTCATGAGAGGTTCTGTAATTTCAACAAGAAGTTGATTTTTATCGATAACTTTTGAGTATTCCAAAGCGTTAAGCTGACGCTGAGACGTCTTAATATATGGGTTAACACCCATCTTTCGCGAACGAATCCAGGATTCAGCGATGTCTTTATTGACATACTTATTCTTTAATGGATCTTCATCCTCATTTTCAAGAAAACGCGTCTTGGCTATAATGATTTGTTCCCACTGTTCTTGCGTTATAAATTGGGACTGATCGATCATTCGGGGATCATCCATCTTTGAAATCGCCGATAATGGTGCCACCTTAAATCTCCTCCCTATCGTCTAAGTAACCGTGATAAAGGTTTGACTTATTCGCTGTGAGACCGATGTATATAATTATCTGATGGAGTATGCTTTATCTACAGGAAAAAATCCATTACTGTCGTTATTTGTAACTTCTTTGACTTTTCTGTATGTTCTGTTATTTATTATACACGAAGAATGGGTCTTTCGCAAAAAAAATGATAGCGTTCAAAAAGGTCAAGCATATTCTGCTAACCATAAAAAAGGACTTAAAATGTAACAACTTTTAACTAAAGTCACTTTATCTGGCGTACTTTTCAATAACTCTAATCGAATGACCCTTTTTTATTACGCCACCCTTAATCACTTTGCAGAATACCCCTTCCGATGAGAGCAGGTTCATCCTGACCGTCTTGGGCACGGGTATCGTGCTTCGTTCTTTACCGATCTGCGTAACCTCTAGAAGAACCATTTCTCCGAGTATTAGCCGGTCTCCAACATTGAGCTCAAATAAATCAATACCATCGACAAGAATATTTTCGCCATATTCTCCCGGTACAACCATCTGATTACGCTCCTTTAACTCGGTCATAATACTCATTAGATTCAGACATGAGATTTGGCGCCCCCATTGTCGGCCCCATTCTTGACTGTACCCGTCACCTTGGATACCAGAATCCAAGACAATTGCTTCGAGTATCTCTTTTTTCTTTCTTTCAACATCTGATCGGATACTGATAGAAAAAATAGTTCCTTTTTTCATAATTGCATTGCATCTCCTTAAGCCTTCATAACCTAAAGAATTTGAAATTTATTGTTTATAATAATTACATCGCCTTGTTTCAAACTTACCTTCTTTGGTACATTGGTGTTCGAATCTCCCATCGGTACAAACGCTTACTTTAGGAATGATACAACAACTGATTATTTCATTTGACAGTAAATAAAAGAGGCGGACTCCTTCTTTACAACGAATTACCAAATGTAACGAAATCCGCCGCCTGCTTTTTATTATTCGACAGGTTCAGTAGTATACAATACTAAAACATGATTTTACTCATTCGATTAATTTCTTCACTTACAGCATCATAAACACCAGGAAATGAGGATCTGTTTAATCCTTGAGTTAAACAAGGAATATAGTACAGCTTACCGCATTCTTTGCATGCCAATTCTACATATTTGGCGATTTCTTCACGGGACCAAGCTGGGTAATCGATTTTTCCGCTATCAAGCTGTCCCATGAAGGAGATTTTCCCACCATAATTTTTGATAAGCTCAGGTGTATTGTTCGTAGTCATAACACCTTGCCAAATATCAATACCCATGTCGATCATATAAGGAACAAGATTAGCAGCATAAGAATCACTGTGGTGTACAATAAGCTCTACGCCATTTTCCTTATAGAATCCATATATTTTTTTATAGGCCGGTAAAAAAAACTCTTCAAACATGTCCGGCGAAACAAATGAGTTCTTTTGACTGCCCCAGTCATCATGATGGAAAACGCAATCAGGGTGTATTTTATCAATCAAAACCTTGGCAACATTCAGCTCAAACTCCGTCAAATAGTCAAACAGCTCATGCATGGCTTCAGGTTCTTCATAAAAAGCCATGAGGGCATCTTCCACCCCCATCAGGTGATGTGCCTGTTCAAAAATTCCAGGGATGAGCGGTGCTGTAACAAATTCTTCATTGCGATCAACAGAATTGGCATGGGCAATTGCTGGAGCCCAAAATTCATCTGAAGTTGGTATAGCAGGTGCTTTAACGTATTTATCCCACTGCGTAATATCCTTCAACACCTTGTGATCAGGGTCATGCATAGGAAATCCTCCGAGCTGGCCTTCAGGCCAACTAAAAGTTATACCCCAAGCATTTTTTATTATCTGTCCTGGTCCAACTGAAGGAATAAAGCGAGATTCCATAATTAAATTCATAAACTCATATTGATTAACGAAACGGTCGGGATTTCCTCCCTTAATGGTTTCTAATAAGTTTTGTTTCTTTGATAGCATGTATTTTCCCTCCTTTAATATGCGTCATAGAAGATAGGTATTAAACATCTACTTATGCTTTTACTAACTCCACGGCTTTAACGGCAGCACTTCCGGCATCGGTCGCAAATCCGTCGGCACCGATTTCCGTAGCGAATTCCTGGGTCACAGGCGCTCCGCCGACGATGACTTTGAATCCGAGAAGTCCGCTTCCTTTGATTGTCTGTACAGCTTCTTTCAGCGCAGGCATGGTGGTGGTCAGAAGACCGGAGCAAGCGACTAAGGTGACGTTTTGGTTTTCTTTGATGGCTTCGATCCATCTGTCTGCAGGAACGTCAACTCCGAGGTCAACCATGGTGAAGCCGGCGCTTTCGATCATCATGGAAACGAGGTTTTTACCGATATCGTGCAGGTCGCCTGCGACAGTGCCGATAATGCAGGTGCCTAAAGAGTTGGAACTGTCCCCAGCCATTAACGGTTTTAAGACGTCAACACCTTTAGCCATGGCTTTAGCAGCCATCAGCATTTCCGGAACAAAGATTTCGCCGGTGGAGAATTTATCGCCGACAACGCTCATGGAATCAACCATGCCCTGAAGAATGTCTTTGGCTGCACTGCCTTCGTCCAGTGCTTCCTGCACCAGACCGGGAACCAGCTTAGTTTTCCCTGCTTCTACCATTGCTTTGACTTCATCGATTTTTGCCATTTTTAAAAGTCCCCCTAAATTGTATTATTATTTATTGATTAAAGTTTACCTAATGAACAAATAGGTTGCTTGATTACGGTATCACTGTATGACAGATGACGAGACTACGGTGAGGTTACTTAAAGGTTACTTAAAGGTTACTTAAAGGTTACTTATGGTTAAATAAGGTTAAATGATGTTACATGATGTTACGGTGAGATTATTTCTTCTGACCGAATTTGCCTTCTCTGAAGGCACCGATGTATTCCATGCAATATTCGTCCTGACCCATGAGCGCTTCGGTAGCGAAGATCATCCCCAACAGGTCCTGATTGGTCGGGTCGATGATACCACTGTCCATACCGGCATTCATGGCCAGTACGAGGAAAGCCTGATTGACGAGCTTCCGTGCGGGCAGATTGAAGGAGACGTTGCTGCAGCCGCCGGTAATATGAATGGCAGGGTATTGCCGTTTGATTTCTTTCATGACGTCGACGATCATGTTGATGCCGTCTTCGGATGTGCAAAGCATTTCAACCAGCGGGTCGATGTGGAGACGGGACGGGGCAATGCCGAATTCTTTCGCCCGTTTCATGATGTTGGCAAAAACTTCGAGACGTTTTTCCGCCGTCTTAGAGATGCCGCTGTCATCATTGAGCAGCGCGACGCATTCCCATTTGGTATCCGCGATGATCGGGAAAATAACGTCGATCTTGTTGCCTTCGCCGGATACGGAGTTAATGAGTCCCGGGCGTTTGCAGAACGGAATGGCAGCAACGATGGCCTGTTCATTGGGGCTATCGATGCAAATTGGGGTATCGGTCACTTCCTGAACCAGGTCGATGAGCCATTTCAGGGTCTCAACCTCGAGGCTGACATCGGTGGATGCGCAGACGTCGATGAAATTAGCTCCGGCATCAGTCTGTATTTTGGCCAGGTTGCAGATGAAATCTGCATTCTTTTCCGCGATGGCTTTGGCGACGGATGGAATCGCGCCGTTGATTTTTTCGCCAATGATAATCACTATGTATTTTCCCCCTATATATCAGCATTTTAAATGCTGATATAAATTATTTCAGTAAGTAAGATGCTATCAGTAAGTAAGATGCCATCAGTAAATAAAATGATTTCATGAAAATAATATCCCATTGCAAACTTAATAATAATCTTAGCAATTTTATAAACAATAGCTTATTATACTCAGACAGAAGAGGAGGCAGTGAATCTAATCTTTTCTAAGTATATTCATATCTATAGATAAAGACTAAATTCACCGCCAAATTATTAACACTATAACGAGATACTATGCTCTTTCTCTTATTTCCTTTTGATATTGCGCAAGTTTAGTAGCACTCAGTTTATAGAAGAGCAATACGATAATTCCAATAATCGCTGCAATTCCAGGAATGGCTGTAATTAACATTTTAACACCGCTAATCAACTCAGGAGTAACCGGAGCCTTGGCAACGTAGCCAATCCCTGCCAGACCATAACCAGCAACTGCTCCGCCGATGGCAATTCCGATTTTGATCGGGAGTGTAAACATCGCCATTACAGCGCCTTTAGTACTTTTACCATTTTTCCACTCCGCATAATCCGCAGCATCGGAATACATACCAGTATTTAACGTGTTTCCAAATGCAAAGCCAAAGAAGCCGATTGCCATAAGCGTGATAAATGTTGTCGCATTATTCGCGAACAGATACGTTAAAACAAGACAGGCAAGGAAAATAACTAAACCTGTAAGATACGTGTTTTTCTTATCAATCTTTTTAGCCAGTATCTGAGATACTATGGTACCAAGCAGCATTGCAACGTTAATCGCCACAAAGAAAATGGATATCATCAGCATGCTTCCCACAACATACTTGAAGTAGTAAGTTACCATCGCGTAAGTTCCGAACATCGCTGTAAATCGGGTAACTTCCGTGAGCATAAGAAGCAGGAGCTGGCTGTTTGTCCCGATGGCTTTCCCCATGTCACCTAAAGTTACTTTAGGCGCGCCTGTAGTTTTGGCGTTGTTTGGAAGATCGTAAGGTTTAGAAATTTTAGCAATCAAGAAGAACGAAGCCATCATGATAATTGCGAAAATTAGTACTGTCAGGAAAAATCCTTTTGCTTCGTTTCCGCCGCCGATAAAAATGACCATAGGCATGGCAATTAAACCGAAAATTACTTTAGCTGCTGCGTTTGCTTGTCCTCTTCTAGCTGAAAGAACAATTCTGTCCGAAGGATCTTTACCTAGGACAGCAACCATCGTATAGTAAGCAACTGTTGACAGGTTAACACAAACGTGTGCAATGACATAAGCAATGCCTAAATACAACGCTTTAGCAGCAGGAGCCAGATTCGGATTATAAAACATCACTAAAAAGAATATTGCAATAAATACAGGACCGATCATGAGCCAGGAACGGTATTTACCCCATGGCAAGTTGCTTTTTTCTATAATTCCACCAGCAAAAAATACTGAGATCGCATCAACAATTCTGGCGGTTAAGAGAATGGTACCCATAGCCGCAGCCGATAATAAAGCAACGTCGGTAATAAAGTATGAATAGTACGATGTCGCCATTGTCATTAAGAGAATAAATCCTAATTCGCCAACACCATAGAGATTGACGATGCTATTCTTTAATTTTTCTACCATATAAACTTCCTCCTATTTAAATAATAAGCGATACAAAGAATTAAAATACGATGATCAGTCCATTTTGCTATAATAGTCGACAAGCACTATTGCCTGCATTGATTTTAATACCTATGATAAACGAACGTATGCTAAAACAATAGTGCTTGTAAACTGGTAAATGATTTTCTTAGGAGAAATTATTTAAATCTGTCGGTATACTCATTACCGCTGCGCTCTGTTGTCCCGTAACCCTTCATGGGTTTCTTCATAAACTTGTTTCTAACAAAATAGTAACCAATTTTACCAAGTTCTTCTTTGGTCATACCAATACCTACACAGATATCACCATAGGACAGTCCCTTGGCGGCTTCTTCATTAAGATAGTTCAATTTGCTGTCGTCATCCAGCGCTAAAAATTCTGGTTTCTTCATGATATTACCTCCTACTATAATGATTGATTGAGGCAAAAGGTTCTCTAGGGGGGATATCCCCCCTTAGAGGTACCATCA
Organism: Dehalobacter sp. DCM; assembly: GCF_024972775.1. Lineage (NCBI taxonomy): Bacteria > Bacillati > Bacillota > Clostridia > Eubacteriales > Desulfitobacteriaceae > Dehalobacter > Dehalobacter sp. DCM. The sequence continues at coordinate 1,098,111 of NZ_CP092282.1, read as the reverse complement.
TGGCATGCTTATGGCATGAACAGTGTGACCTTTGTTCCTTTGGCAGCCATTTTCTTAGCCAGCTCTTCTACCGGACCGTAGTCCATAGCCAGACCTAAGCAGTGAAGCACGCAGGATGGTTTTTCTCCCCTGTTGATCCGGTCTTCACAGAGATCGCAAAGCTGGGTCGGTACAGGAACATAGTTCCATTCCCATTTATCTTCATCGATCTTAAACGGTCCGACTTCCGCCAGTTTGATCCCCCATTTGCCCAGAGGAATCTTATGCTCGTTCTTGCAGGAAACTTCACAGCTGTGACAGCCTGTGCAATATTCGTAGTCTATTAATAAACCGTATCCCTTCATTGCTTTTCCCTCCATTCCTCTAATGTCGTCTTATTCTTCGACCCTGTAAGCTTTACAAATCAGACTCTTAAACGGAGCACCAAAGCCCAGCTTCCCAATGTGTTTGTGCGGGATCAGGGTATTGATGTTGGATTCCCATACACCGTACAGATGAGGTTCTTTCGCATCCTGTTCCGGGAACCACCAGCCGTGGGTAGCATGGACAACCTTCGGATGGATCGTCGCGGTTAAATGCGCTTTCAGCTTCGCTTTGCCGAACATGTTTTCCAGACAGACCCAATCGCCCTCTTTGATTCCGTATTTCTCCGCGGAATCCGGATGGATTTCCACGACCGGATCCGGATCGATTTCACGCAATGTCGGTATTTGTCTGTGCTCAGAATGGAAGGAGGTGAACTTTCTCGCTCCGGTTGTGAGAACAAACGGATACTCTTTGAAGAGTTCCGGTGTGCTGTTAGGACCGTAATGCGGCTCCTTGAAGTACGGCAGCGCATCTTCTCCCCACGATTCGAAGAGTGTCGAACACAATTCGACCATACCGGTTACCGTGTTAAAGCCCGGTTCTCCGTCAAAACGCAGCAGACCTTTTTCGTATTTCTTATATTCGTAGTTGGGTTGATATACACCCATGTTCCTCAAGTCGTCAAAGCTAATGCCCAGTTCCGGCTTCAGTTGATCATCAAAGAACTCTTCCGCCGTATTCCAGGGCCAATGTTCCGGATGCAGTCTCTTACCCAGCTCGATGCAGACTTCGATGTCCGACTTGCATTCGCCGACTTCAAATGCCTTGTTGATGGCTCCAAGGAAGATGGCGTTACGGCCAAAGTGCGTAATAACAACACCGTCATGCTCAGCAAACGTCGGCAGCGGCAGGAAGATATCACCAAAGGCTTGCGCGGTCGGTGTCATGAAGCAATCCTGTACAACACAGAATTCCAGCTGTTTCAATGCCCGGTACCATCTGTCCGGCTGCGCGGAACAGGTCGGGGTAATGAAGTTACTGCTGTTGAACCAGCCCATTCTGAGCTTATACGGCTTGCCGGTTTCCAATGTATCCAGTGTTTCGTCCGGATGCGTTGTCGCCATAGCTGTACTTAATGCCGGCCATTCGGCAGCACCGATTCTCTTTTCCCAAAGTTCGTTCGGCATCTGGCTGCGTACTTCCATACGCCATTTTCCCAACATCGAAGCCGGTGGTCCTAACGTGATGCCGCCCGGTACGTCCAAATTGCCGGTGATGGCTGCGATCGAAAGAAGCGCATGACCCAGCTGTACGCCGTTCGGATTTTCGTCTACGGCCAGACCCCATTGGATCGGCGCGGGATGGCAGGTGCCAAGAATCCGGGCTACATCGATGATCTTTTGCTTGGGTACCCAGGTGATTTCCGATACGATTTCCGGCGGATATTCCTGAACACGCTCTTTTAATTCTTCAAAACCATAGGTCCAGTTTTCTACGAAGTCACGGTCATATAACTCTTCATTAATAATGACATTCAGCAATCCAAGCGCCAGAGCCGTGTCTGAGCCCGGTCTCAATTGCAGTACATATTCTGCTCTGGTTGCCAGCCAGTGAATTCTCGGATCAACACAGATCATCTTGGTTCCTCTCTTCATCAGGTCGATGAGGGAGTGGCCGAAGAATCCATCCGGGTTGGACATGAGCGGATTTTTGCCCCATAGCACAACATATTTAGGTAATACATAACCCTCGTGCTCATAACGATCCGGATAATAACCGGCAAAGTCGATCTCAGGATATCCTGCTCCCAGGATGTAGTCCGTGATCGAGCAGCGGGGACCGTAGCAGGACCAGCCGCTCAAGGCATAACAACAGTTCGGTGTTCCAATCGAAGAAAAGGCGAGAGGATAATAATACAGACAAGCTTCTCTTCCGGTTCCGCCAAATACTACGATGGACTCCATGCCGGAAGTTTCTTTAAAGTAATTGATCTTTTCTACAATGATATCCCAAGCTTCATCCCAGGATATCCGCTGCCATTTGTCTTCTCCTCTTTCGCCTACCCGCTTCATCGGATAGGTGATACGCTGAGGATGATGGACATATTCCGGCAGTGACAGACAACGAATACATAATCTACCCTGCGTAATCGGATGTTCCGGGTCACCTTCTACTTTAAGCAGCTTGCCGTCTTTGACGTGCAATTTCATACCGCATCCTACCGGATGATCTCCCGGCGGCGACCATCCACACGTTCTTACTGTGTAGCTGCCGTCCTGGTTAAACTTTTTCCATTGGTTTTCCATTCGCTTTTCACCCTTTCAAGAACTCGTATTTTTGATACTCTGAATGACCATTGTTGTTTTCCAACTATTACCTTATACGATGATCTTCCTTAGTCCTCTACACCCCCTCGGTATGATCTCAAAGATCATAGATGGTCAATAGCCTACGTCATCATAACTTACGTCTGCTATATTCAGCTACTTGCATCGTCCATCACAAACTATTGCAATAAACGTACCAGCTTGCTGAAAATGCCCCAAGGCTCGGGAACTTGGATTTATAAAGGATTTAAAATTAGTAACCTGTGTGATGATTCACATGGGTTATCTTTTTTTAGGATTGCTTATTTTAGTAAATCCGTAAATTGAGCATAATGATTGGTTTAGACAATCATTCTTGTTTTGCGACAATATTTCAAATTAGGATGTCCTTTATAATTGCTTCAGATAAACAGCTTGCTAAGAATTAATTGGTAAAAAACAGCTGCCTTAATTAAATACCAAGTCTAGATCGGCCGCAGGTATCCCCGAAGGATACCTACGGCACATATAACGAGGAGCAATGTCTAAAGGTAACAAAATCAGTGATTAGACGCTTTACAAAAACATCGCTTATGGCATGAACAGTGTGACCTTTGTTCCTTTGGCAGCCATTTTCTTAGCCAGCTCTTCTACCGGACCGTAGTCCATAGCCAGACCTAAGCAGTGAAGCACGCAGGATGGTTTTTCTCCCCTGTTGATCCGGTCTTCACAGAGATCGCAAAGCTGGGTCGGTACAGGAACATAGTTCCATTCCCATTTATCTTCATCGATCTTAAACGGTCCGACTTCCGCCAGTTTGATCCCCCATTTGCCCAGAGGAATCTTATGCTCGTTCTTGCAGGAAACTTCACAGCTGTGACAGCCTGTGCAATATTCGTAGTCTATTAATAAACCGTATCCCTTCATTGCTTTTCCCTCCATTCCTCTAATGTCGTCTTATTCTTCGACCCTGTAAGCTTTACAAATCAGACTCTTAAACGGAGCACCAAAGCCCAGCTTCCCAATGTGTTTGTGCGGGATCAGGGTATTGATGTTGGATTCCCATACACCGTACAGATGAGGTTCTTTCGCATCCTGTTCCGGGAACCACCAGCCGTGGGTAGCATGGACAACCTTCGGATGGATCGTCGCGGTTAAATGCGCTTTCAGCTTCGCTTTGCCGAACATGTTTTCCAGACAGACCCAATCGCCCTCTTTGATTCCGTATTTCTCCGCGGAATCCGGATGGATTTCCACGACCGGATCCGGATCGATTTCACGCAATGTCGGTATTTGTCTGTGCTCAGAATGGAAGGAGGTGAACTTTCTCGCTCCGGTTGTGAGAACAAACGGATACTCTTTGAAGAGTTCCGGTGTGCTGTTAGGACCGTAATGCGGCTCCTTGAAGTACGGCAGCGCATCTTCTCCCCACGATTCGAAGAGTGTCGAACACAATTCGACCATACCGGTTACCGTGTTAAAGCCCGGTTCTCCGTCAAAACGCAGCAGACCTTTTTCGTATTTCTTATATTCGTAGTTGGGTTGATATACACCCATGTTCCTCAAGTCGTCAAAGCTAATGCCCAGTTCCGGCTTCAGTTGATCATCAAAGAACTCTTCCGCCGTATTCCAGGGCCAATGTTCCGGATGCAGTCTCTTACCCAGCTCGATGCAGACTTCGATGTCCGACTTGCATTCGCCGACTTCAAATGCCTTGTTGATGGCTCCAAGGAAGATGGCGTTACGGCCAAAGTGCGTAATAACAACACCGTCATGCTCAGCAAACGTCGGCAGCGGCAGGAAGATATCACCAAAGGCTTGCGCGGTCGGTGTCATGAAGCAATCCTGTACAACACAGAATTCCAGCTGTTTCAATGCCCGGTACCATCTGTCCGGCTGCGCGGAACAGGTCGGGGTAATGAAGTTACTGCTGTTGAACCAGCCCATTCTGAGCTTATACGGCTTGCCGGTTTCCAATGTATCCAGTGTTTCGTCCGGATGCGTTGTCGCCATAGCTGTACTTAATGCCGGCCATTCGGCAGCACCGATTCTCTTTTCCCAAAGTTCGTTCGGCATCTGGCTGCGTACTTCCATACGCCATTTTCCCAACATCGAAGCCGGTGGTCCTAACGTGATGCCGCCCGGTACGTCCAAATTGCCGGTGATGGCTGCGATCGAAAGAAGCGCATGACCCAGCTGTACGCCGTTCGGATTTTCGTCTACGGCCAGACCCCATTGGATCGGCGCGGGATGGCAGGTGCCAAGAATCCGGGCTACATCGATGATCTTTTGCTTGGGTACCCAGGTGATTTCCGATACGATTTCCGGCGGATATTCCTGAACACGCTCTTTTAATTCTTCAAAACCATAGGTCCAGTTTTCTACGAAGTCACGGTCATATAACTCTTCATTAATAATGACATTCAGCAATCCAAGCGCCAGAGCCGTGTCTGAGCCCGGTCTCAATTGCAGTACATATTCTGCTCTGGTTGCCAGCCAGTGAATTCTCGGATCAACACAGATCATCTTGGTTCCTCTCTTCATCAGGTCGATGAGGGAGTGGCCGAAGAATCCATCCGGGTTGGACATGAGCGGATTTTTGCCCCATAGCACAACATATTTAGGTAATACATAACCCTCGTGCTCATAACGATCCGGATAATAACCGGCAAAGTCGATCTCAGGATATCCTGCTCCCAGGATGTAGTCCGTGATCGAGCAGCGGGGACCGTAGCAGGACCAGCCGCTCAAGGCATAACAACAGTTCGGTGTTCCAATCGAAGAAAAGGCGAGAGGATAATAATACAGACAAGCTTCTCTTCCGGTTCCGCCAAATACTACGATGGACTCCATGCCGGAAGTTTCTTTAAAGTAATTGATCTTTTCTACAATGATATCCCAAGCTTCATCCCAGGATATCCGCTGCCATTTGTCTTCTCCTCTTTCGCCTACCCGCTTCATCGGATAGGTGATACGCTGAGGATGATGGACATATTCCGGCAGTGACAGACAACGAATACATAATCTACCCTGCGTAATCGGATGTTCCGGGTCACCTTCTACTTTAAGCAGCTTGCCGTCTTTGACGTGCAATTTCATACCGCATCCTACCGGATGATCTCCCGGCGGCGACCATCCACACGTTCTTACTGTGTAGCTGCCGTCCTGGTTAAACTTTTTCCATTGGTTTTCCATTTAGCTTACCTTCCTTTCAAATCAGTTTCGAAAATTGGGCTTAATTCCGTCTTAATCGAACGCATGATTATTATGCAAAATGCATGCCACGTTAAAATAATGCTGAAACCCCTGATATTTCGAGCTTTTTTTATAGCTTGATACCTTTCCGCCATGTCTTTTTAGGATTAAGAACAGCGGGTAAGTTGATTTTCCCAGGATAATAAGCAAAGTTAACGCTTTATCTAGTTTTGAGATAGCCATGTCGATTTAAGATTTGCTAGCGACTTACTAAATAAAAAAGCACCATAGGTAATGGTTATCCCTATGATGCAAAATAAAAATTTTCTATATTATATAAACTTAATCCGCCTGAGGGTGTCGTCGCTCGTGAAGACTTTTCTTTAATGAGACTGCGTAAATAATTAGAGCAAGGACGCAGGATACGACGCTACCCATATAGATGACTGGGTAACCAAAGTTCTGAGATAGGATCCCCCAAATGATAGCACTGAACCCGACGCCGATATCCATGGCACTAAAGAAAAGAGCAAGTGCCATTCCCTTTTTGCTGGGTGATGCAAATAATACGATGATCGTATTCAGCGTCGGCATAATAAATCCCGCTCCAAACCCGTAAAAAATAGCCGAAAGGATAAACATCCATAACGTCGTGGCGAATGAGAGGATTATTTGGGACAGGATAACAAGAAGAATGGCCGGCACCAAGGTTTTCCCCAAACCCATCGTTGTGATTAACTGTCCGTAAAAAAAACGGGAAAAAATGGTTGCCAACGCATAGACCGTAAAAAATATCCCAATATTGCTGATCCCCATGCTCAGTGCATATTTAGCCACGAAAGTCTGAACTGCGCCAAAGACAGTAGCAATAAGCAACATCATCAGGGCCGGAGATATTAGAGCGGTTTCTAAAAAGCGTAAGCGTATGTTTGTGTTTCTGTCGCTTTGGCCCGCTAGCTTCCCTTTCTCTTCTTTTTCTTTCGCATGCTGTTTTGTATATTTAATTGGGAATGAACAAATCATGCTGATAAAAGATACCACTGCAACAGCAACAAAAAGAGCAGTATAACCATAGCCCTGGATAATATATAGCCCGATGAGCGGACCGATGGCCTGCGCTATGTTATTGGATATACCAAAGTACCCAATGCCCTCAGCAAGCCTGGCTTTTGGCAATATATCAGCTACAACAGTACTAATTGCGGTACTCCCCGCACTGAAACCAATCCCATTGATGATTCTGAAAATCATCAATAAAGAAATGGTACGGGTAAAGATAAAACTCGCCGACATAATAGTGATAAGCGTCAATCCCATGATGAGTACAATCTTACGCCCTTTATTATCCAGCAATTTCCCAAAAACCGGTCGGAATACCAGTGCCGCGATTGAGAAGAGCCCGGTCAATAGCCCTGCATCGGTGTTCGTACCACCAATATGTATGACATAAACGGGCAACAACGCAATAAATATAAAATGGTTGATAAAGGTAAGTAAGTTGACCATCATCACCAAGAAGTATTGCGTCGTCCACAACTTGTTTTCCGAGTTACTCAATTGGTTGTTTGTATTTATCATTACTATTGCTATTTCCTTTTCAACAATTACATTTTTCTAATTCGATAATCGATAATCGATAATATCTATTACCTGTACAAAACTATCCTATCGTGTTACCTCATGCTTTCGATATGGCTCTAATTTTTAACAAAGGGAAAACATTCCACTAAAAACGCCGGTTCAAGGTAAGTCTTGATTTTCGCAAAGGTATCCGTGTTAACCAACGGGCGGCCCGGCTTAATATATTCCGTCCAGGCCATCGCACACCAAGAAATTGCCCGGAGATAATTAAAGAACTTGAACATCTCAATCCGATCCGACAAAGTGGGTAGATACGACGTGTTAACATGTTTATCATAACCGTCTTTTATCAATGTTTTTTTATACGCATTGATAAAGAGCGTTTCTTCGTCGCGGCTCAGCCGATAGTTTCTTTTCCACAGGGTAGTTGTAGCAATGACAAACATACTTAAGTCTTGTGCGGGTTCTCCCCAGATCGGTTTCTCCCAATCGATTAGATGGCAGGTTTGGCATTCTCTATTGACAATAAAGTTATGAGAATTAACTTCCGTGTTAATGACAGCCAACCAGGGTTCCTGCCGGAGATAAATTTCCCCGTTTTTTCTTTCCCTTGCCTCTAAGAGTATCTTTTCTAACAATTGGCGTATTATCGGATCCGCATCCGGGCAATTGAAATAGTGAGTCAGTAAGTCCTCGGACTCACTCACAATTGCGGAAAACGGATTAGAATCTCTGATCAGAAAATCGGTTGCGGTTTTCTCCGGTTTTAAACGATGGATGTGCGCAAATGTTTCTGCCGCCTTTGTCAAATCCCGGCGATAATCAAGCGGCTCCCCCGGAAGGTATTCCATCACCAAGAGCCCGTAGGGTATACACAATCGGCTGTCATCCAAATAGTACGGCTTTGGCGTTACTCCCGTGGCGCTTAATAGTGCCAATGCCTGATATTCATAGGCGATTTGGTTTGTTGACTTTATCTGACTGCCAGTATTGACGCGTATTACAAATCTGAGGCTCCGATCCTGTTTAGGCACTGCCTGCCCTTCTATTACAAAGTTGATATTATACTCACCTTGCGCTAAAAATTGGAGTGTGAGTTGTCCTTGGACACCCAACTCCCGCTTAAAATCGCTGCGTTCTATATAAGCCGGCAGATTTACAAGCAATTCATATTTCAGCATGGATATATCCCTCTTTAATGCTCGTTTTCCGTTTATCTAACAGGGGCTTACAGCCTTTCGGGCATTCCTCGCCCAATCCGGATCCGAAAGCATCGCCCGTCCGACACCAACCAGGTCAGTGGTATCATTCTTGACCAATTCCACTGCAGTCTGAACCGTTTTTATTCCACCGGTAACGAGTACGGGAATATGGACAACGGGTTTTAACGCTTCGGCCATATAGGCAAAGAATGCTTCCGGTCCGTTCTTCAGATACCCGCAAATCCCGCCGGACAGATCAAGACAATCGATCCCTGCCTTAATAAAATACGGTACCGCTTCAATACTGTCTTGAATCGTAGTCCCTCCCGGCAGACGATCATCGGCTCCTAATCGATAAAATACAGGCATATCCGACCCTACAGCTTCTCTTACCGCGCTGATAACCTCACACGGAAAACGCATGCGATTAACTAACGACCCGCCATAGTTATCTGTCCGCTTATTGGTAAGCGGGGAATAAAACTGATTGAGCAGGTAACCATGAGCACCATGAATTTCTATAAGATCAAATCCGGCTTTTTTCGCTCTGCGTGCTGCATCGGCAAAGTATTGAATAATATCGCTGATCTCGGCGACAGTAAGTTCATGCGGCGGATCATTGGGATCTGTCATCGGTTTGTTGCGTATAATATGCGGACAGAATTCAGCAGAAGGTGCTACAGGGTTATAAAGTGCTCTGGCTCCGGCATGCGTAATTTGTATCCCTAGCGGAACCCCCTCCTGGTGTACCGCTTCCGTCATATACTTCAGTCCGGATATTTTTGCATCATCATCGATTCCCAATTGTCTCACATGGGACTTCCCTTTCGGATGGATGAAGGTATGTTCGACAATGATCAGACCAATCCCGGTATTTAAGATATTATCAGGTCTGGCGCGCACCGTATAATGGTCAATTTGTTCCTCCGTTATTTCACCGTTTTCAGCTGCATTATCCAGGGCCATAGGGGGCATGACCAGCCGATTTTTCAGGGTCAAACCCTTGATTTGTAGAGATGAAAATAACTCAGCCATTAATGATTCCTATCCTCATTATCTTTAAATACAATAAGAAAACCGCCAAATTTGGTATAATGAGAATTACCACAAACCAAAAATACCAGTATTTCGGAGGTTTCCTATGATCAGTATTATACCAGATTTGACAAATTAACGGAAATGCTGTTTCCTCAAGAATTGATCGCTATTTAATCCAGAATTTATTTTCCAAATTCCTCAGATCTTATTTACTCCCCATTCGCTCCTGCATCCCCTTGATAAAAAAATCATTGACTTGTTTTATATACCTTTGGACAAACATCATCATAGACTATAAGGACTGGCCAAATCCAAGCGGTCTGTCAATTTATATGAAAGGGTGTGAGAAATTTGGCAGTTGTCTCTACACCGTTGAATTCAACGCTGGTCGTCGCCTACCAAACAGGCGAGACCAGCGTTGGCGCTCCGATAACCCGGCAAAAAAGCCTGAGTGATGTGCGCGCCAACGCCACGGAACAAGCACTCTATGACGCAGCACAGGCGTTATTCAGTCTGTCACAATATCCGGTTATCGACGTGCTTTATCGTAAAAATTTCGAGTTAACCAATGAATAACCGACGGCCAAATCCGATCCAAAGGAGGTGCGCTTATGGCGATAACAAATAATCGCGTCCTGAGACTTACCTTCACAACCGCCGGCGGTAAAACCTTGGCGGTTACTGTGCCGAATCCAAAGACAGGTCTGTTGCAGGCTGAAGTCATGGCTGTGATGAACACGATTATAACAAGCGATATATTCCTGACCTCCAGTGGTGCGCTTACCGGAATAAGAGATATCAAAGTCGTTGACACAACCACCGACGACTTGTACGACCCACCGGAGGCATAATCCGAATAATGGCTATTAATACAATCCCGATAAGTTTTAACGGGTAGACAAGCTGTCTGGTGTGATGATTCTCGCCTTGATAACGGTTTCGAGTCATGGCGGCTTAGCTAAAGCGCCATGACTCGATGCCATTTACTTATTCTGATCCTTTTCCTGTTCAGGCTTTTTGAGCAAAATGACGTGAGTTTCTTCCTGGATATAATTATTTTCCCCTTGTTGCTGGGCTTCGACGAGGATATCGATGGCATCCGTTACTTTTGCGGCGAGTTGGAAATACAGTTGTTTATAATCAGGCATTGTCATCCATATTTACCATTATAAGAATAACGCGAATCAATAAACTATCTCTTTTCCAAAGCGAGTTTAACTGCAAGTGAAACTAACATAAGCCCTGTCAGTTTGTTAAAAATATTTTGGACTTCCTTTTTATTAAACCAGATACGAATATAATCTAAAATATAAACCACAACTAAAAACCATACAATAGCCGTAAAAATGAGGATGGCTCCTAATATTACTAACTGTAAATAAACGTTTTGATGTGGATTAATAAATTGGGGCATCAGAGTAATATAAACAATAACTGTTTTCGGATTAAGGGCGTCACTTAAAAACCCTTGTAAAAAACATTTCTTATATTGACCGATGTATGGGTTCCTCACTTCATTATTCTCTAAGTTATTCATTTCAAACGAAAAAGTATTCTTAGCCATGAAAGTCTTAATTCCAATGAAGATTAGGTAAGCCGCTCCTAAGTATTTAATCGTAGTAAATAAGACTATAGATTGTGCAACAATTGCCGCTAAACCAAGCACTGCTACTATTGTCCAAACTGAAAGACCTGTTGCAATACCAAGAGTTGTAAACCGCCCTGCCCTTCTTCCAAGAGTTAGAGTATTTTTAGTTATTAAAATCGTATCTACCCCTGGTGCTATTACCATCATTATTGCGATTAAAATATACATAGCCAGATTTTCCAAAGTAATCCTCCCAAAATACCAATGTAATATATTGCATATCTCTATTATATATAAAGAGTATCATCCATGGTTTGCTATTTCAATATATTGCATATAATTTATTTCAGTAATATACTATGTATAAAATAGTTAAATATCAGAGGGAGACCGTTAATGCCTATACCAAGAAACTTTACCGCTCCTAAATCTGCAAAAGAACGTGCGTTTATACAAATACAAGAATGGATTATAGATGGTACTCTGAAACCCGAAGAAAAGCTAAATGATGTTGAACTAGCAGAAGCTTTGGGGGTAAGCCGAACTCCCATAAGGGAAGCTTTACAATTACTTGCTGTTCACGGTTTCGTTGTAATGCATCCAGGAGTGGCTACACAGGTCACAGCGGTAAATAAAGAAGATATTTCTAAAATTTTACCTCCTTTGGCAGTATTACAGGCTTTAGCCGCAGAGCTAGCAACATCTGTTATTAATCAACAGGACATAGATTCTCTACGCCGAATTAACACGGAGTTTTCACAAGCTATTAAGAAAGGTAATTATTATTCCGCATTAAAACTGGACGAACAATTTCATAGAGAGATTGTAGAAGTAACGCAAAATGCGTATATCAGCAACACGATATCAATGCTTCAAGCCCATGTTCGCAGACTTTTTTTTCATAATTCTATAATCCTTAAACATGACTCGGTTGATGAACATGAAACAATTCTACAAGCTTTTGAAGGTCAAGATAGTGCAACTGCTAATAAAATCGCACGAAACAATTGGCTACGACCAATTGCTGAATATTATTCGAAATGATAGGAAAGTCAGTAATATTATATAAGTAAAATAAGTAATCTAACGGGAATCTATAGCTAAACAAACGGACAATCATATTAGTCATATAAAATATGTATTGTCCATTATTTTTTTATATGAGCAACAAGAGCTCAGACCTAAAATCGTTTTCACCTAATCAATTCAAGTATAAATACATTGGTTCACCTGTTAAAAAAGTATTTTTGTTTTTGCACCTCAGAATGGAACCCGTTAGTGGAAAGGTATCATCCGCAAGACGAATTCTCTTACTTCACTTTAAAGAGTGATAACCATCCCATCATAGGCTAACACGGCACTCGAATAAGCCTGTAACTGTTCTGTCAGTTGGGCGACGGTGACCGGTTCACTGTAATGCATGGCCATATGGGTTAAAATAGTGCTTTGCGCGTTCAGGTCCTGTCCCAGCTGGATGGCTTGCGCCACCGATTGGTGGCTGTGAGGATACCAGTTGTCTTTATAAAAGGTTGCATCGCAGATCAGATAATCTATCCCCCGGATCCGGGCCGCAGTTTCCTCCGGTAAGCCCGCTGTATCCGTAAAATACGCCAACCGCTGCTTTGCTTCCAGGACAAAACCGGCGGTTTGCCGACTGTGGTTTGCCGGCAGCGGTATCAGGTCACATTCACCAAAGGTGTACTTTTCGCCAAACTGCCAGAGAGCGATATCAAAGACGTCCAACAAAAACGGATAAGCGGCTTCGAATTCCTCGAGGGCATCCGGCGGCAGAAAGAGCTTAATTTTTTCCTTGCGATAAAGACGGACATAATACTCCAGGTCGCCTAAGCCTCCAAAATGGTCATAGTGCCAGTGGGAGATAAACACCACATCCACATGACGTATGTCTTCCCTAACCAGCTGTGCCCGCATGTCCGCCGAGGCGTCGATCAGAACGGTTTCTTTGCCGGTGTTAACAACGGCACCGCTGCGGGTTCGCGCCAGACAAGGGTTCTCCCTGGCCTCATTACAAGAAATACAGTCGCAGTAATAGGAAGGGATACCGGGACCCGCACCAGTCCCTAATATTTTAAATGCCACAGCCATGCCGCCAGCCTCCTTGATGATATATAAAGAATTTTTGTTATATAAAACATGATGGTGAGGGTGCTACGGAGATTTTCGCTTATGCTGTTTAATAATATGATTATAACTGATTTTAGCAATTAAAAAAAACTGCCGCGAATAAAATATACCTTAAAGCTATTCCCGGCAGTTCCTGAATTCTAATTTCTATTTTCTGATTTCAATTTTTTGAGTTTCCTATTATTATTTTATATTGTTTTTAGTTTATTCTCTTCGAGATAAGATTAAAGATAAGCTATTTTTATCGCGCGCTGCGGACATTGCCCGGAACACGTATAACACAAACTGCACAATTCCGGTTTTACCGCCTGGGCCTTTTTGCCCTCGTCCGTCTCTTTGATTTCCAGGACGCTGGCTGGGCAGAACGCCACACATAACTCGCAGCCTGTACATAGGTCGCCGTCAATAAAGATATCTATCGCGGAAGCTTCTTCCCCTTTTTTGCTCTCACCCCGCCTGGACCCGATTTTATCCATAACCGGATGGATATAGATCTTCCGTCTTTCCTCCGGAATACTCTTTTGCCCCAGCTTTTGCAAGGACTCAACGATTGGTTCCAACATCGCTGTTGGTACGGATAAATAAAGTTCAAAATCATTGATCTCACTCGATGCCCTCGCACCGTAACAACCGAAGGAAATATTCATTTCTCCAGTTTTCATGGGCTGAATAATCAAATCCGAACAAGCTGAATTAAAACCAGATGTCCTGAAGTTTTGCCGTTCGCCGTTACTATAAGTCTGGGCACAGCACATCCACATTGCCTGTTCCGGGTAGAGTGTGAATATGACAACATCCGGCTCAAAGGTAGCCTGATCAAGTGGCGCAAGCAGTGTGGCCTCATAACTGTAAGGCTCAAATTCCAGCCGCGATCCGATCATCTTTTGGGCCGTCTCAATGTTTGGCATCTTCTTAAAAAGCAAATACAGTTCGCCTGATTTAAACTTTTCGGACATTTCTACAAGCCCCAATATACCTGAGCCATCCGGACAGGCATGGCTGCGCGGCGGCATATACAAACAATTCCCTCTGCGGGCGACGATGACGGATTGGCAGTGCCGCAACGGAATATTCGGCTCAATTGTTTCCGGAGGACGTTCTTCGCCCCGCCGCATCATACGGACTGCTACCGGATCCCAACGCAATCCTAAAATTTCTTTTATCGTTTTAGACATTTCCTGATATTTCAAAGCAAATCCCCTTCTTTAAGCAAATGGAACGTTTAACAACAACCATATCGACTTTTACTCATCTGACATGACCCTATTCCAATTCGTTTCCCCTTCAGGGCCTTCAAATATTTCCTTAGCTTGACGTTTGACTTCTGAGAAATCCTGGTCCAAACCCAAGAGTAAATTGAGTACGTGTTGTACCTTCGGCCCGTTAGCCCCGGATTCCTTGGCAAAATTCAGCACACAGGAAAGACAATATGCGGTCAATTTTTCTGCCTTGCTGTTACAGGCTTCCTCCATGCGACCTTTTCGCAGATTATCGGCTAAATGCGGACGGGAGAAATGGCTGACGTGTCCCCCGCTGCCGCAGCAAGGCGACATCTCCCGGCTATGTGCCATTTCGCTGAGTTGATATCCCTTAGTTAGAAGTGCCTCCCGGGTCTGCCTGGCAAATATACCGTCAACCCGGTCAGGGCAGGAATCATGTACTGTAATCCACTCAGCGGAGTTGTTGCCCTCATGCTGATCACGAAATACATTGGTATCGGCTAGCGCTTCATAAATCGTCAGTAAGGTGATTCCCATATCCTTTAGAATCGGCCGCCATTGGTAATAACAATTTGGACAGGAAACAATCAGCGTTTTTACACGATGCTCTTGAAATCCTGTTTTGACACTTGACACATACGTATCACCGCGTTCTGTCATTCCCAATTGATAAAGGGGCAGCCCACAGCAATCCATTGATACAGCTACCTTTTCGTATTTTAATTGCAGTTCAGCGTACAATGCTCTGACCAATTGGTCTGCATAGGTCAGCATGGTGCAGCCCGGGAAAAACAAAACAGGCACTTCACCTTCCGCTGCTAAGTCGTTATAGTGAATATTATTCAGCTCGCGATATAATGACTGCGGCGTTGTGTTTCTATCCGGTAACAAATAACGATAGTCACTCAGGTCAATCTCCCTGTTCTCTACAGCCGCTATACGCTTTTCATAAAAAATGTTTTTCATGCTTAAGGTGACGGGGCATACCTGCTCGCATAAACCGCATAAAGAACAGGAATAGGCCTCTTCAACAGAAGGGCCTCTTTCTGCAATGGTAATGGGATCTTCACCAATCTCCTGAAGGAATTCACATGCATCAACGCATTGCCTGCATCCAATGCAGTTCTCAGTAATATTCTGACATGCGTTTAGTAAATTATTTTTTTTATTGTTCATAAACTACCTTCATTCTAATTGCATGCATTATTAATACCTTTTCCGCTGCAAATTTGTCGGGATTCCTAAGCTTGTACGATATTTATTCACCGTTCGTCGGGATATCTTTACCCCTTTACTCACAAGCATCAGCATAATATCTTGGTCACTTAACGGTTCACTTGGATCTTCTTTGTTAATGATCTCCTGAATAAGATGTTTTACGCTCTTCGAGCTTACTTTATCACAATCATATGAGCCAACACCCGAATTAAAGAAGTACTTCAAAGAAAATAAACCGCGGGGAGTTTGAACATATTTATTACAGGCTACTCGGCTCACTGTCGATTCGTGGATACTGACCAGATCCGCAACCTGACTCATCGTCAGCGGCTTAAGGTACTCAATCCCATGATCAAAGAAATCCCGTTGAATATCAACGATACTCTGTACAACCTTATAGATGTTCAGTCGTCTTTGTTCGATACCACGAATAAGTCCCAAGGCCGAATCAAACTTTTCCTCAAGATACTTCCGCACATCATCGGGCAATCCGTTGTTTGTCCTAAAAATATCCACATAAGTCTGGTTAATCCTAAGGTAGTTAAAATCTAAGTCATTGACGATCACCAGATAGTTATTCTGGTCTTTCATAATCGTCACATCAGGCCATATAAACGGGTTCCGTTCTGCACCGAATTGCAGTCCGGGTTTGGGATCCAACGTACGAATTAAGTCATATACTGCCTGAACTTCTTTTACCGATACGGTAAGAGTATTAGCAATTCTATTGAATTTTCTATCAGCCAATTCTTGAAAATACTCTTCCAGGATTCTTTCTGCAAGGGGGGTGTCATTACCATTGGCTTTAAGTTGAAGCAGCAGGCATTCCTGAAGGTTCCTTGCGCCAACACCCGTCGGGTAAAAAGTATGGATAACCCGCAGAACATCCTCGACTCTATCCACAGAGACATTTAATTTTTCTGCTACAAACTCCAAATCAATAGTTAAATACCCGTTCCGATCAATACTTCCAATAAGGTAATTGCCAATAATGATGTCTGTGGAATTCTTGATTTCCAAATTGAGTTGGCATTCCAAATTTTCGTATAGACTGGGCTTATCGGATAAAAACTGGTCATAGGGTGAATTATTTTCATTTCGTTCTGTTTTGTCATTCCAAATATGACCAATATTGCTGTCTCCAAAATGTTCAATGAGGTCGTCAATATTGACCTTCGTCGATGTCTTGGTTACAGTTTCAGAATTCACATTTTCGCTGGGTTCATCTTCGTCCAGAAAAGGGTTTTCTTCTATTTTTTTTGTTATATACTCACTTAGCTCCAGAGTTGACATCTGCAATACAGAAATTGCCTGACGCAGTTCAGTGGTCATGAACAATTTCTGTTGTTGTTCAAGAAATACATCTTGGCGAATTTGCCTCATATTTTCCTTCCACCTTCTGGATCAAAAAAAATTACACAGTTTCTCGGACGGACGGCATCGTTACGGACTGCAGTCCGACATCATTCAGGAACTTTATTGTGCGCTTCGGTATCATCAGTGTATCATCGTATTTACCCGCTAATTCAATTGCCCTGATTACCGGCATCGCGCTGGCGAGGTCAACTGGGATATCCACATCCGGTACCTGTTCGACCATACCCAACGGAATATTCTCATTCTCGGCCTTAGCAACCAAAACATCGAGCGCCGTAATCCCATCCATATTATAAAAAACGGTGTGAAAATCAAACGGTGTGGTGCAGGTAAGTCCAACAATTGAAAATCCGCCTTCCTGGCAGGACCCTTCGATGATCGCAGCACCTGTGGATGGCGCCGTCGAAATCGTCTTTGCTGCTTTCCGGCCTGCTTCGCTTTCGCTTAATTTCTCCAGTTTATTTAAAGCATCAACCAAAATATAGGGTTGAAGCGTCGGTAAGTCGCCTCCGATCAGCAGGATCCCGTCGGCCAGCCGATCTGCACGACCTGTCTTAAGCAAGAAATCCGTCGCATATTGCATACAATCATCAAAACTTCCGCCATTATCACTGAACACGCCTGCAATCTTTTGCGGATAACTAACCTGGGCCAGGATCGAATCCAGATAAGGCCTGTCACCGTCATTGTTGTAGCAAATCCAGATGTCCACATTATCCAGACTCAGAGCAACATCAATAACGTCCAGCATACATGATTCATATAATGTATTGGCCTCTTCCGGTGTTAAGATTCCACCCCGAGCTTCTGTCAACCGGGTCTTTACTACCCCGACTTTGGGCACTTTAGTAAATACAATAATTGCCTTTTTCATTAATAACCTCCAAAATAAATCATTGGAATCGGATTACAGTCATCTTTTGTTGGACAGAAGTCACACTGATCCCTAAACGGCTCAGGTATTTCAGAAAAACTACAGGATTCAAAACCATACGTCTTATAAAAACCCGAAGCGGTACCTCTTGCTACAGTCGTCATTATAAAACGCGATTCAGATAGTGGGTCTGTTTGACATTCCGCACAGTATTTCCAAGGATGTTTTATCAGTTCGGAAAGAAGAATTCCGCCAAGTCCCTGGCCTCGGCTATCGCTTTTCACACCAAATACTTCAAGATAAAAACGGTGATCATATATCCCGATTTTAGCGCCGCCCATGATCTCAGTCTTATCTTTAATCACAATATGATCTTCAATATCTCCGGAAATGTCCATGTCATATTCCAATAGAATTTCCCTGAGTGCTTCTTCATCCCCTTGGTTGGCGAAAACAATCATATGATCATGAGATTTTTTTTCACTTGAATACGAATTAATGCTTGTACCTCCTTTCACAAAAAAATCAGGATAGCTTTTCTATATACATTATATATATGCTAACCACTTTACATAATACATCAATTTTAACTTTGTTGCAAGATTCATGCCAAATATCTCAGCCACATGTTCAGTATATAATAAATTTTTGATAGTTTCAATTGTGATTTTTATTTTTTCGTAAATATTGCTTTCTTTTTTACAAAATACGCATTGAATACATAAATCATGAAATAGCATACAACGACATTGCTATTTCATGATTTATTCTGTTACTATATTCCTTCCTGAGGACAATGGTGTCGAATAATCATATATCGCCAGTAATTTCTTGTTTTAATGTTTCAAAAAATTGAGACATATATGCAATGCGTTGCTCAGCTATCTTTTTTGCCTCGTCTGTAAACAGTCGGTCAGGGAGCTTTTTTAGTTTAAGCTCAAATTCAATATAGGTCGTATGCTTTGATGGATCCTTGATTCTTCCGTTTTCACCGATATTTTCCCGGATATAGTCGTCAATTGACACATCGGTATAAAGGCGCTCGCCATGCTGTCCAGCCAGCATAAATGACCGAGCGATCCCTGTGGCGCCAATGATATCCAATTTATCTGCGTCATAAAGGATTTTGGCTTCAATGCTTTTGGGTGGATTGCCGCTCCGGAAACGATGCGTTAAAATACATTGACAAATTTTCGAGATCAGTTCCCCATCGTAATTTAAATCAAGGAGAATCGTTTCAGCCATTTTTGCACCAAGAACAGCATGATCAATTTCTCCGGATATATCTTCGTCCTCCTTAGCTCTGGCAATGTCATGCAGCAATACCGCCGGGATCAGAACGTCTAAGTCCACGTTCTGTTCATGACGCGCCAATAGAATACACAGATGATATACTCGCAGGACATGGTCTAAATCATGGGCGGCATACGACAATTTTTCTTGAACAAGCTTCTGCAGGACATCATAACGTTTTTCCATACTCAGCACTCCACGCAAGTTATTTGGGTACAGTTGCAACCGCCTGCAGTCCGAGCTCCTCGAGATACCTGATGGTTCGTTTCGGTGCGATTATTTCTGGATCGTATTGTTCAGCCAACTGCAACGTATTCAATATGGGGATGAGGCTGGCCAAATCCGTCGGTAAATCAACATCGGGAATCATTTCTACGATACTAATCGGGAGACGCAGCTCGGCTGCTTTAAAGGCAATCATATCGAGAGCAGTCACGCCGCTCATATTATAAAATACGCCATCAAATCTGAAAGGTGCCGTATAAGTCACTCCGATCAGATTAAATCCTCCCTCCTGATCGATCGATTCGATCATTGCACCGCCGATTTCCGGAACAGTATTAGCGGTACGTTTGGCACATGCCATGGCCATAGGCCCCCGCGAGAGCTTTTCCAGCTTATCCGCAGCGGCTTTAATTGCTAATGGCTGAATCGAAGGGGCATCTCCGCCGATAATGATTGCGCTGTCGGCGAGTCGTGATTCTCCGCCATCTTTAAATATATAGTCAAATGCGTACTGCATACCGTTATCAAATGTACTTCCTTCGTCAGGGAATATTCCCTTAATGGCCCCGGGATTACTTGTTGCTTGCAGCATTTTTTTTAAATAGTCACTGTCGCCGTGAATATTATAACAGATATAGATATCTCCGCTTCCGGAAGCAATACAGGCATCAATGACATCCAACAGGCTGGACTCATAAAATTCTTTTGCTTCCTCTGGGGTAAGAATACCTCCACGGGCCTCAGTCAACCGGGTTTTTGTTTCTCCTGCTTTTGGTACCTTTGTAAAGATTATCAGTGCGTTGCGCAATGGCTTTGCCTCCCGTTTAATGGATTAATATGTATCTCCGCATTTTAAAATAATTCTATCCGATATTATACCATACAAAACGAATTATCCGGAATATAATCGTTTTTTCTCGGAAGATGATGAATGTGACAAACCCAATATAGACTATTTGTCTCAAATTCCGATACGTTGCGGAATCTGGGACAAGTCCCGGCAAAGCTATTGCTAAACTCAGATTTTGAAACCGTATTCGTTCTAGAAGGTGGAATGCAAGTGGAATCATAAAGAATAGCCCCGGGGGGCTATTCTTTATGATTTGAAAAAGCAGACCGTTTTTTGTTTGCCGACATCGGCTATGATTTCTAAAGCAGTTGACGATGGCTTTATTTCTGGTCCGAAATCATATACTCTAACAACATGCGCAAGCAGCGCGTCATCCGGAAGAATTTCCGCAAGCTTATTGTCATACTGATCTAAAAGTTCCGGCTGAAAGATGCCACCTTTCCCTTCAAATAATGCCGCATAAAAAATATCATTTTCAATCAGATCCTGGAAAAAGTGAGTTCCATAAGAAACCTCGGGACTGAACCCGCTTTCTTCCAGGGCAAATTCCCCCAGCACAGTGATATTATTGATTTCCGAGAAGGCAACCGGCACACCCAGTTCCGGTGAACTTGTTCCCCATCTGCCCGGTCCAAGTAAAAATACAGCCATTTTTTCTTTGATGATCATGCTATTAAGTTTACCGATACATCGGGCAACTTTGTACCGATCTTGCTTATCCAAACGGCTGTACATGACAGAGTCTACGAAAATGACCCGCTGTATTCCGTATTGAATATTCCCTCCCATAAATGAATGATTACTCTGAAAGAGGGTTTTTTGAAAATCGATGTACCTCGGGAATTCAACCTTACTTTTCAGTCCCTTTGCCGGAAGTGTTCGGCATTGCAGCAGGTTGATCTGGTAGTCTTCTTTGTCTTTAAAATTGACTGTAAATTCGATATCGACAGGATAGGCATAGGCTTTCTCCAAAGTTTTCAGCATTTTTTGAAGAACACCACTGAAAGAAGAAGTCGAGAGGAACTGATCAAGATCAACGACCCAGGATATGGATCCGTCCGACGCCAATGCTATGCTGCTTTCATCTGCAGGACTAGCATCACCGGGAACTTTCTGGGCAAAATACGGAAGTATCTTGTCATTACTTGAAGTCACGACCTCGTTGAAGGAAACACTAACGATACTATTATCGGTAGAATAGCGTTCGATACCGTCATCTGAAACAGGGCTTTCTGTTACTTCACTCTTCAATGGGTGCGATATACTATGATCACATAGTAACAAGGCATCAATATTCTTCTGATAATATTTTATGACCTTGTGATGCCCGGTTGGAGGCATTGACATTGGATTATCCAAAGCAACGATTCGGGCATAATCACCGGCAGTTCGATTGACCGCCCGGGTGCCCAACCCAAGAACAAGCCTCAGCATACCTGCCCGAGGAGACATTTTTTTATCCCACACATAGATATTATTTGAGTATCCTACACCTGCCAGGTCAGGGAAGAAATAATTCTGTCGATAAGATCCTGAAACCCTTTGAATCAACAGCGCCATTTGTTCATCTTGTTCCGCCAATCCACGTTTGAGGCGGTACATTAGAGCCTCTTCACTCATTGTACTGGCATAGACCCTTTTAATTGCGCTTTCAAATTCCTGATAGCGATGCTCCAGCGTTCCCTGGTTCGTGCAAAAAACGCTTTCATACTTTCCGGCAAAAGAGTTGCCAAAGCCATCCTCTAATAAACTACTTGACCGGACAATAATCGGTGATTGGCCAAAATACTCCAACACCCTGATCAAATGATTTTTGGTATTCTCGGGAAACACGCCGTCAAGCATTCGGCTCTTTAACTCTCTGGCCAGCGAGAAATAGTGGTCATTATCCGGCTTCCGCTGCGCCATCCGCATTTTCCAGAGACCATTTTTTACCAGGTAGGTATAGAATACGTCAGAACCTACATAGAAAGAATCATGAGGTTCAAGAATTTTCTTAAAAGGCGAGCCTTTTTCCTGCTGCAGGATCTTTCGGGCCAAAAGCATCCCTACTGCTTTCCCTCCGATAAATCCGGACCCAATCAAATTAGACTTTATTTGCAGCAGGTCCTCAAGTGAAAACATGACTGTCAATAATTCCAGCAGGTTCTCATCCCGGCTTAGGATTGATCGGCAAAGTTTTTCTACAAGTTTTTTTTCCTCATTAGAAGGATTGTGGCCGTACCTTATCTTTTCGTAGGCATCAGATGCTTTCAAAAACATCCGGTCCCAGTAATCAAGATGCCGTCGAGATGCATCAAAGACATTCAATGACATGTCAGCGAAAAGTTTTGATGCATCGCTGCTGCTTGTAAGGGGTATAAATTCTTGTCCTTGTTTAATATGGGGAAGATACATCGTCGGTGAATATCTGTCAATGACCTTCACTGGATGCAAATAAGTTTGACCACGGACATTGTAAATATTCAGCAGTACTTGGGTTGTTTCACGAATCGCTGAGATCGTTTCATACGAATTCATATTCTTATAAATAGCGAAGTACGCAACCGTATCCAGTTCAAATAAATAGGGGCAGGTAATCTGGAAAAAATTACCGATCATCAAGTCTGTGGCCCAGGAATACAGAAGATCTGAAAGACAGTCAAATACATAAAATGCTTCTCTGCCCTCCGTCCCAATTATTTGGTGGACCTGGGTAGAAAAGGTTTCGAAGCCGTGTTCAGCATCAATATGATAAATAGTAACATTATCTTCATTTTCGATGATGGGATAATGCCGTGCAAACCGCATATAGATTACCTTCCTGCCTTTATCAAGGCTTTCCTTGACGAAAGGCAGCACAAATGCCTCATAATCGGTAATATTATCGACCTGAAGTACGACATTATCCCCGATCCGAAGATGATCAAGAACGTCATCCATCCCCGGGAGCCCGGAATTAATCCTTTCGCGCTGAGTCATCGATTTAACACCACCTTTGAAATACATGTTTCCAATATAACCGAGCTAAAAAGAAGCCCATCAACCTTTTCCTATTATTAGGCAAAAACCAAGCAATGAAACGAATGATCCATCGCCATTGCCTGGTTTTATTGGTATCTGCACACATCACGAATCGTCAAGAATCAGAAGCTTTCAGAAAAACTTCAATCATTTCGCATTGCTTTCTGACAGGACCATGAAAGGTTACATAATACCGGATTTACCCATAAGATATTTATCGACTTCTCTGGCTGCAAGCTTCCCTTCCTGGAATCCCCACACCACGAGGCTTTGGCCCCTGCGTGTGTCTCCGGCTGCAAAAACCTTATCAACATTCGTTTCAAAGACCTCATATTCCGCCTTAATATTGCTTCGGGCATCCCTTTCCAGTTTTAGTTCGTTAGCGATATTGTCTTCCGGTCCCAGGAAACCCATCGCGAGAAGTATCAGATCCGCCTCCCATGTTCTTTCACTGCCGGGAACAATTTGAGGAACAAGCCTGCCGGCAGCATCTTTAACCCAACTGATATCCACGGTGTGTACTTCCTTGACCTCCCCTTTGGCATCACCAATAATCTTTGTCGTGGAAATACAGTAATTTCTTGGATCTTTTCCGTAAAGATAAATGGCTTCTTCCTGTCCGTAATCCACTTTCAGTTGTTTCGGCCACTCCGGCCAGGGATTCGATTCTTCAACGCGTTTTTGCGGCGGTTCCGGCAGGATCTCGAATTGGATAACACTCTCACATCCATGCCGAATTGCTGTGGCGACACAGTCCGTTCCCGTATCACCGCCGCCGATGACAATGACCTTCTTTCCTTTGGCACTGATAAAGCTCTCATCTTTTAAATTGGAGTTAAGAAGACTTTTGGTTGTTGCTTTCAAAAAGTCTACAGCGTAGTAAATACCTTTAAGATCCTTTCCTTCAACATCCAATCCCCGCGGTTTGGTAGCACCTGTGCACAACAGGACAGCATCATAACTATCCACCAGCTCCTGGGCTTTCAAATATTTTCCCACTTCGGCATTAAGAATAAATTCAACCCCGGAAGCTTTTAGGACATCAAGACGTCTCTCAATAAAGCGTTTTTCCAGTTTCATATTCGGAATACCATACATCATTAACCCGCCGGCACGATCATCCCGTTCATAGACTGTCACCTGATGCCCAACAGCATTCAGATAATAGGCCGCAGACAGTCCGGATGGCCCGGATCCGACGATGGCAACCTTCTTACCGGTAGGCTTTGCTTTTTTGGGTGTCACCCAGCCTTCAGCAAACGCTCTCTCAATAATTTCGTATTCAATACTATTGATTGTAACGGGTTCCATAATATGCCCTTCTGTGCACGCCCCTTCACAGGGTGCAGGACACACCCGAGAAGTAAATTCAGGGAAGGGTGTTGTCCTGGCGAGACGCTTGTATGCTTCACGCCATTGTCCATTATAGACAAGTTCATTCCAATCCGGAATCAAATTACGCACAGGACAACCTGAAGCTCCGCCATTCAGTAGTATCCCTCCGTGACAGAAAGGAACACCGCAGTCCATACACCGCGCGCCCTGGGTTTTAATCACCTCGGGGTCCAGATGAAGCTTAACCTCATTATAGTCCTTAATTCTCTCGTCCAGTGGTCTTTTTAGAGGATCGATACGTTTGTATTCCAAAAATCCGGTTGCTTTTCCCATGATCAAACCCTCCCTTCAAAGGCTGCCGTCAGCGCTTCTTCTCCGCGTAATCCCGCCGCATAAGCCTTCTCAATTCTTTCCATCATCTCTTTATAGTCCTTGGGAATGACTTTTGTAAAGCGTGGGGCATATTGTGTCCACCCATTCAGGATTGCCTTGCCTCGCGGACTTCCGGTATGAGTGACATGCCTGCGTATCATTTCTCTGACTTCTTTCAGTTCCTTTTCTGAACAGATTTTCTCCAGTAGTACCAATGACTTATTACAGTAGATTTCATCTAAATCGAGAACATACGCAATACCGCCGGACATCCCCGCTGCAAAGTTTCTTCCTGTTTTACCTAAGATGACCACTTTGCCCCCAGTCATATATTCACAGCCGTGATCACCGACCCCTTCAACAACAGCCTTGACCCCGCTGTTTCTGACACAGAATCTCTCTCCGGCTATACCATTGATGTAAGCCTCACCTGAGGTGGCCCCATAAAAGGCAACATTACCAATAAGAATATTTTTATCCGGTTCAAAATCGGCATTTCTAGGCGGATAGACACTGATTTTTCCGCCGGACAAGCCCTTGCCGATATAGTCATTGGCATCCCCTTCCAACTCCAGGGACATCCCCTTGGGTGTAAAAGCACCAAAGCTCTGCCCGGCTGAACCAACAAAGGTCAGCTTGATCGTATCCTCGGGCAAGCCTTCCTCGCCGAAACGTTTCGTTATTTCGCTGCCAACAATCGTTCCCACAACGCGATCGACATTGTTGATCTTCAGTTTTGCCCGAATTGATTTTTTCTGTTCGAGAGCCGGTTTGCACATTCTTAACAGTTTGCGCATATCCAAAGACTCTTCTAATCCATGGTTCTGTTCCTGCATTTTAAACCGGCCGATATCTGCGCCGGCATACGGCTGATAGAGAACCTGAGATAGATCAACGTGTGATGCTTTCCAATTCTTCACGTTATCCTTGTGCTTCAGTCTGTCTGTACGTCCAACCATCTCGTTGACGGACCTAAAGCCGAGTTTGGCCATAATTTCACGCATTTCCTGAGCGACATACACCATAAAGTTTTCAACGTATTCCGGCTTTCCGGTGAAGTTCTTTCTCAGCTCTTCATCCTGGGTAGCAATTCCGACCGGACACGTATTTAAATTACACACGCGCATCATGACACAACCCATGGTAATTAAAGGCGTTGTCGCAAATCCGAATTCTTCGGCGCCGAGAAGGGCTGCAATCACAACGTCCCTTCCTGAAAGAAGCTTGCCGTCTGTTTCCAGAACGACGCGGTCTCTTAAGCGGTTGAGCACAAGCGTTTGATGTGTCTCTGACAGACCCAGCTCCCAAGGCAAGCCGGTATGCTTAATGCTGGTTCTGGGAGATGCTCCTGTTCCGCCGTCATAACCGCTGATAAGAATCACATCGGCTTTGCCTTTAGCCACACCCGCCGCGATAGTTCCAACCCCAACCTCAGACACCAGTTTCACGTTGATCCGTGCATTTCTGTTAGCGTTTTTCAGATCATGGATCAACTCAGCCAAATCTTCGATAGAATAAATATCATGATGCGGCGGCGGTGAAATCAATTCCACACCGGGTGTCGAATGACGGACCTTAGCAATAGCCGGAAAAACCTTTCTTCCCGGAAGCTGTCCGCCTTCGCCGGGTTTTGCTCCCTGGGCCATTTTTATCTGCAGCTCAGTGGCATTAATCAAATAGTTGCTCGTCACCCCGAACCGTCCCGAAGCAACCTGTTTAATGGCGCTGATCATACTGTCTCCGTTGGGCAATTTCTGAAAACGTTCGGGATCCTCACCGCCCTCACCGCTATTGCTCTTGCCTCCAAGTCGGTTCATGGCTATCGCCATGCATTCGTGAGCTTCCTTACTGATCGATCCATAGGACATGGCGCCGGTTTTAAAGCGTTTGACGATGGCTTCGACCGGTTCCACCTCTTCGATAGGAATGGTATCGCCAGCGCTTATCTTAAAGTCCAGCAGGTGCCTCAGTGAATATATTTCTTCCTCATTGATTTTTTTAGAATATTCTTTAAAGAGATTATAATTTCCTTCCCGGCAAGCCCGCTGCAGCAGGTAAATCGTTTCCGGATTGTAGCGGTGGATCTCTCCGGTGTTTTTGCATTGATAAAAGCCGCCAACTTCGAGGGTGTCGGCATAAAGTGTATTCTCGTCAAAAGCACTTTCAAAACGCATGTGGTTTTCAGCGGTAATCTCCTCGAGACCGATCCCTTCCAACCGGGATGGTGTCTGAGTGAAATATTTATCGATCAAATCCTTTTTCAAACCAACCGCTTCAAAGATTTGGGCGCCATGATAACTGCGCATCGTGGAAATACCCATCTTGGTCAGGACTTTCAAGATCCCTTTGACCGACGCTTTGATATAGTTCTTTTTTGCTTCGTGATAACTTAATCCATCGGTCATGCCTTTAAGAGCCAAATCATGAATGGTTTCATAGGCCATATACGGATTTATTGCCGTAACCCCATACCCGATCAGTGTACAGAAATGGTGAACTTCTCTTGCTTCACCTGTCTCCAGGACAATCCCCACACTGGTTCGTATTTCTCGGCGAATGAGATGATGATGAAGTCCTGAGGAGGCTAATAAAGCGGGTATGGCAGCAAATTCTTTATTGACGCCCCGATCAGAAAGAACAAGGATATTCGTGCCTTCAGCAATGGCTTTATCTGCTTCGCGATAAATCTTGTCCAAAGCCCTTTCCATCGCGCGGACGCCGCCCGCTGCACGATATAGGATAGATATCCGCGCTGTTTTGAATCTGCCGGTATTTAATTTCATTATTGTTTTAAGCTGGGAATTTGTCAGAATCGGTGAATCTAAATAAACTGCGTACGTATTTGTTTGGTCAGGATCAAGCAGGTTTCCCGCATTGCCGAGAAGCACTGAACTTGATGTAATGATTTCCTCGCGGATGCCGTCAATTGGCGGATTCGTAACCTGAGCAAAAAGTTGCTGGAAATAATCATAGAGCATTTGCGGTCGTTCGGAAAGAACGGCTAAGGGAGAATCCATTCCCATTGATCCTATCGGATCAATACCGTTAGCAGCCATAGGCTGGATTATCTTAGTGATATCCTCTTGTGTATAACCAAAGGCCTTCTGTTGCGCGATGAGGTCAGCGATTATTGGTTTATCCGGTTCATCTTCAACAGGCAATGCATTCAAGTAAACAATATGCTTCTTGTTCCATTCTTCATAAGGATGCATACCCGCAACGCGTTGTTTGATTTCATCATCTGAAATAATTCTCTGTGCAGCCGTATCAATCAGGAGCATTTTACCGGGCTCCAGCCTGCCCTTGTATTGGATATTCTCTGGTTTAATGTCCATAACGCCGACTTCAGAAGCCAAAATAACTTTATCGTCTTTGGTCACATAGTAACGTGATGGCCTTAATCCGTTTCTGTCTAAAACACCGCCGATAACCGTTCCGTCCGTAAAGCCCATAGCCGCCGGTCCGTCCCAAGGTTCCATGATGAAGTTGTTGAATTCATAAAAGTTCTTTTTATCCTTGGAGATCAAGTCATTTTTTTCCCATGGTTCAGGAATCATCATCATGATGGCATGCGGCAGCGATCTTCCGGTAAGGTAGATGAATTCAAGGCTGTTGTCAAACATGGCTGAGTCACTTCCTGACTCGTCAACGATGGGATATACTTTCGAAATATCATCAAACAGCGGCGAATCGATGCATTTTTGTCTGGCCTTCATCCAGTTGACATTGCCCCTGATCGTATTGATTTCTCCATTATGGACAATATAGCGATTGGGATGTGCTCTCTCCCAACTGGGGAAGGTGTTCGTACTGAATCTGGAATGGACCATCGCTAAGGCGGAAACAAAATCCAGGTCAGAAAGATCAAGATAGAAATTCCGCAGCTGTTCCGCAGTCAGCATTCCTTTATAAACAATGGTTTTCGAGGAAAGACTGGCAATGTAAAATGAACCGCCCTTATCTTCGCACATCGGAATAATGGTCTTTTCTGCTCTTTTTCGAATAACGTAAAGTTTTCTTTCAAAATCCATTTCATCGGTCAGTTCAGGATTTCTGCCGACAAAAACCTGAATAAACCTTGGCATTACCGCATTAGCGCTTAAGCCAACCTTTGTTTTATCGATGGGTACCTCACGCCAGCCCAGAACTTTCTGCCCTTCTTCTCGAACAATTTTCTCAAATGTATCCATTTGTGTGAAGCGGAAATCGTCGTACTTGTGGGCAAAAATCATACCGACGCCATACATTCCCTGCGCAGGGAGTTCAAAACCCAGAACATCGCATTCTCGCAGAAAGAAATCATGAGGTATTTGAACGAGTATTCCGGCACCGTCCCCGGTATTCTCTTCCGCACCGCTGGCACCTCGGTGACTTAAGTTTTCCAAGACTGTCAGAGCCTCTTCGACAATGTCGTGTGATTTTTTTCCTTTGATATTAACGACAAAGCCCATACCACAGGCATCGTGCTCAAAGACTGGATCATAGAGACCTTGTTTTTTCGGAGATAGATAGTTTTCCATATTACACACCCTCTTTTGGAGTTTATATCATTATTATCTTTACGATTTTACCAAATAATTAAAAATAACAATACTGTTTTATCTAAAAAATATTGTATTCATTAAAAATATTTTCTTTTTTTTAATTTTATTACATATTTTTGGAATTATTGTTTAAATTTATTTTTAAATATTTTATATTAAAAATTCTGAACGTAAAATACGTTATTATGTATACATTATATTGTTTGTTACATTATGTTCAAACGTAAAATAATATTGTAGAATACCATTATTGAAAACTCTATAATTTCTGGAGGGAAAAAATATGTCTTACACTCAGCAGGTCATGGAACAGGCTATTAAAAGAAGCCCTAACGAGCCTGAATTCCACCAAGCACTAAAAGAAGTAATGGAATCTTTAGAGCCGGTATTTGCTAAACACCCTGAACTTGAAAAAGCCGGAATTCTTGAAAGGCTCGTTGAACCGGAGCGTCAAATCATGTTCAGAGTTCCCTGGGTTGATGACAAAGGAAATGTTCAAGTCAACCGCGGTTTCCGTATTCAATTCAACAGCGCCATTGGCCCCTATAAAGGCGGTCTGCGTTTCCATCCATCCGTAAACCTCGGAATCATCAAGTTCTTAGGTTTCGAGCAAATCTTCAAAAATTCTCTGACCGGTCTTCCCATCGGCGGCGGCAAGGGCGGCAGTGACTTCGATCCTAAAGGCAAATCAGACGCTGAAGTCATGCGTTTTTGCCAGAGCTTTATGACCGAACTTTACAGACATATCGGTGCAGACACTGACGTTCCTGCCGGTGATATCGGTGTTGGCGGCAGAGAAGTTGCATATATGTTCGGACAATATAAGCGGATCACGAATCTGTTTGAAGGTGTACTTACCGGTAAAGGGCTTACTTTCGGCGGAAGCTTAGCCCGTACCGAAGCAACCGGCTACGGCTGCGTCTATTTTATTGACGAAGCGATCAAAGATGCCGGTAAATCATTCAAAGGGGCTACCGTTGTCGTCTCCGGTTCTGGTAACGTTGCCATTTACGCTGCCCAAAAAGCGATTGAACTGGGTGCCAATGTTGTGGCTATGTGCGACTCCAATGGTTATATCTATGATAAAAACGGAATCGACGTAAAAACCATTAAACAGCTCAAAGAAGTGGAAAGAAGAAGAATTAAGGATTATCTCGAATTCCATCCGAAGGCTGAGTATAAAGATGGCTGTGCAGGAATATGGACTGTTCCGTGTGACATCGCCCTTCCCTGCGCTACCCAAAATGAGTTAGATGAAGCGGCTGCAAAAGCACTCGTTGCCAACAAATGCTTCGCGGTTGCTGAAGGCGCCAACATGCCTTGCACACCGGAAGCCGTTGAAGTATTCCATGCCAACAACGTCATCTTTGCTCCTGGCAAAGCTTCCAATGCCGGGGGTGTTGCCACCTCCGCTCTGGAGATGTGCCAAAACAGCATGCGTTATTCTTGGACTTTCGAAGAAGTCGATGCTAAACTTAAAGACATCATGGTTAATATCTATCGCAACGCCAGCGATGCTGCGAAAGAATATGGCCATGAAGGCAACCTGGTCGTAGGCGCTAATATTGCCGGATTCCTGAAAGTTGCCGATGCCATGATGGCTCAGGGTCTTGTATAAAATTCGTCACCGGTGACGAATTTGGGATACCGTTCCTATCCAGAGACAAAAAGAATAAAAAGAGCCCCCTGCATGCATCAATAATGCTTACAGGGGGCTCTTTCTTACCATGGTGGCACAACAATAATTTTAGTGCCTTGTAAACTCTAAAACTGTAATATAATTGTGAGCAGATTTCTTGTAAGACAAGGCGGTCGCTCCTTGCCATCCATGGCATCGCGACACTAGGCCATCCTTGGCCGTCGGAGGCAAGGCATACCGAGCGTATGCCGATTAAAGTCCACGGATGGACAAATGTCGCGGATGCCATGGATGGCATTGGAGCGACAAGACAACGCAGTATTACATGAAATCTGCCGCAAGGATGTACAGGAATTAGAGTTTACAAGGCACTAGGTCAGCGAATACAAAAGGGCGTTACAAATGGCTGCAGCAACATTGCTTCCGCCTTTCCGGCCTCTGGCCACAATGAACGAAACGCCGGACTGCATAATCAATTCCTTAGACTGGACGACATTGACAAAACCAACAGGGACCCCGATTACCAACACGGGATTGATCCTGCCTTCCCGGATAAGCTGGTCCAAGCGAATCAGCGCCGTTGGCGCGTTCCCCACAGCAATGATCAGCGGTTCTTCGATGGTACACGCTTTATCCATACAAACAGCCGCCCGAGTGCTGCCCTTTTCCTTCGCCTCCAGCGCCACATCCTGGTCGGACATAAAGCAGTAGACTTTCCCGCCGTAGGTTTTTAGCTTCCCGGCATTGATACCCACGCTGGCCATCTTGGTATCCGTTAAGATCGATGCCCCGTTACGAAGCGCATCCTGGGCAATCTGTACCACATTATCCGAAAAACATAAATTCTGCACATAATCAAAATCCGCCGAAGTATGAATGACGCGTTTAATGATCGGTGCTTTCTCGGGATCCAGGGTTATATCCCCCAGTTCCTCAGTAATAATGGCAAAGCTTCTTTTTTCTATCTCCTCAGGCAGTACATTTTCAAATTGATAGTCCATCATCATTCACCTTCCGACTTTATGGTAAACTCGTTCTTTTTTGTTTTCATCATTTATCTTTTTGCCAGCGTTACTTAGTTTCTGTCTGAGTTGCAGTCCCTGTTGCATTCTGCCCGGCAGGCCAGGCCGACAACACAAAGACCGGATTCTGACCCATGAGCAGGTGATAGTCCGCTAATTTCCTGGATCGGGCTACGGTTACCTGCACGAGCTCAACCTCGTATGCCGTACGATCCCGGTAATAAGCCATTGCTTCGTTCAAGGTCTCCAACGTAATGGCATTGATCACGATCCCGGCATCGTTGTTCTTGGCATACACCGTATCCAATATTTCTTTCAGATTGCCGCCGCTCCCGCCGATAAAAACCCTATCCGGCGGTGGCAGTTCTGCAATTCCTTCAGGGGCTGTATTCGTGATGATGATAAGATTTTTAGCCCCGAACTGTTCTTTATTCCGGTGAATCAACGCAACGGCCTGCTCGTTTTTCTCGATGGCATAAACAAAACCATGGGTCTGCTGCAGTGCCATTTCCAGGGAAACAGAACCGGTACCCGCACCAATGTCATAGGTGATGTCACTTTGCCTAAGACGCAGCTTTGATAACGAGACTGCCCGAACTTCCTGTTTGGTCATGGGCACATCACCGCGTATAAACCACTCATCCGGCAAGCCATGCGTTATGTAAGCTCTTTCCAATGGAGCAGGATTTTCAATCATCATGACACTCAAGGAAGCAAAGGATTCTTTGGTAAAGTCTTGGGCTGTCCCGGTAACAATCCGCTCATTTGGATAGGATAAGTTCTCACCGATACTGACTTTAACCTCCGCTAAACCGAAATCAGACAGTTTTCGGCAAATGGCAGCCGGATTCTGGTCTCCGCCGGTCAAGACAAATACCTTCCGGTTATTCAGCACGTTGCCGACAATGTTCCCTTCCCGGCCATGCAGACTGCAGATTGCCGCATCGTCCCAGGCTGTTTTGATTTTCGAGGAAAAATACTGAAGTGACCCAATGCCGCAAATCAAACGGACATTCTTAAGGTCTGTTATATTTTCCGTTTCAAGGGCGCGGAGCAGCGATTTCGCCAGGCTGTAGAAACCAACATCCCCTGATACCAGTACGGCAACGGCAACCTCAGCTCTGCCCTCAGTCAGAAATTCTTTCATCAGTTCCATTATTTGGGGGACATGAGTCGCCGTATGCTGAGTCTTATCCGGGAATGCCAATTCCTTCAGGATGCGTTTATCCCCAATCAGATAGTCACTTTTCGCTATGGCCTCCACGGCTTCCTGGGTCTGCTGCAGCAGATTTCCGGGACCCATCCCAATGATGCTGACCGTAAGCATCAGACTTCACCTGTCATGTCACTTATCCGATCAACAAGGATCTTCGCCAATCTTCTATCCGCTCCCAATGTTTTACCAAAACTGATTTCCACACCGGGATTATCCTTTAAGAATTCATCGATCTCAGCCGGAATATCCTCCTGGATATGAACGCCATCAAATAGAAAATAAGGTATGATTTTTATTTTGTTAACACCCTGGTCAACAAGCTTCTTTAAGCCCATTTCCAAATTATTTTCAGAGAACTGTAGGAATGCATAGGTAATCAGGTCAGCGCTGATTGTCGTTTTCAGCTCTGTTTGAACCATTGCGATGATTTCCTTCAGTGTATTCTCCGTTTCGCTTTGTCTGCTGCCGTGAGCTAATATTAAAATTCCCGTCATTACTCTCATCCTTCTCTTTAAATTTAATCAGCAATTTAATTTAATCCAGAATAATAAGCGATCCATATCAACTGCGACATAAGTCAGTCGAATGTCAATGTCATCCATGGACAAATTTTTTAGAGCGCCCGAAGAGCCTTTTCCGCACATTCCAGCGTCCTGTCGATATCCGCTTCCGTGTGGGAATAAGAGATAAATGCCGCTTCGAACTGGGCAGGTGCGAGGTAAATCCCCTGCTTCAGCATGGCGCTGAAAAAGCGGCCATACCGCTTTGTATCACAGGTCAAGGCATCGGTGTAGTTATGAACTTCCTGCTCTGTAAACAGCAGGGTTGAGAGCGAGCCGATGGCGTTAACCGTCGCTGCTACTCCGGTCACTTTCAGAAGTTCTCTAAGTCCACTGCTGAACTTTGCTGAAAGGCTGTCAATATGACTATAAATTTGAGGATTATTTTTCAGTTTGGTAAGCTGGGCAATCCCGGCAGCCATAGCCACAGGATTTCCGCTCAGGGTCCCGGCTTGATAAACACCGCCGCAGGGTGCGATCTGCTGCATGATATCTTTGCGGCCGCCATAGGCCCCCACCGGCATCCCACCGCCGATGATTTTTCCGAAAGCGGTCATATCTGGTTTAAGGCCATAATATTCCTGCGCTCCACCTAGTCCAAGCCGAAATCCCGTAATGACTTCATCGGCGATCACAAGGGCCGCGTTCTCTGCACATATTCTTTGCAGATCCTGGAGAAATCCGGGTTTCGGCAAAACGACGCCCATATTGGCCGGCACAAGCTCAACAATCACGGCTGCAATCTGATCTTTGTTGTTTGCAAACAAATCCTGGACGCTGCCGATATCATTAAAAACCGCAGTCAGCGTATCATTGGCACAGCCTGGTGTAACCCCAAGACTGCTGGGTACGCCGGAAGAAATGACGCCCGAGCCTGCTTTGACCAGCATTGCATCACTATGCCCATGATAGCAGCCTTCAAATTTAATAATTTTATTTCTCCCTGTAAAGCCGCGAGCCGCCCGGACGGCGCTCATGGTCGCCTCAGTCCCGGAATTAACCATCCGGATCATTTCCACAGACGGGACCAAATCACAGATCAACTGGGCCATAATGACCTCCGCTTCGGTGGCTGCACCGAAGCTTAAGCCGTTTTCGGCTGCTCTTCTTACTGCCTCTAATACTTCCGGGTTGGCATGTCCCAGGATCATCGGTCCCCAGGAACCGATGTAGTCGATATACTCATTGCCGTCGATATCGTAAAGTCTGGCGCCCTGAGCGCGACTGATGAAACGCGGTGTGTCGCCCACCGATTGGAAATTGCGCACCGGACTGTTGACACCGCCCGGCATCAGCTTCTTAGCTTTTTCGTATAATATTTCCGATTTCATACCCTATACCTGCCTTGTCTTTCTTTAGCCTATTCTGCCTTCCGTGATATAAGCGGCAATTTCCGGTGCAAAATAGGTAATAAGCATATCAGCCCCTGCCCGGAAAATGGCGACGGTGGTTTCGCAGACCATGGCGGCCTCATCGATGAGTCCCGCCTTGGCTGCTGCCTTGATCATGCTGTACTCTCCGCTGACGCTATAGGCCGCCAGCGGCAGATCAAATGTATCTTTCATCCGGGCTATCACATCCAGGTAAGCTAAGGCCGGTTTGACCATCAAGATATCTGCGCCTTCCTGGACATCGAGCTCCGATTCACGCAAGGCCTCCCGCTGATTGTGATAATCCATCTGATAGGTTTTCCTGTCGCCGAAGGATGGCGCACACCCTGCCGCCTCGCGAAACGGGCCGTAAAAAGAAGATGCATATTTGGCTGAATAAGACATGATGGGGATATTAGTAAAATGATGCTGATCAAGTGCTTCGCGAATAGCCTGAACCCGGCCGTCCATCATATCGGATGGTGCCACCATGTCCGCGCCGGCCTGGGCATGAGAAACTGCGACTTTTGCCAATATCGGCAGTGTCCTGTCATTATCCACTTCCCGGCCGTCCAGCAAACCGCAGTGGCCATGGCTGGTATATTCGCAGAGGCAGACATCCGTGATGACATTGCACTGGGGAAAACTTGTTTTGATTTTCCTCACTGCCTGCTGCAGCGCTCCGTTTTCGTTAAAGGCTTCACTGCCGCTTTCATCCTTATGGCTGTGTTCCGGTACACCGAACAACAGGATACTGTTGATTCCTGCCTTGATAACCGATTCAACCGCATATTCGACCCGGTCCGGGCTGTACCGTTTCTGTCCGTCCATCGCCGCAATGTTTTCTTCAATCCCGTTTCCTTCCGTGATGAACAACGGATAGATCAGTGCACTCTTCGCCAGACGGGTTTCACGTACCATTTCCCGGGTAATTGGGTCTTTTCTTAATCGCCTTGGCCTGATTACATCCATAGGGTCCTCCTTCGGTACTTACACTAAACTTTTATTCAATCATTTATTTCTTAATCATCAATAAAAGTATCAACAAGTCCAGTTCAACTTATTTACCAATGAGATTGGCAATCGCCTCAACCATACTGTCCAACGTCGCTTTTTCAGCAGTAATACAATGCATACCATAGGCCTCGGCAGTCTTCGCCGTTTCCTCCCCAATACAAACGGCGTTAACTTTGGTAAAATCAAGCTCCGGCAGGGCATTGACAAAGCCTTTCACTGTGGAAGCGCTCGTAAAGGCGGCATAATCAAAATCATAGGCCTGTATAATATCCTTGGAAAAGCTGTTGCCGTCGGCTTCATAAACAGTATCATAGACGGGAATATCATCATAGACAATGCCTTCCCGGTCGAATATCTGATTCAAATCATCGGATCCTTCCCGGGCCCTGAGGACAAGAACCCTTTCCCCTGGAGCCAGGACTTTGGTCAATCCCTCGGCCAGACTGGCCACATTAAAGGTTTCCGGCATATAGTCCGCATACATGCCGCGCTGCGTAAGCGGCTTCGCTGTTCCGCTGCCGATAACCGCAATCTTAAGCCCGTAGAGTTCACGGATGTCGCGCTTCATTTCCTTCATTTTATCAAAAAGGGTCTCCACACCGACGGCGCTGGAAAACACCAGCCAATGATAGTCCCTGATCTGTTCCAAAGCAGCATTAAATTCAGGATTTTCACGAATTGCTCTGGTTTGGATACACGGAAACTCCACCGCTTCTCCGCCCAGATCACGGATCTTCTGACTGAGCACAGAATTGAGTTTCTCGGGCCGGGTGACCACCACCCGTTTGCCGGCAAGGGGACGCAGTCCTGCCCATTCGAAGTTCTCCGCCAGAGAACAAACCTTTCCAATCACGATGACTGCTGGGTTATGAATTTCTGTTTTGGCCACGTCCTCGGGCAACGAGCCGACAGTGGTCAGCAGCCTGCGCTGCCTGGCTGTGGTTCCTTTTTCAATGACCGCTGCCGGCATATCGGCAGCCATACCCGCATTTAATAGTCCCTCGGAGATACTTTTAACTGCGGAGACCCCCATCAAAAAGACCAGGGTTCCTTTCATATTGACCGCAGCCTGAAAATCAATATTGGGTGCCTCGCCTTCCTTGGTATGGCCGGTAATGATATGCAGTGAGGAACAAAAATCTCTGTGCGTCACCGGGATCCCTGCATAAGCCGGAACAGCGATGGCGGATGTGACGCCGGGTACCACTTCGAAGGGGATCTTACGTTCAGATAAAAGTTCCAGCTCCTCGCCGCCCCGTCCGAACATAAACGGGTCTCCACCTTTCAGGCGGACGACACGTTTGCCCTCCAGTGCTTCTGCCAGCAGGATCCGGTTGATTTCTTCCTGCGGGACACGATGATAGGTCGGCAGTTTGCCAACATCGATCTTTTTCGCTTCTTTTGGAATAAGATTCAATATCTCAATCCCGACGAGTTTGTCGTAGACGACGACTTCCGCATCTTGCAGGACACGAAGACCTTTCAGCGTTAAAAGTCCTGCATCCGACGGGCCTGCTCCGACCAGCCAGATTTTTCCTGTCTTCCTGTTTTCCATTTATTTTACCTCCGAAAGCAGTTTCACGGCTAAACGATGTCCTAATTCCGCAGCATCCTCGGTGTTCCCGCTGATTGTACCTCTCGCCTGGGCGCCGGTAATGACATCGACATGCAGACCCGTGATCCGGATTTCATTATGGGCTACCTCGGCAAAGGCGGCAGCAGGCGAACTGCATCCTCCGTCCAGTGTCTGGATAAAAGCTCTCTCCGCCAGCGCTGCACTTTGTGAATCCTTGTTATTAACACATTGCAGGAAACTAAGATCTTCCCCTTTTCTGCCTTGGATTGCGAGTATCCCTTGGCCGGCTGAAGGGATCATATCCTCAGTAGAGAAAATTTTACTGATCCGACTTTCCAATGATAAGCGTTTGAGTCCGGCATAAGCCAGCAACAAGGCACTGAATTCGCCGCTATCCAGTTTTCTTAAGCGGGTTATTACGTTGCCCCGGACCGGTTTGACCTGAAATCCCGGATAAAGATCATGAAGCTGGATCGTCCGTCGCGCACTGGAACAGCCTACCGCTTTCTCTTTGTCCATGTTCGCCATCGATTCCATATGCAGTGGCAGGACCAAGACGTCTCTGGGATCTTCTCTTTGGGAAAAAGCCACGATAGGCAGATCCTTCGGAAGTTCAGCCGGCATATCTTTCAGGCTGTGTACCGCGATATCGATCACACCCTCGTTCAAGGCTTTATCCAATTCTTTGACAAAAAGACCTTTACCACCGATTTTATCAAGAGTTTGTTCCAAAATAACATCCCCTGTGGTTTTCATGGTGATAAGCTCCAGTTCCAGTTCAGGATGGTTTTCCCGGATCATTCCCATGATCATCTCTGACTGGATTACCGCCAGCCTGCTATCCCGGCTGCCAACGATTATTTTCCTTTTTCCCATGCGGCTACCTCTATTCTGGTTAAACCTGTTATTTTATCTCCTAACAAATCTGACTTAAGCGATACTGTCATGATTAAATTAGGTTATTATGTCGCGATGTGTATCGGTTTCATTCCGAACAACTGGCGTGTCATTCCAGTAATTCATCCACGTGCAGTCTGAGCTTATCTGCAGCCTTCCTGACCCCCCTATGGTCTTCCCCGCTGGCCGTCAGCCCGATCACCATATTTCCTCGTCGGATCACAGCCGGGAAATAGAATGTACAGAGTTCTTTGGCATCCGCAACACTGATTGGAATGCCATGGCGTGTGCACTCTTCAGCAATTTGTCGGTTTACGTGGGAATCACTGGTTACGGCCAGGACCAGACATGCACCCTGACAGTCTCCTTCAGTATAGTGGCGGCGATACACGGAACACGTTTCATTGATTGCGAGGTCTGCTTCAAGCTCCGGAATGATTTCTGGGGCAATCACCGTTATGCTGGCCTTAAATTGCAGCAAGGTTCTGATTCTTCTTGCCGCGATTTTCCCGCCCCCGAAGATAACAATTTTTTTATTCTCCAGGGAGATAAAGAGCGGAAACCAAGGATGCTCCTGCTGCCATTCCAACGAATAGTCTGTAACCAATTTTTGTAGAAGCTCGTCTTTAGCGGTAATGGTACATTGCCCTGACCATACTGTCTGATGTGGATCTACAATATCTACCTTATCTGTATTATCTGCCTGATCTGTCTGCTCCCCTTGATTGGTTACCACGGCGCCAGGCTCGGGACGCTTAATCAGTATAACGGTAATACCGAGTTCCCGGGCTGCCTCCATTTTCTCCCGGAATCCTCCGGCGATACCGGAATCCTTGGTGACCAGGAAGTCAGCCTTGGCTGCTTGCAGCATCGCGATATTCAGCTCCGTGGAAAAAGGACCCTGCATATAGCTGATGTTGGACTTTTTGAAGCCAAGCATTTCGCACTTTGCCATCACTTCCGGCATGGGCAGGACTCTGGCAAAAACTCTTTCCCGGTAGTCCCGGACTATAGTAAAGGCGTCGATTTCCTTGCTCCCGCAGGTCAGGTAAATGTTGCCGGTGGTTTCGTTTAATATCTGGGCTGCTTCCCTGCTGCTATTTACGCTGATGATATTATCCGATACTTTCGGATCAGATACTGTTTTTTCTTGGTATGATTGATCCTCTGCTCTTTGCAGCCGGATATAGTCTGTTGATGTCTCAAGGCACGCTTCCCGGATATTATCCGTTACGACCCGGGCATAAGGGTGCGTAGTATCGATCACGCAGTCCGGCTTAACCTCCCCGATGAAAGCCTTCATTTCCTCCGGGCTCAAACGCCGGGCCTGAATGTGAATATTCCTGCCAGCCTGAATCAATTCCCGGCCATAATCGGTGGCCACTGAAACATAGACTTCGGCGTTGCTGCGGCGCAGCGCACCGACCAATTCCCTTCCTTCAGTTGTCCCGGCAATGATCCAGAATACCGGCTTTTTCATCATTTTTTATATCCCCTTGGTGTCACCAGTTTGTTATGAATGATCCGTGTCTGCGAATTTCCAATAATGACCGTCGTAAACATATCCACTTTTTTCTCTCGTAATTCCGTCAAACTGGAGACAAGCTCGTAGTTTTCGCCGTCTCTGCCAATACTGCGCACAATACCCGACGGTACACCATTGCTTTGATGACGCATTACAATATCACACGCTCTTTGCAAATAATCGTGCCGTTTCATGCTTGACGGATTATAGAGTACAATAACAAAATCCCCCTGGGCTGCCGCCGCCAACCGGGCTTCGATCTTTTCCCAGGGCGTTAATAAATCACTGAGACTAATCACGGCAAAATCATGGATGAGAGGCGCTCCAAGAACGGCGGCCCCGCTGCAGGCAGCGGTAATTCCCGGAATGACCTCAACCTCCAGCATGGGATAAGGCTCGGCAAGTTCCAGTACGATCCCTGCCATACCATACACTCCGGCATCGCCGCTGGAAACCACTGCCACTGTCGCACCCGCCAAAGCCTTTTCGATGGCTGTCCGACAGCGGTCGACTTCTCTTTTCATCGGGGTGGCAATTATTTCTTTCCCGGGGAATTGATCCTTGATCAAATCGATATAGAACGTATAGCCAACTAAGATGTCACTTTCCCGGAGTGCCTCCAGCGCACGGTTGGTCATTTGTTCCGGACCGCCCGGTCCTAAGCCTACCACATATATTTTCATCGTCTCTTTTTACCTTATCACTTTCTCTAAATTTGTAAAACACTCATTCCAAAGATCGCGATCAATACTGTCTCTGAATCCATACAGTACCGAGCTGACTACTTTTTCTGCGACTTGGGCCAATCGGTTTTCAAATGCCGTCTTTTCCTGATCACTTAAATCGAGATTCTCCAGATCTTTTTGCAAGTTGCGGCAGATTTTTTCCGAAGCTGAACTGGATATGTTTTGCAAAAGGGGCAGATAGTTCCGGATTTCAAAGGAGGCGATAAACTTCGCGATATGTTCCTCAATGATGGCATTTGCTGCAGCTAAAGAACGCTTATTTCGAAGCTCTGCCTTCGCCAGTCCCAGACTGTCCATATCCAGTAAAATGATATTATCTATTTCACGCACCGTAGGTTCAATATCCCGCGGCACGGCCAGGTCACAAAAAACTTTTGTTCCATACCCGGGGGCCAGGACTTCAGCCAAGGCCTCCGCTTTCACGGTATAATGCGGGCTGGACGTCACACTGACCACAATATCCATTTCCGCCATTTCAGCATAACGTTCTTCATAATCTACACCCTTGCAACGCTTCGGTAAGACATATGTCTTATGATTATGCTGTCTTAAGGTAATATAAACCTCTGCGCCGCACAATGCTAACTGGCTGGCGACGATCTTTCCCATCTCGCCGTTGCCGATGACCAGACAGCGTTTATTCACCAGAGAGGGCACAACTTCCTGAATTCTCTCCAGCGCTTTGGTCGCCACCGACACATCGGTTGCGGTCAGCTTAATCTCTGTTTTAACTTTCTTGGCAGAGGTCACTGCCATCTGGAACAGCTTTTCCAAATAAAGGTCCGCTGTGTTGGCTTCTCTGGCTTCCTCGATGGCGTTTTTGATTTGGGACAAAATCTGGCTTTCGCCCCAAATTTGGGACTTGAGTCCGCAGGCCGTCTGAAAAAGGTGAACATACGCTTCTTGGGAACGGCGAAGGACAAAGAGGTGCTCATAGTTTTCCCGTTCTGTCTTCTCCAAGTTTTTCAGGTCACATAGAACTTGGGCCAAATCAACCATGTAACCCTCTTTTTCGCTGAGCCATAGCTCCGTACGGTTACAGGTGGAAATAATCACGGCCCCTTCCATACCGTCCCTTTTGACAACAGCCTCCATCGCTTGTCTGCTTTGAGTCGGCGTAAAGGCAAACAGTTCACGTTCCTTTAAGGACGCTTTTTCATGATCGATGCCGATCATTCTAATATTCAAAGCTAACCCTCCATTCCTTCTGGGCCAGAGCAACGGTCACCCCATGAGCGGATACTTTCGGACTGATCAGGCTCCCACCGGCGCTTGCCAGTACGGCAGCCCGTTCACAAACATTACCGACACCGGTAATCGTGCTGACAAATTCTGACTCTGTATAGTTACCCGGTACGGTAAGAAGCTGGTCTTTCGTATAAAAATGCAGCGGCAGGCTATTTTGGGCAGCAAAGTCCTGCAAACCCTGTTCATCTTCCTTAAGGTCGATGCTGGCAATCCCTGCAACCGCCTCGGGACTGATCCTGTTTTTTTCCAGCTGCTCCAATACGAGCTCTCCGATCTCTTTCTGCGGCGTACCTCGCCGGCAGCCGATCCCGAGATATACCGTCCGCGGAACAATATTCAACGTGTGTGTAAATGGGTGTATCTTGGCATTCAGCGAAACACAAATGCCAAGATCAAGGTCAGGTCGATCCTTTTGGATTAGTCGGGGCAATTTTCCTTCAATTTTCAGTTCGCTGTAAAAGCCCACAGGCTTAGCTGCCAGCAGCCGCGCTGAGATTTCTTTCGCTGCTTTCATATCGGATATCCAGGCATCATGGACTGCGGCCCATTCGTCAACGGCAAAGAGATTGTTGACATCTGTAGCGGTAGTAAGCACCGGGACGGCCTGCAGCGACTCAGCAATCCTGTCGGCCAGCCTATTGGCACCGCCAATATGACCGGACAAAAGCGGAATGACAAACTTTCCCTTTTCATCAAGGCATATAATTGCCGGATCGGCCGTCTTATCCCGGACGAAGGGGGCGATGGCCCGCACTGCGATCCCACAGGCCCCGACAAATACCAAGGCCTCATTCGCCGTAAACAGTCTGCCCGTGAAGCTTATTAAATCAGGCAGGATCGGCTCTGCCAGCTCCGTGCCGCCGATTTGTCCGCAAAGTTTTTCCGGCAGATAACAGCGGGCTTCATCACCCTGGGATGCAAACACCTTTTTTATTTTCTGTGCGAGATCCGCACCGTTGACCGTAAAGGCCAGGATGCCTATTTTCATGATCAACCCTCATTTTCAAGATCGCGAATCGTTACCTTCCCGAAATTCATGGGTAAATGTCGGATCATAGAGTTTGGAACGGTCGTAGACATCCCCCAAAAACCATCCTACGAGAATCAACGCGGTCTTGGTGATCTGATTGTCGCGGGCTGTTTGGGCCAAGGTCCCTACCGTACAATGGAAATGTTTCTCGTCGGGCCATGTGGCCTTATAGACGATGGCCGTCGGTGTGTCAGCTGTATAACCGCCTGCGATCAGCTTAGCACTTAAATTATCCAGCATCCCGGTACTGAGAAAAATCGCCATGGTGGCCTGATGGGATGCCAATAGCGCAATATCTTCTTTCGGTGGTACCGGAGTTCTGCCTTCCATCCGGGTGATGATCACAGTCTGACTGATGTCCGGTAAGGTATATTCTTTCTTTAGGGAGGCAGCTGCACCGAAAAAAGAGCTGACTCCGGGAACCACTTCGTAAGGAATTTTTTCTTCATCGAGCAGATCCATTTGTTCACGGATCGCACCGTAAATGCTCGGATCACCGGTATGCAGGCGAACCACTTTTTTTCCAGCCCGTTCGGCAGGAACCATCACTGCGATCACGTCTTCCAACGTCATTTTCGCACTGTCGTAAATGACACATTCTTTTTTTGTAACGCTCAAATGTTCCGGATTAACCAATGAACCGGCATAGATGACAACATCGGCCTGTTCTAAGAGCGTTCTGCCGCGCACGGTAATCAAATCAACTGCTCCCGGACCGGCTCCAACAAAATAAATCATTTGGTGATCTCCTTTTCTTTGACAATGATCGTCGAAAAATAGCTTGCTTTCCCCTTGGCATTTCGGATATCATGATACACTCTCTCCGTGGGCATACCGCAGCATTCTACCATCTGGGTATCCTCAACCAGGTCTCTGCTGAGCAATTCTTCCTTCACGTTGCTGAATTCTTTGCCGGATTTCATTAGGACCTTGGTCCCGCCCCAACTCAGATAATCGAAGGATCCCTCATAGGATGCCGGAATAATGTGCAGCGGCTGCGCTCCCTCGCAAAGGGGGGTGTTGAGCCGGGCGGCAACTGCGCAGAAAGAGGGGACTCCCGG
The DNA here is from genome assembly GCF_024972775.1 of Dehalobacter sp. DCM. Classification (NCBI taxonomy): domain Bacteria; kingdom Bacillati; phylum Bacillota; class Clostridia; order Eubacteriales; family Desulfitobacteriaceae; genus Dehalobacter; species Dehalobacter sp. DCM. The sequence continues at coordinate 1,053,532 of NZ_CP092282.1, read as the reverse complement.
TATCAGCCGGGCATCATAACCCGCATCCAGTACTCGGTTGTGCAAATAAATATATGTCGAGTAGATTGACGGGTCCCCGAGGGTCAGAAACGCCACCGACCTGTTCTGTTTGAGCTGGTCCATGATGAGCTCAGCCGCTTTTTGATGGCTTTGTGCCAGTATTTGAGCATCCCGGGTCATCGGCATATAGAGTTCGAGTATTTCTTTTTGGGAAAGATCAACGGCCTGCTTAGCGATATTCCAGGCGGTCATTTCTTTTTCATCGGTACGCGGAACAGCAATCAGGTCTGCTTCTTTGATGATCCGTATCGCCTTCAGCGTCATTAGTTCAAAGTCCCCAGGCCCAACGCCTATTCCATATAATGCTGCGTTCATGCTGTTTCCATCCTTTTAAGCTTATTTATGATTTCATCTGCTTCCGGAGTTTTGCCCAAGATGCCCTGTTCGTTAGTGTACAAGATCACACCGGCTTTCACTTTGTTTTGCAGACGGTAATGTACATAGTCATTGATTTTTAACATAATCGACGCGAATACATCGTTGCGGAGGCCATAGCGGTCCAAAACGGCAACCGCTTCCGGTGCTGTCAGACAACGCATGATCTCCTGAACGATCTCCCGCGAAGCACCGTGAAGGGCTGCATGAACGGCGATAACCTCCATCCGGCAGTCCGCATAGCGAGAATGGGTATTCATGATACCGGCAGCCAGCTTAACCAGTTTTCCGGCATGTCCGATCAAAAGCAGGCTGTCAAAGCCCAATTCCACGGTAAAATCGAGCATTTCACCAATATAGTTACTGCACTGGACCAAGGTATTCTGTAATCCTAATGTCCCGCGGGCAAATGTTTCCCCGTAGTTTCCCGGGCACACCAACAGATGGCGGCAGCCCTTTTCCTTTTGCTGGTTCATCTCAAGCCGAACCGTATCGATCAACGCTTTCTCGCTCATGGGTTCAACCATGCCGGAAGTCCCCAAAATCGAAATCCCGCCGACGATACCCAAACGGGGATTGAAAGTTTTCCTGGCAACCGCTTCCCCTTCCGGAACAGAAATCGTAATAGTGAGACCACCCTCATAGCCCAGCGCGTTGCAGACTTTCTCTGCTTCCGCGATGATCATACTTCGGGGAACCGGATTGATTGCTGCTTCTCCTACTGGGCAGGCCAGTCCGGGCTTTGTGACCCGGCCAACTCCCGTGCCGCCGTCGACGCGAATAGCCTGCTCTTGCGCTTTGGCAACCGTAGCGAAAATGAGGATCCCGTCGGTCACATCCGGATCATCGCCGCTGTTTTTTTTGACGGCACAGGTCACCTGATGATCATCCCGCTGTATTTCCAGTACTTTCATCGTGGTGACGATGCCTTTCGGTGTAGCAATGGCTATTTCCGTACACAGTTCGCCGCTCAGCAGCATCACAGTTCCGGCTTTGGCTGCTGCCGCCGCGCAGGATCCTGTCGTGAAGCCGCAGCGCAGTTTTTTATTTTGTTTGAGGACATAAAGTTCTGCCTGGTCCATAAGTACTTATTTCCTTAGTTTAAATTTATTTCTATGTAAAGCTCAATTAACTTTATTTGAAGTATATCGAAATCTCCAGAAGATATCCGATTTATTGGAAGCCGTAAATTGATATTCCGGATTTCTTCTTGTCATCCGTGACATAAGTGAAGCGCCAACTCTCCATATGGACTAAGCCGATAGTTTGCAATAAACAAGGTACTGCGAATTATGAATGATCTTTGTTCGGCCCAGTTGTTCATCCGTGAACAGAAAAAAAATCTCTCAACTCGTTATGTTGAGAGGTTATATTCGAAGGAAATACCTTTTGAAATACCACACACCTCTCTATCGCTCGTAGAGTATAACGGTGAGATCAAACAGGCAGGTCTTCTGGCTCCAGTATCATCATTCTCCAGACCTTCCCAGTTTCCCAGTGGCATTCCTGAAGAACTCCTCTATTACAGCGGCGTGACCGCGCGGGCTTTAACCCGACTTTCCTTTTCACTAAATGATGCTGCCTGCATCATTCAACACCTGTTCTACACGTATTCAATTATCCATTAAGTTGGATTCAATCGTTTTTGGATATAATCCAGACTCATTATAGCGCCCTTTTATAATGGAATCAACTATTATTTTCGACAATATTATTCTCTAAATATCATTGTCTACTATCACTCGCGGCACTCTTTTGGTCAAGCCGCAGGTGATCTCATAACTGATAGTCCCGCAACGGCCCGCAATTTCATCGGCTGTAATTCGATCTTCCCCGCAATCGCCGATTAAGATCGCTTCGTCCCCTTCGTCTACCCCGCGAATATCGGTCACATCCACCATCGTTTGGTCCATACAGATCCTGCCGATGATCGCCGCCCGTTTCCCTTTGATCAGGACCTCACCGTTATTGGACAATGACCGCCGCCAACCGTCAGCATAGCCGATCGGGAGCGTCGCCACTTGCGTCGGACGTTCCGCAACAAAGGTCCTGCCATATCCGACACTCTCCCCTTTGCGGATTGTTTTCAATTGAGATATACGCGTCTTCAATGAAAGTACCGGTTCAAATCCTGCTTCCTGGCCGGTATGCGTCATCGGCAAAAGTCCATATAAAATAATCCCCGGACGGCAAAGTTCAAAATGACTTTCAGGCACTTGGATGATCGCTGCAGAATTAGCCGCATGGCGGATCGGAATAGTAATTCCGGCAGCACGTAACTGATCACGAAGGGTATTAAATAGCGTTAGCTGTTTGGAGACATAGGTCAGATCGGTGCCATCAGCAGTAGCGAGATGCGTATAGATTCCTTCCAAAAAAAGACCGGGAAGCCCGGCAATCTTTTGAATCGCTTCAAACGCATTATCCCGAAACCCGATCCTGCCCATCCCTGTATCCACTTTGATATGCAGCCTGGCTGTTTTATGCAACTTCTCGGCCGCAGCCGATAGGGCCTCAGCCTGGCGCAGTTGAAATACCTCCGGGATAATATCATCTCTGACCATGATCTCCGAATACTCCGGGAGCGTCGGTCCGATGACCATGATGGCAATATCCGGAAATTCCTTCCGCAATTCCAGTGCTTCATCTAATATCGCAACGCCAAAACGAGTTACCCCTTCTTCTCTTAAAGCGCGGACTACCGCTATGGCACCGTGTCCGTAGGCATCTGCCTTGACAATGGGCATCACATCACTTTTGGTGAAACTTTTTACCCTTCTGAAATTTCGTTTCAATGCGCCTAAATCAATTTCTGCCCAAACCGGACGAAAAAATTCCATTTTATTCTCCTCATGTGTTCTGTCCATATATTAATTTTTTTGCTCTTCAATTTCTCTGCGAACCTTGGGCAAATACTCCGTTACTTCCGATGCGGTATAGCCAGATAACCCATATTGCTCTTTCAAGGAATCCGCTGCTTTACCATGAAGGTATACTCCCATACACGCTGCACCAAGTGGCGGCACGCCTTGGGCAGTCCAGGATAGGATACTGCCAGTCAGGACATCCCCGGTACCGCCTGTACCCAAGCCAGTATTCCCGGTCATATTAAGGAATACTCTCCCGTCAGGTGATGCCACAATGGTACCCGCCCCCTTAAGAACGATGATAGCTCCCCACTCAACAGCTTTAGCCATCGCAATCTTAAGGCGGTCGTCCTGTACTTCCGCTGGTGTCATACCGCATAAGCGTGCCATTTCACCCGGATGCGGCGTTAAAATGAGATTGCCCTTACCTTTCCTGGCACTTAAGAGTTCCGGTTCCTTCGCCATCAGGTTTAACGCATCGGCATCGAGTATGACTGGAATATTTGTCTCTACAAGTATATTTTTTATAACTGCAAGAAATGACTCCGTTTGCTTAAGTCCCGGTCCAACAGCACAAGCATCTGCATCCGTCAGCCGCTCTTTGATATTTAGCCAGGCATTGGCTGAGAGCATTTCATAGTCCGGCGCCGGCCAAACGGTTGCTTCGATTACACCCAGATCAACTGTTTCCGCGATTGCTTCCGGTGTTACGATCTGAAGCAGTCCGATACCGCAGCGTAGAGCAGAACGCCCGGCTAACATGACGGCGCCGCTCATCCCCAATGATCCGCCGATCAATATCCCCTTGCCATGTGTCCCTTTGTGCCCTAATGGATGCCGAATCGGGATGAGCGGTTTGATAACTTCATCCGTTAAAAGGTAGGCAAATATTTTTTCCTCGCTGATGACAATTTCCGGTATAGAAATCGGATCCGTCACCAGCCTTCCTGTATAAATCAGGCCTTCTCCCAGAAAATGCCCCAGCTTTGGCAGCCCAAACGTAACAGTGACATCCCCTTTTACCGCAATATTATGTACTTTTCCGGTATCCGTTTCTAACCCGCTGGGGATATCAATGCAAACAACAGGAAGATCTGTTTTATTCAAATCTTCAATGAAACCCTGGATAAATTCAGGAATAGCCCCTTTAAAACCGGTGCCATAGAGTGCGTCAACAGCCACATTCGATTGCATCAGTGCCAGTTTGAACAAACGAAGCTGTTTTTCATCATCAACCGGGATAATCTTTTCACCCATTTTTTGATATAAATCATAGTTTAACCTGGCATCCCCTTGCAGTTCGGTGGGGACAGCAAAGAGAAAAACAGTTACTTCCATCCCTAAAATGCGGAGGTGCCTGGCGACAGCCAGACCGTCACCGCCGTTGTTTCCTTTACCGACAAGTATGACGGCCTTTTGTCCGCGCAGACATTTTCCGCCAACTTCCAGAAGGGATTTTATTTCCCGAACCACAGCCAGAGCAGCATTTTCCATGAGAATTGATCCCGGGATGCCGAAGTCATTAATGGCATGGGAATCAATATTGCGCATTTGTCCGGCACTTACAATACGCATCTTATAGCCCTCCTCGGAAAATTATATTTCTTATTGAATATACTTTTATTATTATAGCGTACTGCGTCAAATGAAAAAAGCGTTTATACCAAAATGGCCGACGCAATTGCCATCTCCTTGGTATGAGAAAGGCTGAGACGCACTATGCCGGCCCCTCTTGCTCGGGCTATGATACACGCTCTGTCACTAAGTACAACATAGGGTTCTCCTGTTGTGTTCTGGAATATTTCAATATCATGCCAGGAAACACCGCTAAGTCCAATCCCCAAAGCCTTTAAAACCGCTTCTTTACCGGCAAATCGAGCCGCTAAAGAAGCGATGTTTTTATTCTCGAGCAGAGCCAGTTCTTTTTCCGTAAATAGACGAGCGGCTAATCTGGGGTGTCGTCTGTATGCTTGCTCAAACCGTGAAATTTCAATTATATCAATTCCAGGATACACGCTGATCCTCATTTCTAAACATTATTCCTAATGAAGGCAACTTTTCTATCCATTCGCATCATTATCCATTAATGCCATATTATTATCCGTCAGCGTCATGATGTCATCGGACCTGTTGACAGGACTATCCGGCTTGATGATTTCCGAATAGGGAAGCCGCATGGTTACGGTCGTACCTTCTCCAAGTTTACTTTCAAACGTTAAACCGTATTCTTCGCCGTACATTCCCTTGAGCCGGGCATGAACATTGGCAAGTCCTACGCCGTTGCCGGAACCGACACCGGGTAGAAGAACATCTTTTAATCGTTCTTCTTCGATACCCATACCATTATCTATCACTTTCACCATCAGTTCGGAGTTTCCATCGTCCTTTTCCATTTTTGTTACGTTGATGGTTACGATACCATTCGGTGTAAGCATGGGGGTAATACCATGTTTCACCGCATTTTCCACTAACGGTTGGATGCTTAATCGGGGGACTTCTGCGTTCATAAGATCCCTCGGAATCTCATGCTTTATTTTCAGTTTTTTCCCAAAACGCGCTTTTTCCAAGACAAAATAATTATTTACGAACTCCATTTCTTCCAACAGCGAGATTTGAGTACCCCTGGACTTTAATGCCTTCCGGAAGAATTCTGCCAGATGGATCAGCAGCCTCCGGGCACGATTGGGATTCGTCCGACTGGTGGCAATAATCGTATTAAGCACATTAAAAAAGAAATGCGGATTAATCTGTGCCTGCAGGGCATCGAGACGAGCTTCCATGGCCAAATTCGCCTGATGGTCCAACTCGGCGATTTCCACCTGGAGGCTTAAGATCTGACCCATTCCAATGGCTAAGCGAGCGATATCCGGCGATATTGCTCCACCTTTTGTCTCATAGAGTTTAAACGTCCCGACAACATTGCCGCGGCAAACCAAAGGGACAATGATTGCTGCTGCTAACGGGCAATCACAACTCCCGAACATGGGGCAGTTTAATCCGGCTTGTGTCTCTACTATTTTATACTTAGCCGTCCGTATGACTTCCCGTGTGGCTTCAGTCAGGATTTTATCCCCAGGATGGTGCATCTCACAGCCGGCCCCAAGATACGCCAGCTGTTTTTCACAGTCAGTGATCGAGACGGCCGCGACCTGTGAAATATCCTGTATGATCCTTGCGATTTCTGCTGCGTTTTGTTCATTTAACCCACCGCGCATATAAGGCAGTGTCTCATGTGCTATTTTCACGCTCAATGCTTCACGCTGCATCGTATTTTGGGGTGCTGCTTTTTTCTCCATTCTCTTTTTTTCCCAGTAGTAATAACAGGCATCCAAGATCATAAAGGCAGCAAGAAGGTAAGCATTTTCCAGATAAATACCGAGTATTATTTCTAAAATAAAAACCAGCAAGAGTACAGTATCTTTATTCCTATTCCAAATGGTAATCATCTTTACTTTGGCTTTACTTGTTTTCAAAACGTTTTCTGTCATAATCGTTTCTTCACGCCCTTTTTAAGTAAGGTCTGGATTTTCTTTCTTCCTTCCTCTGAATTTAGAACGAGAAGTAAAATATCACCTGCGTCTAAAAGGAAGTCCGCACCGGGCGAAAAGTTCTCGACACCGTTACGAACGACACCGACAACCGTTGCGCCAGTCTTTTCTCTTACCTTTAGCTCGGTCAATGTTGAACCTACCGCTGCTGAATCCTGCGGAATCTCTATTTCCTGAACATCATTCCAGCGCGTAATAAATCGATCGGCATACGTAGAAACCTTTTGTAAAAGGGTGTCAATCTGTTTATCAATTTCTTTTCGTTTATCCATCAAACTTTTTAACTCATCCATAAATGCTTGGATCTCATTTTTTTGGTCAAAGGATTTTAGAAATTTTTCAGCTTCCGTACGTGAAACCACAACGATACCGCTGCCCTGTTTGACCTCAACGACACCTTCGCTTTGCAGGATTGCTATGGCTCTGCGGATGGTTTCAGGAGAAACATTGAATCTTCCGGCTAACGTCGATCTTCCATGAATCTTATCGCCCTCATGATACTCCCCAAGAACGACAGCATGTGCAATTTCATAGGCGATTTCCTGATACCTTGCCTGTTCCAATTTAAACCCCTTACTTTCGCGTACGTAATAAATCTTTACTTTTCCTGTTGTTACAATTCTACCCCAGGGGAATAGGGATGACAATGGTTTTTTAGGCATTATACCCTACTTTTGACACAGATAACCTATTTGCCGGTTAAATACTGTCATCTAAGATGATTTACACGATTTTAGCCGGATTATTCGTAATCATTCACACTATTTCTATTAAAATGCGCAAATTATGCAATTATTTCCCCCTTGCATCTGACAACTTTAAATGTTATGATTGGTTGGCAGTAAATATTTTACTTATATCTGCTTTTTTCTTTATACGGTGTTGGAATTCCTGATTGATGAGGAGGGGATATTATGGCGATTGCTTTATATCGAAATGATCATGAATCCCGTTCATTTGCTTTGAAACGAGCCGCTGAGCTAAGACATCATGCCCAACCCTATCTTAAAAAGGCTGCCATCATTCCTACTGGATTTAATATATCGGAGTTGTACCATTCTCAAAGAGACAGAATTTGCCATTTCTTTAATGCCTCTCTGGAAGATTGGAATGATTGGCGCTGGCAGATGGCCCATAGAATTACTGACGCCAGCATTCTAAGCGCTATTTTCCCAATGACTAAAGAGAAAATTATGGAGATTACCCAAGTTGGTCGTGTTTACCGTTGGGCAATTTCCCCCTATTACTTAAGCCTAATGGATTTTAGCAACCCGCGTGACCCTATTGCCATGCAAGGGTTACCAAGCATAGACGAACTGCAGGATAAGTATGGCGAGACAGATCCTATGGGTGAAGTTTTGAATTCACCTGCCGCCTGCATTACCCGACGTTATCCTGATCGATTGATTATTAACGTGACCAATATGTGCGGGATGTACTGTCGTCATTGCCAGCGCCGCCGAAATATTGGAGAAACAGATGAACATAAATCAACCCAGGAACTTGTAGAAGCCCTCAATTATATTCGTATGAATCCCGAGATCAGGGATGTCCTGGTAACCGGGGGAGACGCACTCCTATTAAGTGATGATGTACTGGATTGGCTCCTTTCGGAACTACACGCCATCCCTCATGTCGAAATTAAGCGTATAGGTACCCGGGTACCGGTAACGTTACCCATGCGCATTACCGATAATCTGATCAAGATTCTAGCCAAGTATCCACCTATTTATTTGAATACACAATTCAACCATCCCAAGGAAGTGACTCCTGCGGCAAAGTTAGCGGCTGACAAACTGATTTCCGCCGGTGTTATTCTTGGCAATCAGGCCGTGCTCTTAAAAGGAATCAATACAGACCCCCATGTCATGAAAAAATTGAACCAGGAGCTGTTAAAGATCCGGGTTCGTCCCTACTATATTTTCCATGCTAAAAACGTAAAAGGCACCCGCCATTTTATCCCTTCCATTCAGCAAGGACTTGCGGTTATGGAAGCTCTCCGGGGGTTTACATCCGGTCTTGCGGTTCCGACGTATATCATAAATGCTCCAAAAGGCGGCGGTAAAACTCCGCTTCTTCCACAGTATCTGTTGTCCCTTGATGAACATAGGGCTGTATTAAAGACTTGGGAAGGGAAAATTGTGTACTATGAAAATCATTGTACCGACGATGAACCGTAAGCAATTTTCGTTGCGGATCATAAACCCATCAAACCGTTTTTCGGATACGCGGCTTTTGTTATAACACTAGGGAATACAGTTAATCCCTTGCTGGCTGTTGCGCCGTTCCATTTCCTGATCGATCCCGTTCAAAACTTCCCATTTACGTCGTGTCCATTCGGGAGCAATGACATCGTTAAGTGGTCCATCCCCCATCAACCGGTGAACGATCATTTCCGGGGGGAGAATCTCGAGGATATCTGTAACCAGACGGATGTATTCATCCATGGACAAAAGCTTAAGTCCTCCTTGTACGTACAATTCGGCAAGTTTTGTCCCGCGAAGAACATGCAGTGAATGAATTTTAACACCCTGAATAGGCAGCTTGGCAAGCGTAAGAGCCGTCTGCAGCATGTCTTCTCTGGTCTCTATTGGAATTCCCATAATCATATGGGCACATACGCGGATATTCCGTTGCTTGAGTTTTTGAACCCCTTCCAGGAAACATCGAAAGTCATGTCCCCGGTTCATCCAGGCAAGAGTCTGGTCATGTGCTGATTGCAGTCCAAGCTCCACCCATAGATATGTTTCTCTGTTCAATTTTTCCAGTACATTAAGAATTCCCTCATTCAGGCAGTCCGGCCTTGTCGATACGGATATTCCAACAACATGTTCAACTGCCAGGGCTTCTCTGTATATTTTTTCGAGATAGTCCACTGGACCGTAGGTCGCAGAAAATGATTGAAAATAGGCAATATATTTTGCTCTGGGCCATTTTTTGACTGTCCTAGCCCGGACTTGGTCAAACTGCTCCTTAATGGATAAACCTCTTTGCCCTGCAAAATCACCGGATCCCATTTCGCTGCAAAAGATGCAGCCACCGCTGCCCAATGTCCCATCCCGATTTGGACAGCTCAATCCAGCATCAAGAGATACTTTAATAACCTTTTCACCAAAAACCTCGCGTAAGTGTTCATTAAGGGTATGATACCTTTTATGCATAATGACTTCCTTTATTAACCAAGAATCGGTAAAATGCCAACGTCCAATCAGTTACCAAATCCACCCGGGTTTGCTTTGTGCCACTTCCAGGCGCTAGCTATGATTTCATCTAATTCGTGATAGTGCGGCGTCCATCCAAGCAAGGTCCTTGCTTTTTCCGATGATGCCACAAGGACTGCGGGATCGCCGGGACGCCTGGCTACGATGCTGGCCGGGATAGCATGACCTGTTATGGCTCGTGCTTTTTTTACGACCTCGAATACAGAAAAACCTTTCCCGTTCCCGAGATTATAAACGTCGCTTTCCTCAGTATTCTTAAGTCTTTGAAGTGCTAAGCGATGCGCTTGGGCTAAATCCATGACATGGATATAATCACGAATACACGTTCCGTCCGGTGTCGGGTAATCGTTGCCATAAATCGCTATTTCTCCGCGCTGACCCAAGGCAGCCTGCAGAATGATTGGAATCAGATGACTTTCCGGATGGTGATCTTCACCGATAGTACCGTACGGATGCGCACCGGCTGCATTAAAATAGCGCAACGCAATGTATTTGATGCCATAAGCCCGGTCACAGTAATGCAGCATCTTTTCTATAGCCAGCTTCGTTTCACCGTACGGATTGGTAGGAAGTGTCCGATCGGTTTCTTTAATTGGAATATTGACCGGTTCACCATATACAGCAGCTGTTGATGAAAAAACAATCTTTTTAACATGATGCTTATTCATTTGGGTTAACAAACGCTGCGCCGTAATGACATTATTATCATAGTATTTCAAAGGATCTGCCACGCTTTCACCGACCAGAGAATCTGCTGCGAAATGGACGACGGCATCGATCCGGTTTTCACTAAAAATACGATCTGTTACTTGAGGGTCACGGATATCCCCATGATAAAAAACAACATTGTTTATGGCTTGACGGTGTCCTTTTTGAAGATTATCTAAAACGATAACATCTTCACCATGGGCAGTAAGTTCTGAGACGGTATGGCTGCCGATATATCCGGCGCCGCCTGTAACCAGGATAGCCATGTTTTTCTCCTTTACACCATGTTATTTGTTTCATTATATTTCCATTTGATTATAGCCTAAAACTTCATAAAATCTCCTTTAAGGCACAGGCAAGTCCCTTAATCGCCGCTTCCATTTCTTCCTCAGGCAGAGAATTGAACCCAAAAAGAAAAATGTTTTCCGGAGCTTTTTGCTGGTTCTGCCAGTAGACTTTTGTGCCGTAAATGCCAAATCCCCTTAGTCTCATTTTATTTATCAAATCTTCCTGATTCATACATCCCATTATTTGGATTAATACATGCGAACCCGCTGGCGTCGGATAAATTTTAACGCTGTCTGCAAGCTGCTCCTGCATTACTTTTTTGAATATCTCGTATTTTCTCCGATGCAGCTGAGAGAGTTTTCGTACGTGTCTTTCCAGGTGCCCATCCCTGATGAAATAAGCTAATGCCGTTTGATGATAAGTTGGAAGTGACGAATTGTAATATTTGTATTTTTCTTGATAAACCGCCATGAGATTGTATGGCAGTACAAAATATGCACACCGTATCGAAGGAGAGAGAACCTTTGACAGGGTGCTCAAATAAATAACATTCTGCCCGCTGCTCAAAGACCCAATAGACGGAAGCGGTTTTTCTCCATACAGAAATTCATTATCATAATCGTTTTCAATAATATAGGCCTGATTCTTTTTTGCCCATTCGAGAATCTGCAGACGTTTTGTTAAAGATGTCGTGACTCCGGTGGGAAATTGATGGGAAGGCGTTAAATAAAGCAATTGGCATTTTGAGTTTTCTAAGGCATCCATATCAATACCGGAATCGGTAAGGGGGAGCATTTTGATTGAAAACCGTTTATTTGTAAAGATTTTTTGCATACCAATAAAGCTGGGGTCTTCTACGCCTATGGTGTGTATTTCCTCGGGCAATAATTCCAGTATAATATCCATCGCAAATTGTGTGCCGGCAGAGATAACAAGTTGATCTAAAGTGCATTTTACACCCCGGCTGGTGTTCACATAATTGCACAGACTTTCTCTTAATTTTACATTTCCTTTGTTGCATTCATATGCGATATCCATGGCGTAGGATTCCTCGAGCATCGCGTCCAGCGTATACTTTCGCCACTTTGTCCAAGGGAAAAAGCTTGATTCAAAGCTCGCATAATTAAAATCATATTTCAGCTGGGCAGACTGCTCCGAGGCTGCACCTTCTGAACTATTTCCCGATTTTACTATTTTCTCCGGTACTGTACCGGCTAACGCCCTTGAAATCTCTAGTGTTTCCACGTTTTCCACATAATACCCGCTGCCTTGGACTGATCGAATATAGCCTTCATCCAGCAATTGCAGATAGGCCTTGCTTACTGTGTTATTACTGATTTGCAGTTCCTCTGCCAAAACCCGAATCGGCTTAAGAGCATCGTTTTCTTTCAGATCTCCTTGTAGAATACTCTGCCGCAAGGCTTCGTATAATTGTTCATACAAAGATCGGCCGTTGTTATTAAGAATAAGCACAAAAATCCCTCTCTCACGATTGACACATACAAAGCTATTATAATCATTATAAAATAACTGTCTCAGCAAAACAATTGTTGAAAATTGCTATGGTCAACAGCATTTCTAATATGTGTTCCGGTTATTTTTATGCTCAATAATAAAATGTTTATTCACTTATTGGATATCACGAGAATAACGCCTGTTTCATTTTTCTTCCCGCCCTGCAGTACACACAAGTTTTCCCCGAAGACATGCAATTATCGCAGTCGATTTCAGCAACATTTTGCTTGCTGCTTGTAACTGCGAAAAATCCGGCATAGCTTTTAAGGGGGTACATAAAACCACCGCTGAGCAATTTCATATTTATTTTGTCTGCGTCAAGTATGGAAAAAATCTTCTCGACCAGAGAAATTTCCATTCCGAAATATCCCGGTCCAAAATTCCCTGATACGAATTTATCGTGGTTGCAGCTTAGCCCCTGGAGATGGCGTCTTAAGATTTCCTGTCCGGCGTCCACATAGGCATTCTGCCAAATATCATAGTAGACACTATTTAAGCCGCTGGCACCGCTCAAATCCACCTCGCCGGCAGTCAGCAGGTAGACGTAAACCCGCTCAATCTCCCCCGCCGGAATTTGGGCCAATGCCTGGCAGAAAAACGCTTGTCCGTCCAGTATCATTTCAGTTCCGTCATAATACGGTTTTTCATATTCCGAGATTAAGACAGTAATCGCAATTTGATCATCCACATCATCCAAGCTTCGCAGTGATCGCTCAATGATTTTTGGAGAGACTGTTTTTCCCCTGTTATAACCGCACATATCCCGAAATGCTTTTTCGGCAAGATCCTTTCCCTGATTCTTATCTAAGCGAATCACGTGGTTTTTCATTGGCATCTTCTCCCTCTGTCCTCAGCACAGCGTTATTTGATCTTTAAACAAACACCATCCAGAAAAACATTGCTTTTCGCATAACGCTGAATTCCGTTTTGCTTTTCCCGATGCATGAGCAGCCGTTCCAACCCAAAGCCGATACCGACCCAAGAACAGGTCATATTCCATTGATCATCCAGCGGATGCGGCCCCATCGAAGTGGATGCCAACTCCAAGCCATCTTTGCTTACCACATCCAGTCCGATGCCATAAACGACCGAGTCCTCTTCCTGGAGGGAATAATCGTCGATTTGGGCAGTCTTTAAGACAAGCTCTGCCAAGCCCTTCAGCCGGTCGATTCTTTCGTCCTCGGGTGTTCCCCACTCGACGAGATTGAGCATGGTAAATTCTTTTAAATGGGAGTTGCCCTCCGATTCCTTGCGAAAACAGGACCCGATTTCAAAAATGCGCAGCGGCAGCTTCTGGCTGGTCATTATTTTGCGTGAGACTTCATAAAGATTCGGCGCAAGCATCGGACGCAGACAGGTTTTAGCATCGAGCCAAAATACCTGTTTATATAGCGGATTGTTCTGGTCAATTGTCATCTTTTCCATGGCTTTTGACGTGATGATGGTTGGGGTAGTCACTTGAGTAAATCCGTTGCGGCACAACGCGTCCGCCAATTCCTGCTGCAGGCGGCACAGCGCAGGTTTATGACTGACTCCAAGCAGCTGTCGCAAGTCTTCCTTGTTTTTCTCAGCTGCCGTCTTTTCAATTATTTTAAATGCCTGATCTCTTTCCATGGCCGTATTAAAATTCGAAGCTGCGGCTTCTCTTTTGACTCCCAGCTCCGTCAGCCTGTTTTTTTGCGTTTCCGTAAATTCCATGCTCAATATTATCACCTATCTTCTGTTATCCGTAAATACCGTCTGTGAGTATTTGGTCAGCTTCCACTCAGGAATTTTACACTTTTCGCAGGGATATTTACACCATCGATTGCGCAGCCACCGTGCGCTTCGGCTGTTTTTCGAATTCCAGACAACAAACGTCTCCCCGCAGTGCGTTGTCACAACCATGTTATTTCCTCTGTTTTCCAGTGTTTTAACCCCGTGCAGTGTTCCGGTGCGCGACGGCCAGAGTTTTACTTTGTCGATTAATCGAAAGAGACTTTGATTCTTGGATATGAATCGTATATTTTTTTGTTTTTGGGAATCCTTTTTTGCTTGTTCCATAAGTCAGCCCTCCAGCTGTTTCAGGCAATCAAAATACATGGTCATGATCCCCAGTTCTAGAGGATTATGAATAACCGTCGCTTTCTTTGTCGCCTCAGGCGTTACCCCGCAGGGCATACCTGGCGCCGCGATAATTGTCGTTGCCCTTACGTCCTTTCCCGTAATAAAATTCCCAGCCGGGCTGGCATCCACAATATAGGCATACTCCTTGACAGGCGCGGGTGCTGAAACCCACTGTGAATTCCGCAGTGATGCTGCTAAAGCGGAAGCTTTGTGCTGATCCAAATCACAGATAACCGGCACCGCATTTTGCTGGGCGATATATTCGGCTGCCGCCTGTCCCACAGGTCCAGAGCCAATAATCAGCACCCGTTGCCCAACTGGATCAATCCCCTGTTTTTTCATCGCCTCTGTCAGGGCGGCGGCAAAACCGCTTCCCGTAGCCCAGCCATTGTCGGAATGGGCAGCAGCGTTGATGCCAAAAGCCGCACAAACGTCATCATCAGCCATGAATGCCAGCTTGCATGGTGACATGAAGGCGTGCTGAAGCCCGGCGACATCCGTCTTTTCCGTAATCATCACCTCTGCCCCTGCGTAACGAAGAATTGCCCCCACAGCCTGTGAGAATCCCGATATCAGACCCAAACCGCTTGTAACCGGGACAACTGCCGTTTTGACCACGCACTCCTCCTGTGTATAGCCAACCGCTTTCTTGGCGATTTCCGCCATTTTACAGCCTGTCTGCTCTCTAAAATGTTCGTCATAAGCCCCGATCTGAGCTTTAATGAAATTGATATCGGACTTCAGTAGTCTTGACATAACCGCTAGTACTTACCTCCCTTCAATCAACTAATTCCCAGTTTTCTATCTCCAGTTCTTTTTTCATCTGCCCAATGAACCTGTCAAAAGCCGCATATGCCTTTTCCTGGCTTTCCCCAACAACAATAATGATTCCTTTCCAATTATGGCTGCCTTCCTCATAGTCGGTAATCGCTTCCTTACAGCCGAAAAGGCCCTCGCGAATTTTTAAATGCCGGCAGGACGCAATCATATGTTCACCTGCCACCGTGATTTTCCCACCGCTGACGTGTATCTGCTGATAGATGCAAACCTGCTTTGCCGGCAGGATCCTGACGCTTTCGCTGTTTCCCAGTGCCAGCTCCGTCATCATATGCACCATGTTCATCCCTGTGGAATGATAGACGCTGACGGGTGTCTGGCTCGGCAGCCTCGCATCAATTTCCAATAGTTTCAGCTTCCCCTTGTGGCTGATGACTTCAATGTCGAAAATGCCCTTAATTTTCAGACTCTCCGCCAAACTTTGGCCGATTGCCAGCATCTGCTGCTTTTCCGTTTCTCCTATAGCGGCGGGAGCAATAATCCGTTTGCAATCGTAATCATCAGCCACCACGACCTCGGTGATTTGCGGAAAATAAAAGTGTTCTCCGTCTCCAATAACCTCAAGGGAATAGGACGCACCCTCTAGATATTCCTGGACGACGGTTTGTTCCCCAATATGTCCCTCCAGGTACGCTTCAATTTCGGATTGACTGTAAGCCTTGATGACATTCCTGCTGCCGCTTTCTCCGTCCGGCTTTAAAATAACCGGGAAAGTGCAGTCCGGATAAATTTTTGGCACCGGCAGGTTATTCTTAAAAAATAGGTCGTTGGAGTTGGTTTTTGAACGCGAAATAGTGTACGCCTTGAGATCAAACAAGACTTTCAGACCCAACCGTTGCCCATACGCTTGTACTTTTGCCAGGACGTCCGCATCCTCAATGACCGGGAGCACGACCTCCGCTTTGGACAATACCGAAAGCACAGCTTCTTCATCAAAAATGTCCGCATTAATGAATTCGTCCGCCAGATCGCGGCCCGGGGCTTCTGCGTTATGGTCAATCACCGTAACATAATATCCCGCCTTCTTCGCCAGATAGATAGCCTCAACCCCCTGCAGCTTCGCACCGATGATTAGTATGTTTATCATAAAATGACTCCCTCTAAAATGAATATATTATCGGCAGCCTGTCCGAACGTTGGCTTTGTCCGCATTCCTTCTGTCTGCAACCCAGCGGTTGTAGTCCTGGGTATCGGCATTCTCCAGGTGGCATCGTTTTAACGTATTCTGAATACCTGCCACTGTGCGGTAGCCTTCATCAATATCATGCTTGCAGTTGGCAACTCCAGAGAATCCTTGTTCGGGCGGAATGATCGAGGTGACCACGTTAGCCCCGGCCATCAGCCTTTTTTCAAGGCCGGCCAGCCCTTCGACATCCAGCGAAGCCGGAATCAATTCATCCGGGAACAGCAACCGCATGACTGCGATATTCATCAGTTCGCTATGATATTCCGGATTCACCGTTCCTTTAAGCGGTGCTCCTTCTTGCTGGATAAAGGTCATCGTCCTGATCTGAGCCGCTCCCAGCTGCCTCATTTCGCTGAAGGAATGAACACGATCCTGCAGCGTGTCGCCAACACCGGTCAATAGACCTTCCTCCAGCAGCATCCCCAAATCCTGCGCATACCGCTTGGCAAGCATCCGTTTTTCATAACTCTGTCCCTGCCGTAATTGGGTAAACAGTGCTTTCCGATGTGTCTCCTGGTAGAGAGCAAACCAATCGGCCCCTGCCAGCTGAATCAGTTCCAGTCCGCGCCGGTCAAGCAAACCTGGCGAAACCATGACTGTCAACCCTGTTTTCTCTTTGACTGCCTTGACAATCGAAGCAAGCCGCTCCGGGTGTTTTGTATAAAAAGGATCGTCTCCCGTGGTTAAATCAATCAAATGCACCCCGGATTTCTGCAGCTCCTCAGCGATGGCGACCACTTCCCGAAGTGTTTTGCGGTATCGGTGAGGATTGGCATTTTCTTTGCGGTAATAACAAAACGTACAGCTGTTTTGACAAAATGTTGAAAAATACACGAAGCCATAGAGAAAAACTTTATTCCCGAATGCGGCCTGCCGCGCCTGTCTTGCAGCTGCAAAAATCTGATTGGTTTCGCTTTCTTCTGTTCGGCTCAGCAGATATTCAACCTCACCGAATGATATTTGATTCCCTTTCAGGCATTTTCTAAGCAGTGTTTCCAGCATGCAATCATCCTCCCGCTCACTTAAATCATTTCCAGCCGATAAATAATGGGTTCCCGTAGTCTTTCCTGATTGATACAGTGATGCCCTAAAAATTTTACCTTGGAATTTTTCGTTTCTTCAAACAAGATATCCCGGTATTTCTTTGATGCATCTACCCGGTATGGCCTTGCCAACAGGTATCCTGCCTTTTCCATGGAATACGAAGTCTTACCGCATACGTGAATCAACGCCTCTTTCAGCTGGGGCTCTATTTGCCCAAAGAAAAGCCGGTTATATTTCCCGCTGAACTGTTTGTAGAACCGCTCCCCCACATATTCCATGTCACCTGCCGGATCGGCATAGGATATGATTTTCACGCCATGGTCGATTGCCGCTTTGGCATATGCGGACAATTCGTTTAATATCAGGCTCAGGACTGCTTCAAGCATTTCCGAGTGCTTTTTTCCGAAAGTATAAAGGGATACAGGAGAAACCATATACCCTAAGGCCGCAAACGGGCCCGGCAGGTCAATCATGCCTTCCGGCAGGCTCTTTCGCGAATTTTCGGCTAAAGCAGTTACCAACAGGCTTTTGAGGAGAACCTCTTTGTTCAACAATTCGTCGGGGCTGCTTAAGGGGTATGCACATGCCTCCCCTTTCCCATTGTGAATACCCGGGCAGGAAAAGGCCATGGGTTTGTTGATTGGAAATGGATCGTGTTTGTGCGGAATCACCATTGCCTGGGAAAAGCTCTTGGCAAAATCCTCTCTCATGGCTGTTTCAACAAATTCCACCCTGCGGACCACCGCTTCAGCTTCGCGCCTCTTGTCACTGTTGCATAGTGCCATCTGGGCGCCGGCACCGGCCGCATTTCCTGATATTTTGATGTTTTTATAGCTGCAGTCCGGGAACAGTCCCAGATTCAGCGCATTTTCCTGATTGATATAGCTGCCAAAAGCGCCGGCAAGGACGACCTCATCCACAACGGCGATTTCGCACCGCTGCATCAATGTTTTGGCACCCGCGTACAATGCCGCCTTGGCAAGCTGTACCGCTCTAACATCTGCCATTGTTACAACAATGTCCCGTTCCTCCTGTGTTTTTCCGAAATACAGGACATACTCTTTTTTTCCCTTGTCCCCCAAACGAATCCTCTGGGATTCTGCATTCGACGAAAACCTTCCGTCGGGTTCAATGATTCCGGTCACGGCCATTTGGGCGATCACATCGATGATTCCGGAACCACAAATTCCAACCGGCACCGTCCCCTCTGTTCCGATTACTTTTAGCTCAGGCTCCAACGTGACCGGATTGATTTTAACTGCTTCAATTGCCCCCTTAGCCGCACGCATCCCACATTTGATCTGAGCCCCTTCCAGCGCCGGCCCCGTTGCACAGGAGGTGGAATATAGCTTCTCACGATTCCCAAGACATATTTCACTGTTTGTCCCGATGTCAATAATCAGCTTCATTCTATCCTGCTTATGGGGCCCTTCCGCAATTAAAACCGCCGCATTATCTGCTCCGATAAAGCCCGCTTCCGAAGGCAGACAATGGACATTTCCTCCGGGCATGATCCGGATCCCAAGTTCTCGGGCTGGAATATCCAACGCTTGCGCTATGGGAGAAATAAACGGGGATACACCCAGGGCTTCCGGCGAAAAACCCAGGGCGATGCATGCCATCACCGTATTGAAAACCAAAACCTGCTCACAGATCTCTTCGGAAGAGAATCCTTCGGCTGCCGCCAGCTCTTGCAGGGTTTTATTGAGTTCATCAACCAAAAGTTCTTGTAAAATCTTCACACCGTTTTTATTGGCCATGCAATACGATATTCTCGAAATAACGTCATCGCCATAGCGTACCTGCGGATTGATAAAAGAACCTGTCTGCAAGAGCTTGCCAGTACTTAAATCGTACAAGTAAACGACAACCGTCGTCGTTCCGATGTCTGCTGCTGCACCGTAATACGTGCGAATCCTTCCTGGGCTTACGCCAATGATTTGCCTGCCATACAGAATGTAAACGGTGATTCTCCACCCTCCCGTCCGTATGGCTGGGGAAAGCATGCGCAGTGCTTCAACGTCGATGGTTAGATTTTCATCCAATTCTTTATAAACGGAAAGCGCCTCTTTTACCCTTGTGAAATCATCCCGATTATCTTTCAAGGTTGCTGTACCAAGCTCAAGATAATATGTTTTCACCGCCGGTTCCAAAGGGATTTCTCTGACTTCTCCTGCCTCAAGAATTACCTGGGGCTGCAACCGGCTTTCATGAGGTACCTCCAATACAACGTCGCCCTGAACTTGCGTCATACAGGCCAGACGGTATCCTGACTGGCGTTCCGATTCGGAAAGCAGAATCTTTTCTTCCGCTGTTAACGGTGAGAGATGACCTGCACACGAAGTGATCTGATATTGTTCAAAGTTTCCTTCAACGAGTTTGATCTTGCATTTACCGCAAGATTTCTCCCCGCCGCAATAAGCAGGTATGTGCACGCCTGCTTCCTGAGCTGCCTGCAGCAATGTTTTTCCTTCCTGTAGTGTTACTCTTGTGCCAAAAGGCTGAAAAACAAGCGTACATAACATGGATACCATCCCCAAACGTCTGAATTATAATAAAATAGATGCCTGCAACCCCGTTAACATTCTTCTATGAAACAACCCTGTCCCATATCGGAATGTTTAGAGATTACCAGACACCTATACCGAAATACATTATGGCGGAGAGTCCCGGAGTCGCACCCGGCTGTACGGATTTAGAGTCCGTAAGATCACTACGATCCACCCTCCATGTGGTCATCTGACAACAGCCCGCAGCGAGTACTATGTTAACCCTAATCTCATATATTCTGCCAGCAGATTTTTTGTAATACTGCGTTGTCGTCAATCAGCATACGTTCGGTATGCCTCAATCCTCCGTCTTGTCTTACAAAAAATCTGCCGCCATTATATTACAATTTTAGGGTTAACAAGGTACTGGAACTTACGAACCACCCTGAGTCAGTAAGCGTTTAACCTACGGACTGTCGGCAGATGAATACCGTTTTCGTATTTATGCCTGATGGAAATTAATCATTCCAATAGGTCAGGCCTAAATCAGTCATAATTTGAACAGCTTCGTCGTAAACCGTGATGTATTCCTCGGTAGGAACCAGTTTCTTTGGATCGTAGCATTCCTGGAAGGTTTTCCCTGCAGGAGCTGTTTTGTAATCTTTTTCGTACATCGAAACCAGTTTATCGAGAAGGATGTTTACTTCATGAAGATCCATACCAGCGACTGCGTGGGCAACTTCACCCATAAAACGCGCTTCCATTGCGGTAAAGAGGTCGGTGACAACACCTTTACCGGCTGCGACACCAGACAAAATCTCGCGCCCGCTGGCCGTATCTGTAATGGCCTGCGCCGCTGTCTCCAGCAAGCACATCACCGTACAGGGACCTGCCAAAGTATAGTACTGATTTCCCAGCATCAGATGAGTGTTTTCCTCAATGGCACGTGCCGCGTGACCCGCAACAGCAAGAGCCTCTCTCGCCGTTGTAATGCCCCAGCGTACGTGCACGGGCCCATCTAAGTGCCAGGTGGCCTGTAACATGACAAATGAATTTAAAGTTGTGGCGACATCAACGATCGTGGTCTCTTCCAAACCACCCGCGTATCCGCCAAAAATAGGCATCTGTTCTACCATGACGTTTACACCAGCTGTAGCGTAATGGGCACCAACAACCAACGCACCTACGTCGATTTTGAGCTCATTCAGCTGAGAAACCTCGTGGGAATCAGAAGGCCTCATGCCGCCTTCGAAGTCAGCAGCGATGACTCCGGCAGCACTTAAAGAAGTCTCGTTCCCCTACAATCCCATTCCTGAGCGTCCCGCTCTGAGTTGTGCCTCACGAACTTGTAAGGCCTCGGAACGCACAGCCATGATTTCCCACGGGGAACCCGGTACAGGGTCTTTGCCCATGACGGTCTGCAAAACGCCGTCAACAATGGTATCCACGATCCGTTCCTGGGCATAAGACTGATGAATTGGCAGAAACATTTCCTCCGAACAAGGGGAACCGGTAGGTCCTCCCTGAATCACAGGAGCCTTTGCCGAGGCATATGATCTAGGAACAACATTGATCGCTTCCTTACCTTCACCGTAAGTGAAATGGTCAGGAGCCACTTTGATGGCATGTAATACTTCATCGCGTGTATACTTGATTACACGACCGGTGTCAATACAATAGACACCGCATTCCACAAGCATATCCAACCCTGCGTTGAACAGATTGTCGATCAATTCCTTGTCTTCCGGAATAATGGTCTTTTTGTCCATCTTGATTCCGTATTGCTTTTTCAGCTTGGTAGCGGTCTTGGGGATAATATTAAAATCCCATTCCTTTTCCTCTACTTTTGGGCCGGATTTTGCCCGGTCATAGACATCAAAAACTGTAACGCCTTTACCAATTGATTTCACGAATTATGCACCTCTTTTCTTTGCCATTAACTCTTTGGCAATTGCGATACCCTCGTTGGCTGTGTCGCCATAGGCATCCGCCCCGATATCTTGGCACCATTTAGCAGATACAGGAGCACCACCAAACATCACAATGTATTTTTCGCGAATTCCGTCTTCGATCAGAAGGTTGATGATATCTCTTTGGGATGCCATTGTGGTTGTCATGAGGGCGGATCCGCAAATGATATCGACTTTATATTCTTCGGCCTTCTCGATAACAGTGGATACAGGCACATCGCGGCCCAAATCAATCACCTCAAAGTTGTTGGCCGAAAACATTGTTTTCACAATGTTCTTCCCGATATCGTGGATGTCTCCCTGTACAGTATGGATCAGCACTTTTCCGTAGGAAGTCTTGTTTTTCTCCTCGTCGGACAGTGAACTCGTCAGGATTTTTACTGCTGTTTCAAATGCCTCCGAAGCCATCATAAGATCAGGAACGAACGCCTCGCCTTCGTCGAACAAGTTGCTCATAACCGTCATGCCTTCCGCAAGGCCGGAACTAATACATTCCAACGGATCAAGACCTGCTTCAACTGCTTCATTAGCCGCTTCTTCAGCTAAATCGCTGTCCATCTCCACAATCGAATTTTTGAGTTTTTCAAAAATCTCTTTGCTCACGTGTTTCTCTCCTCCTTAATTATAAAATTTATTGTTTATGGAACTTCATATCTTGCTTTTTGTCATTCTGATCCGTTTGCCCGGAACGCAGAACTAAAAGCTAACAATATGCTTTGATTTGACACAGGACTGTTTTATATCCCGGCGACGACACCCAAAAGCGTTCAATAAAAAAAGGAATCACAAAATATTTGCGACTCCATTGTCTCTTAGGATATCCCGATATGATTTGTCCGCTGTGTCAACTCTATGTTCGTATTATAGATTGCTCATGCCCGAGTTCAAAGATACAATTCCGGAATTTTTTCGGGATACAATTTCTTTTGATCTTTTTATGCTAAAACGTTATCATCACCGCTGAATTGTATCCTAAAAATCCTTTCAAATTGTAGCTTAACAATTTTAAAACCGTGATTTACACTGTTTATAAATATTAAACTTTTGTTTAAGAGGCGATCCAAAGCAACGATGCTTTGCCATTCATTTGGTAAGCGTCTTTTTTTATGCTAAAACGTTGCATAATACGCAGGGCCGCTGGATAACTATTTAATTCAAACCATTAGGAGGACGCAAGCATGAGTAAAGAATTGCTGATGAAGGTACTGAATCACGAGGATACCAATGGACAGCTCCCATGGATTCCTTTCGCCGGTGTTCATGCCGGAAAACTTAAAGGTTACACGGGAAAAGAAATTTTAACAGATTCCGCAAAATTAATTGAATGTCTGCGGGAAGTCTACAGATTATATCAACCGGACGGGATGCCAATTGTCTTTGACTTGCAGATTGAAGCCGAAATTCTAGGGTGCGAACTGCTATGGGCTGATTACAATCCACCCTCTGTGGTATCTCACCTCTTTGACAAAGAAAAAGGGATTCCCTGCAAATGCAAATTTCCGACGGCAGAATCCGGACGCATACCGATCGTATTGGAAGCGATGCGGGTAATGAAAGAAGAAGTCGGTGATCAAACGGCGCTTTACGGATTGATCTGCGGACCATTGACGTTGGCCTCGCATCTTCGCGGAAGCGAGTTTTTTAAAGACGTCAATAAAAATCCGGATTATGTTGTCCAGCTCACGTCTTTTTGTGCCGAATATGCACAGAAAATGGCCGACTTATATATTGAAGCAGGGATGGATGTCATTGCCGTCGTTGATCCCCTTGTCAGCCAGATCTCTCCGAAGTCGTTTTCAAAGCTGCTGCATGAACCGTTCAAAGCCGTCTTTGATTATATCCGGATGAAAGGTGTTAAGTCGTCCTTCTTTGTCTGCGGCAATGCATCCTATCAAATTAAAGTCATGTGCGAGACGTATCCGGACTCCATGGCTGTCGATGAAAATGTCGATATGGTTGCTGCCAAAGTGATTACCGACCAGTACAATATTGCATTAAGCGGCAATATTCCATTAACAACAACGATGCTGTTTGGGACCCAACAAGATAATATGAAAGGCGTTCTGGATTTAATTGACAGTATTGACAACAAAAAGAACCTCATTATCAGCCCAGGGTGTGACATGCCCTATGACGTACCGCCAGAGAATACCGTTGCCTGTGCGATGGCGGTTCATCGTCCGGATGAAGTCCGGTCGATGATTGCCAACTATTCGTCAAGCGGATTCGATGACATTGAAATTACGATTCCTGATTATGCAAGCAGGGACAAAGTCTATATCGAGTTGTTTACCCTTGATCCTGAGCAGTGTGCAGCTTGCACCTATATGGTAAAGAGCGTTACCGATATCTACGATGAAATCAAAGACATGGCCGACTATGTTGTTTACAAATACTTTATTAAAGAGGATATCGCTAGAACCGCAAAAATGGGACTCAAAAACCTTCCCACCATGTGTATTGACGGAGAGAGCGTCTACATTTCAATTATCCCTGACAGCGATGAGCTCATTACCGAAGTTACTAAAAGATACAATAAAAAACATGACAAATAAGATAACCCCATGAAATTAATCAAAGAGTCATTTAGAGTTTTTCTGATATGTCAAAAAGGAGGGATGTTTGTGATCAAGATCATCCTGCTAACCGGTTTCCTGGGTTCGGGAAAAACCACGCTTCTTGAGCGTCTGCTCCAACACTTTGATGATACGCCAATTGGACTGATCGTCAATGAATTTGGCGAAATCAACATCGATGCCCGTCTGATAGAGAAAGACGGGATACCCATGTCAGAGCTTTCCAACGGGTCAATTTTTTGTGCTTGTATCAAAGAAAATTTTGTCAAGGCCATCATCAAAATGTCCTCCAGAGAGATCGAATACCTCTTGATCGAAGCCTCCGGCCTTGCCGATCCAAGCAGTATGGGGCAAATCCTACAAGCTATAAAGGCAGAAACGGTTCATCCCTGCCGATACTGCGGCTCCCTCTGCGTATTGGACGGCGAAGCCTTTCTGGAACTGGAAAGTGTGCTTCCAGCTGTCCGGAAACAATTGACCTATGCAGGTGCTGCTATTGTCAACAAAGAGGATCTGATTAATGACGAAGTTAAATCCAAGATTCTAAATGTGGTTAAAACGGTTAACCCAAATGTTCCGATCTATTTTACGAGCTACTGCAATCTGGATATTGCGCAACTATTTCGCCAGATTAAACCTTCAGAAGTAACAAGTAAAGCCTCTTCCAACACCCCGGAAAACAGACCGCAAACCTTTATCTTGAAGATTCTGAACCATATTACGCTGGATGAATTGCAAGGATTTCTTAAATTTATTGCTCCCTATACCTATCGCATAAAAGGTTTTGCCAAAGTCGGCGATACGGATTACACCGTCAGCGGTGTACGTTCTCATATGCTGATACTCCCATGGCCCGGCAAAACATCATGTTCAGAAATTGTGCTTATCTCTAGCGTGGGCATCGGAATAACAAGTGTCATAGCCAATGGAATAAAAAGATACGCACCGCTTGCCATAAAATTGTAACGCAACTTAAGTTAAAGGATAAGGAGCAGACTAATGAAAATCTCGCCTCAACTCGATAAAATACTGGAAAAAGCTTGGAGCAACATACCGCTTGATCGGCAGGATTGCAGATACCTTTTGACAATTGATGAGCTCAGCTTCGAGTCAGGTTTACTCAGATCTGCTGCTTCAAGCATTATCAGGAGTAAGAATGATAATTCCGCTATCATTTTAGGTCAAATCGGAGTTGATGTGACATCTTGCCCCGGCGGATGCAAATTCTGTACTTTCGGAGAGGATCATACGCGGTTCAAAGATAACCATCTCCGTGATGAGGAATTGGAAGAAAAAATAGCGAGCTTCTGTCAGTACGATGATTTATATGGATTATATCTTATGACAATGCACTCTTATGATCTAGACCGGTATTTGCAAATCATAAGTAAGGCGAAAGCATTGGCTCCAAAGTCTACTCAGATATGGGCCAATGTCGGAGACAGTAGTCTGGAAGCATTTAAAGAGATGAAGAGCGCAGGAGTTACAGGAGTCTACCATGTTTGTCGGATCAGAGAAGGTGTTGATACCAAGCTTGATCCCAGAGAGCGTCTTCAAACAATGAAGAACGCGCTTGATGCAGGGCTTGAACTATATACTTGTTGCGAGCCAATAGGCCCGGAGCATGGCGTTGACGAGCTGGTTA
The DNA here is from genome assembly GCF_024972775.1 of Dehalobacter sp. DCM. Classification (NCBI taxonomy): domain Bacteria; kingdom Bacillati; phylum Bacillota; class Clostridia; order Eubacteriales; family Desulfitobacteriaceae; genus Dehalobacter; species Dehalobacter sp. DCM. The sequence continues at coordinate 1,027,097 of NZ_CP092282.1, read as the reverse complement.
GCAATATCTTTATCGGCATTGAAATCGGGATAACTCAGCACGCGGCAATGCGGAGAGTCGCAGTTCCTGATTCTCCCCTTGCCAAATACGGTCAAATCAGCGAGCTAAGGCTAGCACATATTGTTGCGACGATTTCCCTTTGCTCTCTGACCGTTCCCACTATGGCCTATATGGGGGTTCATGAACCGAATGAATTAAGTTATGCATCGGGTGCCAACATTATCACTGCGGAGAGCGGAGCAAACCCGCGTGATAGCCAAGCCGATACATCAAAAAACCGGGGAATGGATATGGCGCGCTGCAGAAAGATGTTGTTCGAATGCGGGTTCGACAATATCCGCAGAGGCGATGAAAGCAAAATCCCTCTGAATTTAGATTATCTGATTAAAACAAATTCTTAAATATCACGTTAGTTCCCGAATGACAATTTATTCTATACTTTAATTAGAAATCGCCAAAAAGAAATCTTTTAGATTTCAAATTAAGCTTCTAGTATTATGATTTTTAAATAATTAGACAAATAGATTTTTTAGGGTCCGGCCCACGCACCACATTCCGCTTTCGGCTCTTGCGCCATCCATAAATTGCATTAAGGAAGTTAAAATTCTTTTGCCCTCCTTGGCAAATTTTAACTTAGGTCCATCCATGGACCGTTGCGCTTCGCCTCCATGCTCCGCTTGGCGCTGGAATAGTGGTACGCAGACCGTGCTATGTAGCTGAATGTCCAGTTATTTAGAAAACGTTGTACTAGAATATAAAATTTGTATGAACTTGAATCATTATAAAACCTCCCCATGATCACTTGTTTTTTAGTGTATCAGTGGGGAGGTTGTTCTTTCCGACGGTATTGTTCCAGCGCTTACAAATTATTATGCGCAATAAAAGGAAATCCTGAGAAAGATGTTGAATCTTAGGGAATAATTTCCGAACGCATCTACGTTAATGGGAGAACCACAATGAAAAGTATAAGGATAAAAATAATCATAATTTTTGTTTTAATTTTTACCATATCACTTAGCATTCTTGCGGGGCTAAACTATTGGCAGTCAAGGAATGTAATTCTTAAAAATATTAAGAATGAGTTAGTAAAAACAGCCGATAGTCAGGCAGAAATCATCAAAATGTGGTTTGACATCCGAAAGGCTGAAGTTGGTACAATTGCCAGATCGCCTGTATTATTAAACGGTAACCGTGAAGCAGGGTTAACTTATCTTAGATCTGAGTGGAAAAACAATCCGTTATTTGAAAATATTCTCTGGGCTGATCCCGATGGACATTTTTTTGGGGCAGACGGTATCGTAGCTAAAGTATCCACACTTGAAGATTTTAATAGGGTATTAAGTGGTGAAACAATCATTCAAGGCCCTTTGATTTCTCCATCCACCGGTAAACTTGTGGTATCTGTGGTTGCGCCTATCGTCAATAACGGAAAAGTCACCGGTGAGATTGCCATTCCTGTTACTGTCAGAGATATTGAACAACACATACTGTCGGTTAAAGTGGGACAAAGCGGCTATGCCTTCATCGTTCGCAGCGACGGGCTTACCGTAATCCACCCTGATATCCATGTTGCTAATAGAGAAAATTGTCTTACCGACCCTGATAGTTCTGAATCATTTAAAGAAGCCGTGAGAAAAATGGCGAGAGGTGAAAAAGGGTTCGGCAATTATGTATATAAGGGCATAGAAAGATATATCGCATACGCACCAGTCCCAGGAACCGACATGTCGATTGCAATTACTGTACCCTTGCAAGAGGTAAATAATAATCTGGTATCATTTACTAAGATATCCATGTGTATTATTATCGGGGTACTTATTCTGGTTGTATTGATTCTAGTTCACGTCACTTTATTTATTGTAAGGCCGATCGAGGTTCTGGAAAAAGAAGCTAACCGAGTTGCCGGAGGAGACTTAAGCGTCACAACGGTCAATGTTCATTCTAAGGACGAAGTAGGGAGCTTAGCTAGAGCTTTTGAAAATATGGTTCAAAAACTCAACGAAAGTTATTCGAAATTGGCGTTAGCATATAATAAACTTGAGGTTACCTATGAACAAATATCAGCTTCGGAGGAAGAACTGCGGCAGCAATATGACGAACTCCAAAAGTCGGAAGAAGAGCTGCTATACTTAGCTCACTATGACCAATTGACCAACTTACCTAATAGAACCCTATTATTTGAACAGGTATCCTCATACATTGCCAAGGCTGATCAAAATCAGAAAAAAGCAGTGTTATTCTATTTAGATCTGGACAATTTTAAATCTGTAAATGATACATTAGGCCATATTCATGGGGATTTATTATTGATGGAAGTTGGCAAAAGGTTAAGCTCCTGTGTCAAGAAAGCCGATACTGTGGCCCGTCTGGGAGGGGACGAGTTTGGCATATTATTACGTAATATAGATAATAATATTCAGATTTTATCGATTCTTGAAAGGATCTCGGCAGATTTTAGAGAACCGTTTGTTTTAAATGGATATGAGTTTTTTATCACTGCAAGTATTGGAATAGTGATATATCCCGAGCACGGAGAAAATGTGGATACACTATTAAAAAATGCTGATACTGCAATGTATCATGCAAAGAACTCCGGAAAGAACGGTTTCCGCTTTTATGAAAATTCAATGAATCAGAGTTTATTGGACTGGGTAGACATCGAAAACAAACTAAGAAGAGCGATAGAAAAGAATGAACTTGTTTTGTTCTATCAACCACAAATTGACTTAATTAGTGGTAAGATTAAGGGTTTTGAAGCGTTAATACGATGGTACCATCCGAAAAAGGGCCTTATCAAACTTACGGAATTCATTACGGTAGCAGAAGAAACTGGTCTAATCATTCCTATCGGAGAATGGGCGTTGCACACTGCGTGTCATCAGTTAAAAGGATGGCATGATATGGGACACGAACACTTAAATATTTCCATTAATCTATCGGCAAGGCAGTTTAAACAGCCTAATTTCACTGAAACTATCGAAAAGATTCTTTCCGAAACGAGAGTGTCACCGTCTAACATTGAACTGGAAATCACAGAAAGTACTGCTATTGAGAATATCAATAATACGATCCATGTATTACATAGGCTAAAGCATTATGGAATACGAATAGCATTGGATGATTTTGGGAAAGGTTACTCATCTCTGAATTATTTAAAAGAGCTGCCAATTGATATCATTAAATTAGATAAGGATTTTGTCTTTGATATTTTAGAAGACAACAAACAAAAATTGATTGCCAAAACGATCATTACTTTAGCTCACGGTATGGGATTAGAAGTTGTTGCCGAAGGAATTGAGACTAGAGAAATACTCATTTTTCTTAAAGACATACAATGCAACAGTGCTCAAGGATTTCTTTTCAGTAAACCGCTTATACATGAAGAAGCAGAACTGCTTCTTACCAAGCAATCCTTTTTATAGCATGTACCAGTACAACTGTTATCTATTAAAATACAATTGATTGAATTTTCTTCCGAATTCAAAATGTTCAATCATAGCCTTTCTTGCTTGTTCCGCATCATGATTCCTAATTAGTTCAAGAATTCTCATATGGGTGGCATGGTGCCCCAAATCGGGGGAAATAAAGTCCGAACTCCAGTATCGGTTCATATAGGCTTTACTGATGATATATATGATTCTGGTTAAAACTTCCTGTATTACACTATAAAAATCATCTTTTTAATGCAAATGATCATGAATAGGATTCATAGTACTTCTCCGGTAATCAGGGATCTCTTCATGACCTTTTTGTTTGAAGAAATCAAACTATATGACAAGTTTTTGGAGTATGGAAAACTCAAAGGATATGTTCTGGAGCCACCTGTTTATAAGATTTAAAGGTCGATTTTAGGACTTCTCAATATTGAAGGCGTGGATTAGATAGAAGTCATCTTATCCACGCGTTTTTATGCAGAAAAATGATAAATTGTTTTGCCATCAAGCTTTCATTCACGCGTTTTACCATAATCCTTCCTTAAGAAGAAGAGAGGAATTTACATTTTTTTGTCGAATTTAATTCATTTAAGTTAAAGCTCTTTTATAGCTCTTTTGCTTAAATTGGGGGAGAGGGGGTAATAGTATGAAGAATTTGATTAATCTAATTGAGCAAAGCGAAATATTTCTCATGCGGCGTACCTTGGAATATGCAAAACTTCATAATTATACGAAATACACGTCAACCCTCGAAGAAGCCTGGCGTACCTCGATAAGTGGGTTATCGGAGGCATTAACGAACGCCCTCAAATCCTATTCGTGTATACCTGAATTAAATGTGGATGAAGACTATGCCAATGATCAAATCGCAGCCTTTGGATTACTGGAAGCACAGCGCCACCGCAATCGCGGGATCACCTTAGAAATGTTCCTAGGATTGATGAAATATTACCGTCAATCTTATCTTGATCTGCTAACAGAATCTTACAGCGAACATAATGTAGACCGTGATTACTTTATCGCATTTATTAATAGGTTTTTTGACCGCGTGGAAGTCGCTTTTTGCAGTGAATGGACCAGAGAAACAAAAGAGACGCTGATGATGAATCTTCAGAATACCAACCGACTGATGACCAACGAGAAGAATAAATATTTAACCATCTTTGAAAGTATTCCGACCCCTGCCATTATTCTGGATAAAGATAACCGGGTTGACAATATGAACAAAGCTGCGCAAGGGTTTCTTAGGGATGCAGGCATTACGGGAGCGACGTATTATTCCAATCACAAAAATAGTCAGGGTTTAGAACAAATATTACCCTGGCTTGTTGAAGAATTCACGATATTTATTCATGGTCATGACACTGAAGTATGTATTGAGAAGAATTTAGAGTTACCCAGATCTGAAACCAGAAATTTGGTGATCCGATTTCACCGCATGTTGGATGTTAGTGAAAAATATAAAGGTACAGTCATCATTTTTACCGATTTCACCGATAGAAAAAAAATTGAAGACAGGCTGAAATATATAAGTTTTCATGATGACCTTACCGGGGTATACAACCGCGCTTTTTTTAATGAGGAATTGTTGAGAATAGGTTCTGGAAGGTTTAATCCGGTAGCGATAATTGAATGTGATGTAGATGGGCTGAAGGTTGTAAACGATACGTTGGGACATCAAGCCGGCGATGTTCTCATTAGTGTCACTGCTGAAATTCTCCGTCGTTCCGTGAGGCAAAGCGATGTCGTGGCGCGGGTAGGAGGCGATGAATTTGCCATCATCCTACCATGCAGCCCCTCTGATTCATTAAAAGTGGTCTGCGAAAAAATTAAAATAGAACTGGCAAAACACAATAAACAAAACCCGTTTATGCCTGTTAGTTTTTCAATCGGTGCAGCATTGGGAGATGCCCATCCTGGCAATGTTGATGAAATCTACAGAAATGCTGATAAAGAAATGTATCAAAATAAACAGGAAAACCGGCAAAGATTCGATGTATTATTCAGATCATTATACGCTGAAAATAGAGATAATCTCTACAAGTGGCCAGCCAAGGAGTGAATTAACAACAAACGTTTCAACAGCTGGAAGATCAAATTAAGACCCCCAAAAATTCTTGAGGGGTCTTATAACACATATTCAAGTAAGATCATAAAGCTAATCTTCAACTAATAAAACCGGAATCCAGATGCTTTCCAACCGCAACAGTTGTTCCACATCCGAATCCCGGTTTAATCATGATTAACTTATTTTGCTGAACTTGTCAAAAATGCGTCCGCATCCATATAAGCACTCTCTCCATGTTGCGTTGTATCAAGACCTGTAACCTGGTCATCATCTGTTGCTCTAAGCGGTGTAAAGACACTAATTACTTTAAGGATGATGAAAGTCATAACGCCTGCATATACGTATGTTGCTAAGACAGCGATCAATTGTACTAGCACCTGATGAAAATCACCTGAATAAAAGAGACCGTCGCTGGCTAAAGAGTTCACTGCGGAAGTGGAAAAAATTCCAGTCGCAATGGCTCCAAAAGTTCCGCCAACACCGTGGATACCAAAAGCATCAAGTGCATCATCGTATCCAAATTTGGCTTTCAGGAATACAACCGAGCAGTAACAGATACCGCCTGCCAACAATCCAATGACAATTGCGGATGTCGGGGTGACGAAACCACAGGCCGGTGTAATTGCAACCAATCCAGCTAAAGCACCGGACATGGCACCCAAAGCAGTGACTTTACCATGATGTATTTTTTCGACGATGATCCAGCCTAGAAGAGCGGCAGCCGTTGCAACATGAGTCGTTACGAAGGCTATTACAGCAACTCCGTCTGCCGCAAGCTCACTACCTGCATTGAAGCCAAACCAACCGAACCAGAGTAATGATCCGCCTAAGATCACATAGGGCATATGATGTGGTATGGTAGGGTCTGTTCGCATATTAACGCGCTTTCCGATGACAATAGCTCCCACTAGGGCTGAGATACCAGAACTAATATGAACAACTGTACCACCGGCAAAATCAAGGGCTCCCAGACTGCCTAACCAGCCACCACCCCATACCCAATGAGCAAGGGGGGAGTATACTAACAAACTCCATAACCCTATCCACCAAACATAAGCTTTGAAACGCATTCTTTCGGCAGTGGCACCGGACATTAATGCGGGGGTGATAATGGCAAACATCATTTGGAAAATCATAAACAGCAGATGTGGAATGGTTGCGCCTTCACTTCTGGCCTCAACACCGACTCCCTTTAGGAGCACATGATCGAGACCACCAATGATTGTTTTAATGTCTGGACCGAAAGCCAGTGAGTAACCCAATACTACCCATATGATAGTGACTAGCCCCATTGGAACAATACTTTGCATCATAATGGACAATACATTCCGTTTCTTTACCAATCCTCCATAGAAAAAGGCCAGACCGGGTGTCATTAAAAGAACAAGTGCGCTGGAAATCAGCATAAAAGCAATATCGCCCTGATTGAAACTCATAGTAACTCCTCCTTTTTAGATCTATGAAGACCTACAATCTTTTTTTGAAATAAAAGGCCTCAAAAAAGCGATTGCTTCTTTGAGGCCCCATTGCCTTGGTTATTAACTTGGTGAACAATTATATAATCGTTCGTTCTTGACGGTATCCGGTGAGTATTGTTATCTTCAGCTGAATCAATTCTCTTACCAGTACTATAATATCTATTTGGCGCGTTGTAAAGCCATTTTAAGGATAAATATTGTATACAACGCGGTTGGATTTGTATACTGTATTGTATTTTTTATGCAAGCTTGTCGCCTCCACAGTTTACTCACCGTAGACCCTGTCCCCAAATCAGCTGACCGCAATCCGGGCATTTGCTGTCTTTGGTCTCCATTCGTATTCCGTTGTCGCGGCGAATAACATCCCGTCCGCATTTTGGGCAGCAGGTGGTATTTCCGCCGGGCATATTTCCGAGATAGACATAAGGCAAAATGTCTTTAACCTGGTCCCACAGCACGCGCAAATGCCCCATATCGGTTGCCGGAATATTACTTTTGTACATCGGATAATAGCGGCTCAAATGCCAAGCAATAGGCATATCCAATTGAGCCAGCCAACGGGCCAGGGCTGTTATTTCCTCCGGACTGTCATTCAAGGTCGGAATCACCAACGTTGTTATCTCAGTATGAACCTTGGCGGCAAGTTTTTCCACTGTTTTCAATACCCATTCGAGCTTACCACCGGTATGCTGATGGTAAAACTCTTCGCTGAATCCCTTGATATCAATGTTAGCGGCATCCAAATAGGGTAAAAGATTATTCAGATACTCCTCCTCAATAATACCATTGGAAACAAGCACTACCTTACCGCCTTGTTTTTTGACTAAAGGTGCTGTTTCCATGAGCATTTCATACCATACGAGCGGCTCCGAATACGTAAAGCAAATCCCCAAAGAATCGTTCTCCGCGGACATTGCCGCCATTTGCTGTGGTGTTACGTACTGACCATGACTGACGTGTTGGGATATCTCATGGTTTTGGCAAAAGAAGCAGCGAAGATTACAACCGAAGCCGCCTGCGGAAAAGATCCGACTTCCGGGGTAAAAATGATAAAGTGGTTTTTTCTCAATGGGATCAAGGTGAAACGCAGCCATTTCGCCATAAGTCAAGGAAACAACTTTTCCGCCGATGCAGGACCTTGCTTTACAGAAGCCGGATTGTCCTTCTTTAAGCTTACAATGATGCGGGCATAATCCACATTGAATAAAATCCGCCATGTTTCCATCCCCTTTATCCTAGTACAACGTTCTCTAAATACCACGACAGAAGGATGTAATAATCTGGGCTGGTCTGCATGCCACATTCCGCTTTCGGCTCTTGCGCCATCCTTGGCGCAAAGAGCCGCGCTACGCAATCCGTGCTCCGCTTGTCGCCGGAACTGTGGCACGCAGACCTGATTTGAGGTGTAAAGAAAATTATAGAATGCTGTACTAGGTCATCCGTGACCTTGTCGCTCCTACACCCTCCATGGTGTCCGCGACATTAGGTCATCCGTGACCGTCACAGCCGCGCACCGCAATCCATGTTCCGCTTATCGCTGGAACTGTGGCACGTAAACCTAATCTGAAGTAAATGTTTGGGCTATTCTTGTGAGTAGTTATTTCATATAGGTTGTACAAGTACTACGTTATTCATAATACCGATCGACTTCAAAGCGCCAGAACTCTACGTCTTCTTTCGGGTCAATCCCCGCTTTTTGTTTGGCGATACGGACCTGCTCCTCAGCCGTATCGATCCCTTCCAGATGAGGTAACAGTAATCCAACTCGGCCACCCCGCCGGACAACGACACCATAACGCTTCGGGTCCAATTCCTCCGGACCGGGTATCTTCTCCGTCTCGCCGAGAACATCTACCGATACCGTGATCAAGGGCAATTCGTCCTCTTGAACCGGCCAAAAACGCGGATCTTGAGTACCTGCGGCAATTGCATTGTGTTTAATTTCAGAAGCAAGATTTTCTCTCACCGGCTGGATTGTCCCAATACACCCACGAAGCGTCCCATCTTTATATAACGTGACAAAGCATCCTCTTTTCTCTTTAAGTAAAGGGTCGCCAGGAACCGTCTGCTTGTCAAAAGCCTTAGAGGTTAGATAATATTCCAAACATTCACGGGCGTAACCAGCTACAGGCGATGAGCGATATATCTCTGCGACAAGATAACCGACACCGAAGGGTCCCTCATAAGACAAAACCTTAATGGCACCTTCTCTGGCCCCAAGGGCAAACAACAATGAATTGTAACCGCACTGTCCGGCTTCCTCAATTAGCGATTCGGGTATCGCGCGAATTAGAGTGGTATCCTTTTTCAGCCCCTTAACAAGAAGATTATCCAGTTTAGGCCCGGAGGGATGAAAACCATACGGCCCGTCTTCTTTCAGTCGGTGCGATAAATCGCCGCTCGCTATGAGTGCACACCGCTTTTCGGAATCATTGAGTATTTCCCCAATAATTTTCCCAAAACGTTCCGGTTTATCCAGCGGCATAGCAACAACAACAATTTTCCCTGTCCATCCTGCTTTTTGCAGAAAGTAGAGAGGAATAAGCGACCCATGATCTAATTCGGCTGTCACTGGGACAGACCCCGTTAACTTTTCTTTTATTGCTATCAGAATGTTCTGATCAGTTTCAAAGCACAGGCTGACGTGACTTGCACCAAATCGGCTGAAATTTCCGGAAAGCTGTTCCCCCTCAAGATAAATCAACCCTTCCCGTGATAACGGCGCGTGCGGTGATACAATCAGAACCGTATTGACATCCATTTTTATAACATTTTCAACAAGCTTAATAAAAGCATCCGCTGTCTGTTGGCAGCCTTTTTCTTCACCCCGCCCAACTTCCGGGATCATGATTGGGGGATGTGGAACAAATCCAACATACACAAGACTCATGGTAAATACCTCCATGTGTTTAATAATGCTTAAGTATGACTGAAGAATTAAATGATTATGATACAAAAAATGATTCCCATACTATAATTTCTTTTTTTAAATTCTTTATCCTGCTGAATAAAATTACTATCCTTACTTATATTAAACTATTTATATTGTATACACAGGAAAAAACTCTTGCTAATTTACTGCTGGTATGTTAATTTTTTAATAGCTTTATAAGAACTTTGAGCAAAGATGCTTATTCCTCAACGGTTTTTACCGTGAGGATAGTTTTCTTTGCCTTTTTGTTTTTATAATGACTATTTAATCCAAACGTTAATATCCATGTGTTAAAAATGGATAAGTCGATCTCATTTTATCTAATCTGAAGGGGGATTCTGAACAATGGATATCTTTGCAATGAACGTCTTTAATGATGCCGTCATGAAAGAACGGCTACCCAAGGCAACCTACAAAGCCTTGAAAAAAACCATTAATGAGGGAAAAACGCTTGAACTCGACGTCGCTGAAGTCGTCGCCAATGCGATGAAAGACTGGGCCATCGAGAAAGGTGCCACCCATTATACCCACTGGTTCCAGCCCATGACAGGCCTTACAGCTGAAAAACATGATTCCTTTATTTCACCTACCGATGATGGTAAAGTCATCATGGAGTTTTCCGGCAAAGAATTAATTAAAGGTGAACCTGACGCCTCTTCTTTCCCTAGCGGTGGCATTCGGGCAACCTTTGAGGCCAGAGGCTATACTGCTTGGGACTGCACATCGCCGGCCTTTTGCCGGGAAGACAAAAATGGTGTAATAACCTTGACGATCCCGACAGTATTTTATTCGTATACCGGTGAAGTATTGGACAAGAAAACACCTCTTCTGCGTTCCATGGAGGCTTTATCCAAACAAGCTATCCGGGTTTTAAGACTTTTTGGCAATACAACGGCCAGTCGGGTCATTTCGACCGTGGGACCTGAGCAGGAATACTTTCTGATCGATAAAAAATTCTTTGATGCCCGTATGGACCTGATTCTTACCGGCAGAACACTTTTTGGAGCACCCCCTGCCAAAGGCCAGGAGATGGAAGATCACTATTTTGGCAGCATTAAAGAACGTATCGCTGCTTTCATGAAAGAGCTAAATGAAGAGCTTTGGAAACTGGGGATCCTGGCAAAAACCCAACATAACGAAGTTGCTCCGGCTCAATTTGAAATCGCCCCGATTTTCTCAACGACGAATGTTGCCACAGATCATAATCAATTGGTCATGGATACGTTAAAAAAGGTTGCTCTCCACCACGATTTGGTATGCCTTATTCATGAAAAACCTTTCGCAGGCGTTAACGGTTCCGGCAAACACAACAACTGGTCCATGAGCACCAACGATGGACAGAATCTGCTTGATCCGGGCAATAACCCACACGATAACGCCCAGTTCCTTACCTTCCTGTGCTCCGTAATCAAAGCCGTAGATGAATACGCCGACCTTCTCCGACTCTCAGCAGCTAACCCTGGGAATGATCACCGCCTGGGCGCCAACGAAGCCCCTCCTGCGATTATTTCCATGTTCCTTGGCGATATGCTGACCGATATTGTCGAGCAGATTCAAAACGGCGGTGTCAAAAGTTCTATCCCCAATGGTACGCTGACCGTGGGCGTTTCTACTCTTCCGGAAATACCCAAAGATAACTCGGATCGTAATAGAACGTCTCCGTTTGCATTTACCGGGAATAAATTTGAATTCCGCATGGTTGGTTCCAGCAACTCCATTGCCGGTCCAAACATGGTACTCAATACCATTGTCGCCGAAAGTCTCTGCCAGATTGCTGACAAACTGGAAAAGGCCAAGGATTTCAATAGTGAACTCCAAGCGGTTTTAAAAGATATATTGACGAAACACAACCGGATAATCTTCAATGGCAATAATTATTCGGATGAATGGGTCGATGAAGCGGAAAAACGCGGACTTCCCAATATTAAATCCATGGTTGCAGCCGTTGAATGCTTCATAGTGGATAAAAATGTCGCTGTTTTAGAGAAGCATAGTGTCCTGAGTAAACAAGAAGTTCATTCCCGTTACGAGATCCTGCTTGAACAGTACAATAAGATCATCAATATTGAAGCAAAGACCATGATTGACATGGCCAACAGAATGATCTTCCCTGCAGCAGCAAAATTTGCCGGTGACCTCGCTGCCTCTGTGCAAAGCGTTAAATCTGTCGTTTCTGCTGCGGATACCTCAGCACAGGAAGATGTAATTAACGAAGTATGTTCCACATTAAGTACGTTTAAAGCAAAGACGACTGCTTTGGAAAAGGCTGTTCAAGAAGCTGCTGATATTACTGAGGTTCATACCGGCGCTGTTACCTACCGTGACAAAGTATTTACAGCAATGGCCGAGTTGAGAACCTATGGGGATAAGCTGGAAACGTTGGTGGATGACGCACTTTGGCCGCTTCCAACCTACGCTGAAATGCTGTTTCTACTTTAATTTTGAGTACCTTGTTAACCATAGATTGACATGGCACTAAACCCTTCAGAAAAACAAAGAAGAGAAGGCACACCCTTCTCTTCTTTGTTTTTGCCAAGGGGTTATCGAAAATTGCCGAATCATCACCGCCATGTGTTCAGATACAAAATCGCCATCGATGGCGATTTTGGTGACATAAGGCACAGGTGACAAAAGGGACGTAGACCATTGTCTCCTTTTTTGGAGACAATGGTCTACGTCCCTTTTGTCACCTGCGTCCCTTTTGTCACCTGTCACTTGGCTCTATTGCGTCTTGATTTGTGTTTATTGATAAAATAATATCCCGCTAAAATCGGATGACGGTATAGCATACGCGGTCCGGCATAGCGCATGACCTTTCGGATCTGTTCCCTTTGGTCCGTTTGATAGCAATGTCTCGTGCAGCTGGAGCACACTGGTTTATCTAATCCAAACACACACTTTTCGATCTTGTTTAAGGCATATTCGTATAGTTTCTGACAGTCATTGCAGCGTTTTTGGCTTTGCTCTTTGCCCTTATGGTGATGTCCGCAATACATATCGATCATGACTTGGACGGTTTTTTGTTCTCGCAGTAAGAAGTAATGTTTATTTTCCACTTAATTCTCCCCCTGAAACTTATTGTATAAGGATTTTCATTTGAATGCAAAAATAGTGCAAGATAAATACGTATAACTGTCTTAACCAGGCTGCTTAGGCTCAGTAAGCTGCTTCGGCAAATAAAATGTGAGCACGTACATAAAAATATCCGTAAAAATGCAAAATATGGGGTGAGAATTAGAAAGAGAGAATCACCTATGGAAAGTTATTATCACTGGGCAGTTCAAAAAGGGATTACACGCAGGGATTTTCTTAAATTCTGCACGATGATGGCTGGAATGTTAGGCTTAGAAGCCACTGCCATTCCACGTATCGCCAACGCCCTGGAAACGAAACCGAGACTGCCGGTCATCTATTTGAATCTTCAGGAGTGCACGTGCTGCTGTGAATCCTTGATCCGTTCATCTCATCCCCTGTTTTCTGATTTCATATTAAATATGATTTCCCTCGACTATATGGAAACGTTGCAAGCCGCTGCAGGAGAACAGGCCGAGGCTGCCAGGAAAAAAGTAATGAACGAACATTACGGTAATTACGTTCTGGTGGTAGAAGGCAGTGCAACGTTAGGAGAAGGCGGTATTTACTGTACCATCGGAGGAGTTACCGCTAACGAATTGCTTCAGGAATGTGCCGCCGGCGCTGCTGCGGTGATTGCCTACGGATCCTGTGCCACGAATGCGTGTATTCAAGGCGCTCACCCCAATCCAACGCAGGCGGTGCCCATTCGTCGGATTGTCAAAGACAAGCCGGTTATTGATGTTCCTGGGTGTCCGCCTATAGCAGAAGTGATCACCGGCACAATCGTCCATTATATTACCTTCGGTACCATCCCTGAACTCACAAGCCTTGGCAGACCAAAGGCCTTTTACTCAAAGCGCGTCCATGACGGGTGTACTCGTCGGGCTTTTTTTGATGCGGGCCAGTTTGTCGAACAGTTCGATGATGAGGGCGCAAAAAAAGGCTGGTGCCTATACAAGGTGGGCTGCAAAGGCCCTGTTGCTTACAATGCCTGTGCGGTAACGGAATGGAACGATGGTGTCAGTTTCCCTGTAAAATCGGGACATCCGTGTATGGCTTGTTCCGAGAATAATTGGTATGATTCCAGCACACCATTTTATACTCATTTAGCCGAAATACCCAACGATGTCATCGGTAAAAATCCAGATCAAATCGGACTGGCAGCTTTAGGCATTGCCGGAGCGGGGGTAATCGTTCATGGCGCAGTCACTTCTGCCGTCAGGGGCCGAAGCAATAAAGACGGATCTGATTCCGAAAAAGACACTCGCTGAACAAATAGCAGAAGGGGACAAATACACGCGGTGTCCCGATTAGGAAATAGACACCATTGTTATTATAAAGCGTGAGCCGAATATAGAATTTAAAAAAAGTGGGAAACAAAACTGATTAAATGATAAGAAAGGTTTGGATTCAATGGCAACACGTATTGTGGTTGACCCTATTACCCGGATCGAAGGTCATTTGCGGATAGAGGCTGTGGTTGATGGCAATCGAATCACAGATGCTGTAAGCTCCGGTACCGTTTTTCGGGGAATCGAAAAAATTGTTGAAAACAGGGACCCTCGCGATGTCTGGTCCTTTGTTCAACGGATCTGCGGCGTCTGTACCCATATCCACGCCATTGCCTCTATCCGTGCCGTAGAAGACGCCTTAAACTATCCCATACCGAAGAATGCCAATTACATCCGCAACATCATGACACTAACCCAATTTACCCAGGACCATGTAATCCATTTTTACCATTTGCATGGGTTTGACTGGATTGATGTGCTCAGTGCCTTGAAAGCAGATCCGAAAGCCACCAGCCAGCTGGCGATGTCACTGTCCGCTTGGCCCAACGCCTCTGAAGGGTATTTCCGCGATACACAAAATAAAGTTAAGAATGTTGTCAACAGCGGTCAGCTGGGAATTTTTGCGAATGCCTACTGGGGACATCCGGCTTATCGACTGCCGCCCGAGGCTAATCTTATGGCTGTCGCCCACTATCTGGAGGCTTTAAACTGGCAGAAAGAGATCGCCAAGATCCATACGGTATTTGGCGGAAAGAATCCCCATCCGAACTACTTAGTCGGCGGGCATTCTTCAACCATCAACCTGGATGATGTCCATGTAATCAATATGGAGCGTTTGAATCTCGTTAAAACAAAAATCGCAGAAGCCCAAACCTTTGTTGACCAAGTACTTATCCCGGATGTTTTTGCTATTGCCGGATTCTATAAACACGACCTCTGGGGCGGCGGAATCGGCAATTATTTGTCCTACGGCGGTGTTCCGACTACTGATATCCATGAGGCGAACAGTTATCTTTTTCCCGCCGGTATTATTCTAAACCGAAACCTAAATAAGGTTTATGACCTCGATTTAAAAGATCCAAACCAAATCCAGGAGTTTGTGTCCCACGCCTGGTATAAATACCCGGACGCCGATACCGGACTTCATCCATGGCAAGGGCATACGGATCCAGCCTACGACGGCCCCAAGCCCCCCTATACAAACCTGGATGAAACAAAGAAGTACAGCTGGATCAAGTCACCGCGTTGGCAGGGACATGCGATGGAAGTAGGACCTCTTGCGCGGCTATTAATTGCTTATGCCAGAGGCAATAAAGAGATCAAAGAACTGACGGATAATGCGCTGAAAAGACTTGATCTCCCTCTTAATGCGCTTTACTCCACCCTGGGAAGAACCTTAGCCAGGGCGTTGGAAACAAAATACTGTGTTGACCATTTAGCAGGGTTTTATGCCGACCTGATCGCCAATATCAAAGCAGGAGATACCCAAACGTTTAACCCTGAAAAGTGGGATCCCAGCCGTTGGCCAGATGAAGCACACGGCGTGGGGTGGGCTGAAGCCCCCCGCGGTGCATTGGCCCATTGGATCAAAATCCGCAATGGTAAAGTTGAAAGCTACCAGGCTGTTGTTCCTACGACATGGAATGCTTCACCCCGGGATGCATCGGGTCAAAAAGGACCCTATGAAGCCTCTTTGCTGGATACCCCCATGGCTGTCTCAGGGCAGCCTCTGGAGTTACTCAGAACCATTCACTCCTTCGATCCCTGTATTGCATGTGCAACCCACTTAATAACTCCCGGAGGGCACGATTTATGAAGCATATAGCGATACGCCGGCCTGTCTATGTCTGGGAACTCCCTGTCCGATTGTTTCACTGGATCAATGCCTTCGCTATTGCCGTTCTGTTTCTAACCGGCATGTATATCGCCAATCCGATTCTGGTCGCCCCTGGCGAGGCTGTAATGCATTTTATTATAGGGACGATGCGTTATTGGCACGGAATCGCTGCCTTTATCTTTACTGCCAATATGATATATCGTGCCTTCTGGTTCTGGGCAGGAAATGAGTATGCAAAAATCCGTTTCTGGAAAAAAGTCTTTTGGCAGGATTTAATCAATACCATTCGTTATTATCTTTTTATGCGCGCCGAACATAGAGGACACCTCGGCCATAATGCGTTGGCTCAAATATCCTATATTGTATTTATCTGGATTTTTGGTGTTGTCATGATCTTTACCGGGTTTGCCATGCGCGTAGGAACTGACCCAAGCGGGGTTGGCGGCATGCTTTTTTCCTGGGTCATACCCTTCATGCATAATGAAAATATGGTTCGAATGGTTCATCATGTCTTAGCTTGGGCTTATGTTGTCTTTCTTCTGATCCACCTCTATCTTGTCTTTCGTCAAGATATACTGGATGATGACGCTACGGTCTCATCGATCATCAGCGGTTATAAATATGAACTTCCTACTACTGGTCAATCGGAAGCTGTACACTCAAGCGATACACAACCTGCATTAACCAAAGGTGATTAGCAACCGTGGCTATATTTCTCCTTGGACTAGTCATTCTATATACCATTTCCTGATTATTTCAGCGCTTTGAAAACTAGGGTAGTAGTTTTTTTCCGAATCAATCTTGCCGATGGCAAAAACTGAAAAACCCATATGCCATGGCTCGGGGGTGAATACCCGCCGATATGCTTCAAAGCAATTAGCCTGCTCCTGGCCATTCATAATATCCGTCGGGATTGGGTTCCAAGGATGAGTGGCGGCTCCATTCCGCTTCGGAAATCCTAATTCTCCAAAGAATATCGGTTTGTTCCATTTTCCTGACAGACTCTTTAACTCACTGTAAATGTTCTGTTCTCTGTTGTAAATTTTCGTTTTATAGATAGCGCTGATCAAATTCTCCACCGTATTGGTTTCTTTGTCAGAAAGTTCGAAGTAAGCAGCAACAGAAATAAAATCGACTTTGCCGAATATTGGATTATTTAACTTCGGCGTATACGTGTCGTTTTGTGGATCGTTGTCTGTGTTCCATACAGCCGTATACCACCAGTTCGTACGGTAAGTCATTTTTCCTTGAAATTCCTGACGGACAAAATCAGCAACATCCGTCCAATAATCTGTCCGATCTTCAAATTTTTCAAAATTGGATCCGATGCAGATCGCGTATACCTTATTCGGCTTGGCCACATCATGAATTAATTCCTGAAGAACTGCCTTCCAGTTTGTAAACCATAAATCCACATTGTCCGGCAAAAGCGCTGTTTCATACTTTTCCCCATTCTGGATATACGGATAAGGCTCCAGGATCACGTTGATTCCCCGATATCGCAGCATCCGAATCAGTTTTATTGCCTTCTTCTCACTTTCGGCATTGATTCTCATCGTGTTTGAGGTTAAAGAAGGGATATCGATGATAATCGGAACGTTCACCGTATTTAATTGAAGAGATTCAATATCTTGCAGTGTCTGATCTATCGAATAATCCACAGATAAGTTCCCTGATTTAAATTTCTCACCCGAAGATGTCATGATCCTGTTCTTTTCATATTGCTGACCAATATACACAATGTCAATGAAGACAAATTTCACAACAATAAGGGCAATAATGAATAAGACAAAGACAAGAACAGGAATTCGGTTATTCTTTAAGCCTGATACCCGATTAAAGAATATATTAATGAACATAATTAAACTCTTTACAAGCTCCTTAATTATCTATGCCACTCATGCAGGAAACAGCAAGAAATTCTTTCAGTTCTAAAGAATTTCCTGGTATTATCCTGAAGTTGTATCCTTCAAGAGAAATAAATAATCTCTTTTTAAATAGTCGATAACCTTTTGCGCAATAATTTTGTGTCCGGCTTCATTGGGGTGAATCCCATCGATACACAGTAATTGTGTAAAGTCCGGTGTCTTAAGAAACGCGCTGCGGACATCGATCCACCGTGTCCGGGTTTCTTGAGCAAGACTGACAATCACTGAATTATAGCGTTCCTGCCACCAATAAATTTTATTGACACTGCCAAGCCAAGTCAGTATGTTTTTCCCCAGTTCCGTGCTGTTTTTACTGACCCACTGGAAATACCTGTCCGCATCCAACGGGGGCAAGGTCATAAGCACGGGGACAATATTATTATTTTTCAAGGCGTGGATAGTTTCTCTCAAGGTCTTGGCAAATACGTTAAAATCTGTATTTGGCATATGTTCAGCCATCGGATCACTGGCCACTTGTTTCCAATTAAAATCACAGTCATTGCCGCCAAACTCAATCAGAACAATATCCGGTTTGGCTTTGGATAAGTCCTGGTTTAACCGTTCGATCCCCCGTTTCACAGTATTTCCAAATTTTGCCGCATTAAAGATGATTCCTTTCAAACTGTTTTGAAGGATGGCAACATAATTAGAGTCGAGAATCGAATATTTACCTTGGTCTTCATTATAGACAACCCCTTTGGATATGGAATCCCCTACAACTAAAAAGCGATAATCACTCTTCGCGTTCATATATGTGCTTAGGTTATTTGTCGCAATGGGCATACCCCATGCATGATGAATATTACCCTTGCCTTCTGTGTCTGCTAAATCAGCAGAATCAGTATCAGCCATGATTTCCATGATTTCGGTAAAATCCGATATATCCGTCATACCCACGCTGGATCACCCTTCCTTTATGTGAACTCGCATTTAAATCGTTTATATATATTAAAAGCCTTTGTTCCATTAAAAGCAAGTAAAATCAGGTTCAGATAGTCTTGAAAAAGCACCAAGAATGAGAATACGCGATTAGTTATTAATTACCGGTGGTAATGATTGGATCAGCGGTTAGGCTTTGTGCTTGGGTCATTGCACCCATATGATCGATAGGCCAAATCGTGTAGACGACACGGCCGATAATGTTTTCCTTTGCTAAAACTCCCCACTCATGACTGTCACGACTTTCGTTACGATTATCCCCAAGCACAAAATAAGTTCCCGCGGGGACAACGATCGGTCCATAATCATATGTTGGCTTTTCTAATATATAGTCTTCTTCAAGGGGGTAATCGTTAATGTATACCATCCCATTTTTAATTTCAACACGTTCGCCGGGAAGCCCAATGACTCTTTTTACCCAATCCGGGCCCTTTGCTTGGACATACTCTGGCGGATGGAATACAACAATATCTCCTCGCGTTATGTCCTGGACTTTATATGTAATCTTCTCGACGATAATACGATCCTGAAGCTGAATCGTCGGCAGCATTGAGCCTGTTGGAACAAACGCCGCTACAGCCACATTCGTCCGTATTAAAAGAGAAATCATTACTGTAATAATAAGAAAAACCATATTCTGTCTGAATTCGCGTGTCACTATGCGTTTCAATCCATCACAACCTTCCTCAAAATAAACGTTCAACATGCCTTTCTCAGATGATTTATCTAACGATTAATTGATTCCTAATACATATAGTATACCATAAATTGTAAGGAACTTGCAGGACTTTACCCGTCAAATAAGAAAATAGAAGCCCGGGGTTGGCCTCTTCTTTTGCATAACTCCATTTCAACAGTACTTTGTAACACCTAAAACTTGCATTACTCCGGCGATAATGTAAGTAATTAGGTGTTACAGAGTACTAGGCTAATAGGTCAAGATCGTTATTAAACTGTTTCATTCATTGCTGATTGTGCCGGAATCTCCACTGCCCTGCCCTTCTGACTTTGGACATAGACCACGTACGTATCACTGATGATATCCGTTAATCCCTGTTTACGGGGATGAAACGCACAAACCAGATAGCCCAGATAGCTGCCTAAAAGCTGTGACATAGTCCGTCCAACCACTTCTCTCATCACCACAGTGATCCAGCTTAAAGGACGTCCGTCTTTGTTGACCACCCGGATTCCCATAATCATTTTGCCCAGCGTCTGCCCAAAGAATTTCGTCATCAACACAAAATACAACGAGCCCCATATGCCCGGAAAAAGGCTATTGACCATAACAAACGATTGGATCCCTGCGTTTTCCAGTCCGGACGGCCAAACTAAATTGAAAAATATCCGGCTGCTCATGCCGATGACTATCACATCAAACAGAAAAGCCGCAACCCGGCTCCAAAAGCCTGCTGCTCTTAACGATATAACACTTTCGTTGGGAATAACTTGCTCGCTTATGTTTTCATCGATCACTATTTCCATTTTCGATCACCTTCCTTTAGCGATACAGGTACATCGCGGTAGGCACCGCCTTGTTCTGCAATTCCTCTATAACCCCCGTCATATTCAAGGGCATAGCCTGATAGATAAGCCTCTCGAAATTGAAACCTTCTTCATTTTTATATTGAATGACTGTTGGACTTGTTTCATTGATCATTTTTGCTGCCTCACTGATGGCATTGTCCAGATCACCAATACTGTCAATTAGTCCAAGTGATTTTGCTTGGGTGGCAGTATAGACCCTGCCGTCTGCAATTCCGATGACTGTTTTGCGGTCCATATGTCTGCCCTCTGCGACGATATCGACAAAATAGCCGTAATACTCATTGATCATCGCCTGCATAATCTGTATCTGCTCAGACGTCATGTCACGCATCGGATTCATAATATCCTTATTTTTCCCACTCTTAAAGATTATTTCTTCGATGCCTACTTTTTCTGCCAGCTCACTATAGTTATATGTTGACAGGATGACGCCGATGGATCCGGTCATTGTATAGCGATTGGCTATGATTTTATCTGCCGGCATGGAAATATAGTAACCGCCGGAGGCTGCCATAGAACCCATCGCAACAACAAGCGGTTTTTCGTAGCTTTCCTTGAGGCTTTTTATTTTCTGATAGATCTGATCACTTTCATAGACACCACCACCCGGTGAATTAACGGCAAGGATGATGGCCTTAATATCAGGGTTCTGGAAGGCATCCTCTAATTCCATTAAAAATAATTGATGGTTATAGCTATTGGTTCCGGTGAGCGTATCACCCGTATCCTGGATTGTTCCGTTAACATTTAGAATAGCAATGGTTTGACCTATTCCGGCCTGATATGTTTCCGTAGTAAATGACGGTTGTGAAGCCAGTGGGTTCAGGGATTCACTCCATAGACCGGCTCTCTTTGCCCCCGCCATAACATCAGTTCGGATATACACGATCAGCAAAACAAGAATGACAGCTAAAGAAATCCAACGTTTTTTGTTCATACTTTCCTCCCGGTTATTCACCATGTGGTTGGTTATTTACCTACACTATAGTGTGTATTCTTTTCGATTTTTCTACTTCAAAGTTAAGAGATTTCTTTCGTTAAAATCATTACAACCAAAATTCGACGGACATTGTAAGATGCGTCCCCTATTGATAAAGGGATTATTATAACTATAATTCGATGTAATAAATGATAATATCATCATAATTTCCATAGCCATTCAAATAGCCTTTTGGAATTACCCCTACGCGATGAAATCCGATTTTCTCATAGAGATGAATCGCACCGGCATTCGTACTGACAACCGCATTAAATTGCAGTAACTGGAATCCGGATTTCCGCCCCATTTTTATCGAATGCCGTACCAGTTCTTCGCCCATATGCAAGCCCCGAAAAGTTCTATCAACGGCATAAGACGCATTGGCGATATGACCGCAGCGTCCAATATAATTGGGATGCAATACGTATAATCCGACAATGTTGTCATCTAATAGCGCTACTCCCGTAAACGTCTGGGAAGCAAAAAATTCGTTAGCATCGCCTTCTGTCAATTTTTCCATTTGCGGAAAGGCATTCGCTTCGTCGACAACGTGATTCCAAATAGCAACCATCGCCGGTACATCCGCGTTCTGAAATTCTCTTATTATCATTGCCATGATTCGATGCTCCTTAGTTGAGAATATGTCCTTATTTTTCTTTCACCCTGAGTCATCATTACTTACCGAGTACCACGCACAGAGCAGTTTAATATCTTTCCTATTTCCTTAAGCCAAACCTCAGAGTAACCCTCATAGATCATGCCATCCAAAACTGCCTGAGGTGGCGGTGGCTGATGGAATTGCTGCAGTACCCACGTTGTTTCAGACTCGAGAAACTCCCTGATCGCATGCAGATCTTCAATGGGATGCCACACTGGAAGCACCGTTGTTCTGAATTCATAGGGGATCCCGCTATTTTTTATCCAATTAATCGTACGGGTTATCATACTGCCGCTGTTCGCGCACCCGGTCAACGCGTCGTATTTTTCAGGGAGGCATTTGACATCCATCGCAATATAGTCTAAATACCCAGCGATTTCCTGAAGTTTTTCCAAATTACTTCCGTTTGTATCGAGTTTTACTTTGAATCCAAGCTCTTTGATTTCTCTGACGAAAGGCAGCAGATCAATCGATAGCAAAGGCTCGCCACCGGTGAGACAAACACCATCCAATAAGCCCTTCCGGGATTTCATAAATGCAACCACAGCAGACGGAGAAGTCTGAGACTTCTCCGTGATATGGACCAAAGAGGGATTATGGCAATAGCCGCACCGGAAATTACAGCCGCCGAAAAAGACCGTTGCTACAATATGCCCGGGATAATCCACTAAAGAAAATGGTTCTAAATGCATCAACATATTATTCACCAAAGTATTATTTCGCTACACCATCGAAAAGACTTGGCGTTACGCCGGCAATTCGGTACTTAACGGTTTGATGTTTCTCTTCTTGTTTGCCGGGATTCATTGCGGAAATCGGACGATAAAATCCGGTGACACGGGTCATAACTAAGGTTTCTCTGCCACACTCCGGGCAGGTAAAATGTTCACCCTTGAGATATTTATGATTCTCACAAATACTGAAGGTCGGGGTTAGGGTGAAATAAGGCAGCTCGTAGTTTTCAAATACCCTGCGCACTACCGCTTTCGCAACGGCAAGATCATCCAGACTCTCGGCCAGATAACCGTGGAGCACAGTCCCGCCGGTATACAGTGTCTGGAGGTCATCCTGCAGTTCTACGGCTCGGAAAAGATCGCTGGTATAGCCCACAGGCAGATGCGTGGAGTTGGTATAATACGGTTCATTATCACCCGCAGTGATGATATCCGGATAATCTTTCTTATTGATCCTGGCTAATCGGTAACTGGTGCCTTCAGCCGGCGTAGCTTCCAAATTATATAGATCGCCGTCCTCTTCCTGGAATTGCTGGATTCGATCACGCATGTAGTTGAGTGTTTCCTTGGCAAAATTCTGTCCGAAAACAGTGGTAATGTCGTCAGCATCGCTGGTAAAATTGCGGATAGCTTCATTCATTCCAACTAAACCGATGGTGGAGAAATGGTTCGTCCAATATTTGCCGAAACGCTTTTTGATATCTCTCAAATAAAACTTGGTATAAGGATACAAGCCGTTATCTGTTAAAATTTCCAACGTTTTGCGTTTGGTCTGGAGTGAGCCGCGCGCAATGTTCATATGATTATCAATCAACGCGATGAACTGATCCCAATTGCCTTTAGCCAGATAGCCATAAAGCGGAAGATTCAAGGTAACCACCCCAATACTTCCAGTCAATGGATTCGCACCAAAAAGACCGCCGCCGCGCTTTCTAAGCTCACGGTTATCCAATCTTAAGCGACAGCACATACTCCTGGCATCCTCCGGATTCATATCGGAATTGATAAAGTTGGCAAAATACGGTATGCCATATTTATCTGTCATTTTGAAAATCGCTCGGGATACCTCGCTGTTCCAGTCAAACCCCTTGGTAATATTATACGTCGGAATTGGGAAGCTGAAGACATTGCCATCGGCATCGCCTTCCAGCATGACTTCACAGAAAGCGAGATTAATGATATCCATCTCCGCCTGATAGTCCCGGTAAGGTGTATCCAAGAATTTGCCGTTGATAACAGCCGGCTCGTCTTTAATTGCCGATTCGCCGGCCCTTACATCGAGCGTAATATTGAAAAACGGAGACTGAAAGCCCACCCGGGTTGGAACGTTGACATTGAATATAAATTCCTGAATACCTTGTTTTACTTGGTTATAATCTAGATTATCAGCTCGGACAAAAGGAGCTAAATAGGTATCAAAACTGGAAAGGGCCTGAGCACCGGCAGCTTCCCCTTGCAGCGTATAAACGAAATTAACAATTTGGCCCAGTGCCGAACGAAAATGCTTAGCCGGATTGGATGTCGTCTTGCCTTCAGCTCCTCTGAAGCCGACGAGTAGAAGATCTTTAAGATCCCAGCCAACACAGTAGGGCGCAAGATCTCCCATATCGTGGTTATGTATGGCTCCGGAGTCATGCGCTTTACCTACTTCTGCAGGCAGCAGGGATTGCCAGAAAGCATTTGTTGCTTTGCTGGTGACAAAGCGATTCAGACCCTGAACTGAAAACCCCATGTTCGAGTTTTCTTTGATTTCCCAGGTCCCAAGACCCAGGTATTCAGAAAATAGTTTATTATTATCGTTTTTCGCGTTTTCCTGGTTGCGAATAATTTCATGTTGGAAGCGATACCGGATATAGGCTCTGGCCACATTCGTATTCCCTGTATGCATGAGGATGTCTTCAACTTTATCCTGAATCAGTTCGATCGGAAATCCTTCGTTCTTACTGTAAACCGCTTCGAGTTCAAAAAGTACTCTGTCAGTAACAATTTTTGCCCAATGCGAGACATTTGGTGTTTCAGTGGCAATGAACGCTTTTTCAACCGCTTTCAAAATCTTTTCCTGATTAAATATTTCTCTTCTTCCATCCCTTTTCATAACATACATGGTGTATCCTCCCGCTTCTCTATATTTTGTAAATAGGCAAACCTAAAGAATACTGAGTGATATAATGGTTTGTATCACTGTAAATACCTTGTTCTCATCGTGTTCGACTTGGCGTGTAAATGAAGTGCCAGAAGTTTACTTGCGTCGTTTTACCAGTCCGTTCAATTCTTCCATAAACTTCTGAATATCTTTAAACTGCCGATAAACCGAAGCAAAACGAATATAGGCAATCTCATCGATTTCAAACAATCGTTTCATGACGGCTTCACCAATAAGTTCACTGGGTACTTCACGATCGTTCAAATCGCGCATTTCTCTTTCGATATCGGTAGCCATTGTTTCCAATTGTTCAGCGGAAACCGGCCGTTTTTCGCAAGCCCTGTTTAAACCAGACAAGAGCTTATGCCGAGAAAATAGTTCCCTTCGACCATCCTTTTTCACAACACTCAATTGGAAATCTTCATATCGTTCGTATGTCGTAAATCGTTTGGTGCAGACATCACATTCCCGTCTGCGTCGGATAGCTGTTCCTTCCTCGATCTGCCTGGAATCCAGTACTTTAGTATCATCACTCTGACAAAAAGGACAGCGCAATACCCTCATCCTTCCTATAGCTGTAGTATCAACCTATATATTGTATATGTTTTATTTTACCAATACTATATCTAGTAAGCAATAGCTTTCTAAGGCGTTTTTATCCAAATAATTGCCGATAGATCGATTATGCTTACGTTTTGCTTTCTTTTTGGTATTGACGATTATTTACACTTAAATTTATGGTGTACAAACACACAACCCCATATGGCGCATATGCTTTAATGTAATTATTTACCATTATAACCACAAGGAGGAAATTATTATGGCTCTTGAACAATCCTCTTATCTTATACAAAAAGCAGCTCCGATTATTATGAGAGAGCTCCAGCCCTACATCACAGCCAAAATTAGCCCTTTTCTAACAGAAAAAGTCGGTATCCCTCTGGCTAAAAGAATAGGACTTCCGCTGGCTAAAAAGGTTGGCATCCCTCTCGCCCGCAGAAGCGGAACATTTTTGTTTAACCGTGTCGCTTACCCCATGATTAATAACGTGCTGTTTAAAGGAAATCTTTCAACACTTCTCGGAGTTCCTGGAACGCCCGTAAAGACACTGCCGTCAAATTTATCAACCCTAGTGCCAACTTCCGATTCCTCCAATCCGCCATCCCAGACGACATCCTCTGATCAGCCGCTTCAGGAGTCAATTCAATCCGTAAACAAAAAAGGTCTAGCCCGCATTTTTAGTTCGCGAAAAAAAGAAAACAAAAAAAATAAACGCAAGGATACAAAAAATTCTAAAACAAGGCACAACGCTGGGCCTTCGGGAAATTCAGGGCTGTTCGGAAGAAGAAACAGAAACACGCTGCTTAACTACAGCAATCATTTTCATCTCCCATCGGAAATACCAAATCCAATAACGAGTCCACCAACGAACCCGGGAACGCATTCGGTTAATCAGCATCAGCCATCACAGGTTCCACACTTTCCTCCAGCGCCGGAACAGCCAAATTCACCGATTTTTCATGAATCACAGGGTTTAGGTCCTAACGTGGATACGTCTTATCAATCCAGTCTGTTTAGCAGAAGGCGCTATAATTTTGACTATTAAACAAATTCAATGCTATGACAATCAGCAAATAACCTGTCACAATAAGAAAACACCTATAAAACATCTGAATCCACGACTTTAAGGCTGATCATAGCTGCCAATGCTGGGAATATTATAAAAAAATACGATCGAACAAATGAATAATAAAAAAGACCGCCCTCAAATCACTTGCAAGATTAGGGACGGTCTTTGATTATACCTCAATTTGTTGGCAACTTATAGAATATTACCGTAAAATATTGAAAATCCTGGCATTGGGATGTGAAAAAACAACGGCAGTAACCGAAGCCTCCGGATCCATCATCCAACTCTCCGTTAGTTCCAGCCCAATATCCTGCGGTTTGAGAAGCCTGAAAAGTTTGCCCTGTTCCTCCAGATCCGGGTATATTGGATAACCCGGTGAAACCCGGATACCTTGATATGTTATGGGGCGTTTCCCTGCTGAACCATTGGCGTTGGTTAACGTTGTGCGCATCTCTATGCCCCAAGCTTGGCGTATAATTTCATGCATTTTTTCCGCAAAACTTTCGGCTAGTTCCAGTGCCAGCACTTGAAGCAAGAAGGATTTTAAATACTCCCCTTCTTCCTTGTAAGCATGCGCCTTTTCCCTGATACCCTTGCCGGCTGTTAGCGCAAAGATACCGATGTAATCCGAATCCGCGATGTCTCGCACCGTTCCGTTGCCTATAATTTCAGGCTGTGGCCTGATAAAGTCAGCCAGACACAGACCTTTTTCCCCATTCGCTTTGTGCTGTCGCG
Organism: Dehalobacter sp. DCM; assembly: GCF_024972775.1. Taxonomy (NCBI): domain Bacteria; kingdom Bacillati; phylum Bacillota; class Clostridia; order Eubacteriales; family Desulfitobacteriaceae; genus Dehalobacter; species Dehalobacter sp. DCM. The sequence continues at coordinate 999,687 of NZ_CP092282.1, read as the reverse complement.
GAAAGCGCAATTCCTCCAGAACAGATTGGCCGTCCCTGGAATCAAGAATGCAAATGGAATTGCCTGCAGCGTATGCAGGGTAAATGGCATAGACACCATGGACGGTGATCAATTTCTTCTCAGCAATTTCCTTAAGAAAATCCTCGACAATACACAAATATTCTTCGAACCTGAGCTGGTTCTGATCGTGTGCTTGTGCTGCAGCCAGCGCTTGGGCCGCCGTATTCAATTCTTCTTTCAACAGGTGATGCGGATTTCTTTTGACCCCAAGATAACGTCGGAGGATAAAGGGCAAATCAAGCGCTGGTATCAGTTCTTCCAGCGGATAATCCCGCATAAGGTAACGATCCGTGCTCTGCGGTCGATATAGCGGAAACTCCCACGGGTTTGCTGTATGGTCGGTTGACTCCTCCAAATCGGTTTCCGGAACGGGATCAGGCGCTTTTTCATTAGCTGCTGTTACTGTTTTTATACGCGTTTGGGTCTCCGCAATTGCCGTATACTTAGCGTGGGGGTTATTTTCACTATTTTTCATTACGTGATTAAGTAAGTTTAGACCGTCCATCGCATCCCGGGCATAAAGTACCGGTCCGCCGTATAGCGGTGCAATCCTTTCCTCGGTATATTTTCGGGATAATGCCGCTCCACCGAGTATCAAAGGCAAGGCTATACCGGCAGCCTGCAGATCTTGAGCCGTCAAAAGCATCTGCTGTACCGATTTGACAAGCAATCCGGATAGCCCGATAGCATCCGGCTGTTCTTGTTTTGCCGCCGCAATCAATTGCTCAGAGCTGACTTTGACCCCCAAGTTGATAACCTGATAACCGTTGTTTGATAGAATGATTTCAACTAAATTCTTTCCGATATCGTGAACATCGCCTTTGACCGTAGCTAAAAGAATCTTGCCTTTAATTGCTTCTTCCGCTTTTGCCATATGCGGTTTTAAAATGGTCACAGCCGCTTTCATGACCTCGGCACTCTGCAGGACCTCGGCGACGATGAGTTGGTTCTGGTTAAACAGCCTTCCAACTTCCTCCATTCCTTTCATCAGCGGACCATTGATAATATCCAGCGGTGTGTATTTCAGCATTGCCTGCTGCAGGTCGCTTTCCAGCCCGCTCTTCGTTCCTTCAACGATATACGAGGCTAACCGCTCTTCAAGTGTAAGCGTCGCTATTGATGTCTTTTCTACGGTCTGTTTCTCCCGGTAGTAATCCGTAAAAGCTTTTAATGTCTGTTCATTTGTAGTTAAAAGCAGCTCCGCAGCCAGTTTCCGTTCTGCCTGCGGAATGGATGCATAGCGTTCTAACTTTTCGGCATTGACGATGGCATAGTCTAATCCGGCCAGCGTATTATGATAGACAAAAACAGCGTTCAATACTTCTCTGCCTGCGGCAGGCAGACCAAACGAGACATTACTGACGCCCAGGATCGTTTTGCATTCCGGGTATTTTTTCTTAATCAGACGAAGTCCTTCGATTGTTTCCACAGCTGAGCCCAAATAATGAGTATCCCCGGTGCCAACCGGGAAGGTCAGCGGATCGAAAATAATGTCCGCAGCGGATAGTCCGAATTGGCTGACCAGCAGGTTATACGCGCGTTCGGCAACTGCCAGTTTTCGTTCTCTGGTCAGTGCCATCCCCTGTTCATCGATCAACCCGACAACGACAGCCGCACCGTATTTCTTCACTAGCGGCACAACATCATTAAAGCGTTCCAATCCGTTCTCCAGATTGATTGAGTTGATAATTGCTTTACCCTGGACCATACGAAGTCCTGCTTCTAAAACCTGTGGATCCGTCGTATCAAGCATCAATGGCGCTTTGACCTTATTGACAACCTGCGGGAGAAAACGGATCATATCCTGAAGCTCATCACGGTCGGGATTAGCGACACAAATATCAATAACCTGAGCACCCTTCTTAATCTGGTTCCGAACAATCTCCGACCCTTCTTCATACCGTCCCTCAGCAATCAACTCCTTAAATTTTCTAGAGCCAATCACATTCGCTCTTTCACCCACGATCAGGGGACGGTTTTCCTCTTCAGGCCAGAGTGGTTCCAGCCCAGATACACTGCTTTTCAGAGATAACCCGGTTGGGCGCGGTTTGCAGCCTGATAAAGCCCTAGCCAATGCCTGAATATGCTTGTCAGTGGTGCCGCAGCATCCGCCTGCAATATTGAGCCACCCATTTTCAGCGAAACGGGTCATTTTATCTGCGAACTCTTCCGGCGTTTGCCGATATCCCCCTTCTTCGTCAGGCAGTCCCGCATTCGGATAACAGCTAACTGCACAAGAAGCTATTCCCGCTATCGTTCTTAAATGACCTGTCATTTGGTCTGCCCCGCTCCCGCAGTTCATCCCTACCGCAAGCGGTTTTAAATGTTCGATAGAAATATATAACGCTTCTATATTTTGTCCGGCAAGCATCGTGCCTGTTGGTTCAATGGTTACTGATACAATTAGCGGAACACCACGACCGACCTCAGCTGCTGCCCGATTAATACCACACCCAGCGGCCTTGATATTCAATGTATCCGGACATGTTTCCACTGCAAACAGATCAACCCCGCCTTGGAGTAATCCCAGCGCTTGTCGGTAATACGCTTCTTCCATTTCTGCAAACGTTATATCCACAGAAAGCGATAGCATTTTAGTTGTTGGGCCGATTGATCCCGCCACATAACGCGGTTTGTCCGGCGTAGACCATTTTTCAGCAGCTTCACATGCCAGCCGCGCGGCCGCAGTATTAATCGTAATATCCTTTTGACCAAGCCCATATTCATCCAGGACGATTCGTGTCCCGCCAAATGTATTCGTCTCAATGATATCGGCTCCGGCTTCCAAATACGCCTCATGAATCCCTCGTATGATATCAGGACGAGTCAAGATCAGGATCTCATTGCACCCTTCGCTTTCAGGTCCGCCGAAGTCGGCTGTCGATAGATTTTTCATTTGGAGCATGGTACCCATTGCGCCGTCCATGACCAGCACTTTTTCCGCAATTAGGTCTATTAAGGTTTGTTTACTCATCAACACCATCTCCAATTCATTTTTTCATTCAAACCCAATATACAGCTGTGATATTTTCAGCCTCCGGGTTTAAAGATTTATCCTTTATTGTATCACCCGTTTAAGAATTCGTACAGAAAAAAAGTTGTAAGATCATCATCCTGTTATTAAAATGAGGTTAGCAAGACAATAAACATGCAAAAATCATTGAAATCATTCAGTTTCTTTTCAGATTAATGGTATATATTCATTGTATCAATAGGGGGGATTTGGTTTGGCCAACAAATTTAAAATACTGATTGTCGATGATGACGCTTCGATTCGTCAAATGCTGACCATGGGACTTAAACAAGAAGGGTACGATGTGCGCGCTGCAGAAAACGGGAAAAAAGCGATGGATACTATACCTGAGTTCGAACCCCATGTAATCATTCTCGATATTATGATGCCGGTTATGGACGGATACGAATTATGTGAGATCATCCCAGAAATATCCGGAGCTTCGATGATCATGCTGACAGCAAAAGACACTTCATCAGACATTGTCAAAGGTCTTCGTCTGGGTGCGCATGATTATTTAGTTAAACCGTTTCATTTTGAAGAACTCTTGGCCAGGATTGAGGTCCAGCTACGCAACCGTTTTCCTGACTTGTCGGGACAAAAAGAGATTGGGCGCTTTACAGTGGACGAGCTAAAAAAGATGATTCTGCTGGATAATCACCCCCTTCAACTTTCCCCAACCGAATATAAGCTTCTATCCTATCTTTTATGGAACACCAACCAAACGTTAAGCAAGGAGCAGATTTTGAATCATATCTGGGGTTATGATTTTGAAGGTGAAGATAACATCGTTGAGGTTTATATTCGTTATTTGCGTGAGAAGCTTGAAGATTTTGATCATAACATCATCAAAACGGTTCGCGGTTTAGGCTATCGCCTTCAGACCGAAGCTTAGTGACGACAGGAGCTGTTTTATGAAAGTCCATCCACTGGAGAATCTGAATATTTGGCGAAAATCCCTGGTCGGCCAGCTTCTGGTCCGTTTTTGGATTTGTCATATTATCTTTTTTTCGATGATTGGCTTTATCCAATATAATTCTATTAAGAATTCACTCTATCAGAGTGTCGAGCAAAATTTGCTATCGGACTACTTTTCCATTAAGAATAACATGCCGGGATGGATTCTAAACGATGAGCTTCCTCCCGGTAGATTTGCGGAACTTCGTCCAGGGAATTTTGTAGCCTTTTATACCAGCGATTACACACTCAAATCGATTGTTTACAGTTACGGACAACAAAGCTCTATCCCTAATTTGAATAGCAGCGGTTTGCCATTTGATCTTGCGGAAAAGGCACGAACCGGCGAATGCTTCACTTATGAGGATGATAAAAAGGTCAACTATATGTTTTTGGCTACAACGATATTAAACACGCCGACTTCGTTAAACAGTCTTCAGATGGAGAAGCCTGCTACAGCTCCGGCTTATGCCGGTTATGCCCTGATCGGTGAACCATTAACCCAAGAGGAAGCGATATTAAACAAGAACCTCCGTAGTTTTGTATTCAATGCGATTATTATTATCCTGCTCAGTACCTTTTTGACCGCACTTGCCCTGCAAAAACCATTAGAACCGCTGCTGATCATCTCCTCTACTGCCCGCAAAATTGCCAACGGCCGCTACGACCTGCGTCTTCCCACGATGAGTAATGCCGCCTCCGAGATTCTGCAGCTTCGGGAAACACTTAACCATATGCTTGGCCAAATGGAAAATGCTCTGAAAACCGAACGTTCAGCCAAGAATCGAATGGCACGATTTATAGCCGATGCATCGCATGAACTTCGTACGCCATTGACATCGATCAGGGGATTTTTAGAAATATTACAGCGGACCGGAACCACAGATAAAGAAACCCTGGAAACCGCCCATCAAACTATGCTTATTGAAACTGAACGTCTCATCCGACTGACGGAAGGACTATTAACCCTTAATCGGATCACCCAGGAAGAGAGCACCGATGGTCTGGTCCGGTATACGTCCAGTCTGGGTGATATTCTGCCGGAATTGCTCCCGTTACTTACCCCCCTGCTGCATGATCGTATCCTCATGCTCAATGGAAAAGATATCGTGACACTTGCCGAGGATGACCTGAAATCGCCGGATAGTGAACAGCTATTGCCCCTCAAGCCGGATGAGCTGAAGCAGATCCTGTACAACCTAATTAACAACGCCATCCAGCATACCTCAGCAGGCGGAATCATTTCGATCGATACCGGTATGGATAAGGGCAGGCTGCACCTCTCCATTAAAGATAACGGCGAAGGAATCGTTCCCGAGGATATTCCTCATATCTTTGAACGGTTTTTCCGCTCAGACCGCTCTCGGACCCACGAAAAAGGCCAGGGCTCCGGTTTGGGCCTGGCCATTGTCTCTGAACTTGTTCGTCATCGCGGCGGCGATATCCACGTTGAAAGTCAACGCGGTGAGGGCACTTGCTTTAGAATTAGTTTTCCTGTTATGACAGGATTAAGGCAATAATAAAACCCAGCATGATTCCCACGTTAGCATATTCACTATGTGAACTATGACTTTTTGGAATGAGCTCATCACTGGTGATGTAAATCATTGCCCCTGCCGCAAACGCCAGGAAAAACGCAATAAAAATCGTCGAAATATTCCCGATGAGCATCCCCATGGCGGTACCAACGACAGTCGATAAACCGGTCATTGTCGTAATGATAACAATCTTGCTTTTTCGAACGTTACTAAGACACAACGGCATAGCTACGCAAAGACCTTCGGCAATGTTATGTAAACCGATCGTTACCGCTGTCACCAGGCCCATATGATACGACACTTCACTAGTCGCACCGATAGCGATCCCCTCAGGTAGGTTATGCAAGGCGATGCCCAGCGCGATAAAGTAGCCCATCTTGGCATATCCGTCCCAATCTGCCTCGACCTTATGAATATGCGGCATAAAAATATCGACCATGAACAGAAAAAGCCCCCCAGCGACAAATCCTGCAATGGTAATGCCCGCGTTGCTCATATTCAAACTTGTCGGAATGAGACTTAAGGCCGATATTCCGATCATGATCCCGGAAGCAAAGCCTAAGGAAACCGAGAGAATCTTATGCGTAATGTTTTTGATTGAAATGGATATGACCGCGCCCAGACCGGTAATGAGTCCCGCTATCAATCCGTAAAGCAGAATAGAAATAAAGATCACTCCGAAATATAGTTATTGGCGTCATACATGATATCATCTAACAGATAAAATAACAATGATTTTAATAATAAAAAAAGACTGCCCGGTTCGATATGCGTAATCGTTCACGACAGGCAGTCTTTCTATGCGGGTACTTTTATTTCATGGTATGCTTCAATCAGTTCTTTTTCTCGACCGCTCTTTCCAGAATGCTGTATAGCCGGTTGACCATACTGCTGGGATCAATGATGAGACCGGCTGCGATCTGTGAATTTTCAAGAACCTGTTCGGCTGCTGCAGACGCGAAAAGGTCACCGGATTTTCGGAGTTCATTGATACCCTTAATTACGGGATGTTTGCTGTTGATCTCCAAGATTCCTGCAGGAATGTTATTCAAGTCTTTATTGACGATTTGCATCATCTTCTGCATGCTGTGAGTACCATAAGCACTTAACACCACCGCTGGACTGTCCACTAATCGTTTAGAGGCACGAACCTCAGTGACTCTATCACCCAATGTTTGTTTAAACCATTCGAGATACTCATTAAGCTCATCCCCTTGGATTTCACTTGCGCTGGCATTGTCCTCCTCAGGCATATCCGGCAAATCAGCGCTGTCCTGTTCAGCCGCAATCATTTTCTTGCCTTTAAAGTCAGGCAAGTTGCTGAGGATATAATCGTCGATCGGTTCATACGTATAGAGCACTTCGATTCCTTTATCCTTGAATATTTCCAGATAGGGGCCAGACTCAATGACCTGCCGGTTTGCTCCGCTGACATAATAAATTGCCTTTTGTTCGTCTCTCATCCGGCTGACGTAGTCTTCCAATGAGATTAACTCACCTTCGCCGGTCATATTGGATTCATAACGAAGCAATCGGACCAAGGCGTCGCAATGCGTATAGTCCGAAGCAGCGCCTTCTTTCAGGAATTTGTCGAATTTCCTCCAGAAATCATTATATTTAGCGGCATCATCCTTGGCCTTTTCCTCAAGGAATTTCAAAAATCGCGCTGTGACGACACGGTTAAGCTTCGCTATCAGCGCATTGTCCTGGAGCGTTTCTCTGGAGATATTCAGCGGCAGGTCGTCACTGTCTATGACCCCCCTGACAAAACGCATCCATTCGGGAACGATCGCTTCGGATTTTTCCTGGATCATTACCTTTTTACAATAGAGGTTCACGCCGCGTTCCATTTTGCTAAAACCAAACCGTTCAAAATTTTCGCCTGGGACAAAAAGCAGTGCTTTAATAGCCAAAGGTGCATCCGCAGTAAAATGCATCCGATATAACGGTTCGTCATAGGCATTATCGATGTATTTATAAAATTCGGTATATTCCTCATCGCTGATTTCCGAGGCATTCTTCGTCCAGATAGCTTGTACGGTATTGACCTTCTCGCCGTTGACTTTGACCGGATAAGGAACAAAGCCTGAGTACTGCTTGATGATCCGATTGATTTCATCTGCTTTGCAGAAATCATAGGCGTTTTCTTTTAAATGGAGAACGATCTTTGTCCCATAATTTGTCTGATCACCCGGTTCAATGGAATAGCTGCCGGTCCCCTGAGAGGTCCATATCCAGCTTTCAGACCCCGGGCGGAATGAACGCGTGTAGATTGTCACTGTATCGGCAACCATAAAAGCCGAGTAGAAACCAACCCCAAACTGCCCGATCAGGCTTAAATCGGTATTTCCTTGCCCTACTTTCCCATACTCCGTCAACTGCTTAATGAATTCTTTGGAGCCGGAATGGGCAATCGTACCAAGGTTTTCAATCAGATCTTCGTGAGTCATACCAATACCGTTATCGGTGATTGTGATGGTGTGGGCCTCTTCATCCGTATCAATATAAATTTCTAGAGGCTGCTCCGCTTCACAGGTCTCATTTTCGGTGAGTCTGCAATAGCGCAGTTTTTCCGTAGCGTCCGCTGCATTGGATATGAGTTCTCTTAAAAATATCTCTCTTTCTGTATAGAGAGAATTAATAACAATATCCAACAGCTGTGTGATTTCTGTCTGAAACTCTCGGGTTTCAACATTGTTATTCATCATTACCAACCCTCCCAAAATGTGTTATGCGATGCTTCTGCATCATTAATGGCTAACTTTAAATATTATACCATGTTCTACACAGAATGCTAAATAAATGTAACGTATTGATTTATATTTTCTAAAAAAAGGATTTTTAAATGGTCTTAACGAAAATAATATCTCAATTCAATAAGATCCTAACTCGAATATAACAGTCGCACCAAACATAATGTATTAGTGCCGTTCCGATCTATTCTCAAGGTCATTGATTGTTATGGAATCAGTTTGATGGCGTATACGACATTCATTCTATTTTTAGGGAGGAAATCTGATGTCACAAAGAAAAATAAGCCTTGTTTATCTATTGGTGATTATCTTGTTGTGTGCCGGGATTCTTTCAGGCTGCGGCGGGGGGAAAACTGCAGACCAGAATCAGTCATCGTCGTCTCAGTCTGCAACGTCAACACCCAAACAAACCCAGACCGTGAAAGATGATAAGACAATTGTTGCTGAACTTATCAGCAAAGGCCAGACAATTAACGAAATGTCCTATGAACTCGTTATGGTTGGCGACGGAACAACTGCCGACAGCAAGGTCTGGTATAAAAATAAGAAAATGAAAGCCGAAACCACGATGAATGGTGTCAAAGGCACCTCTTATTTCGACTTTGCCAGCGGTGAATGCATCACCATTATGCAAAATATGGCCTTTAAAGTAAAAATTCCGGAATATGAAGGTGTAGACAACGCAACCCCTTTGGATTATGCTAATGGGCTGACGGATACCGCCTATACCGTCAACGGCACAGAAACGGTCAATGGTATGAAATGCCGAGTTATTACAGTAAGCAGCGAAGAATTCAACGCCAAGGAATGGATCAATGAAGAAAACGGCATGATCGTAAAAGTCCAACAGGAAGTGGACGGAAAAACAATAACCATGGAATTTAAAAATATTAAAATTGGTACCGGAACGGTACCCGACAGCACCTTTGATCTTCCGTCGGGTGTAGAAGTGATGGATATGAACGACCTGATGAATCAGGCCATGCCTGAAGCGGAGTAAAATTTATTGACTAATATTGCTTTTATCCAGTAAATAGAAATGGTAAACAAAGAACGAAGGTATCGCAGACCTACAAAAAGAGTAGTGTTAGCGATACCTTCGTTTAACTAAGCAAGGCACCCTATCCCATAACAGAGGGCCCTATAACTTCGCCCCAAACGACAGACGTCAGCTTGAAAATGACGTGTGGTACTGTGCAAGTCTGAATATGTGAAGAAATCAGATAGCTCCTCTGCCCTTTTCCGTAAGCTTCCACTGTCCCGTCACGATCTCTTTGATTTGCTTATCCTCTTTATTTTTCTTCGTGCAGCATACGCCGCATTCTCTGCATGTATCGTCAGCACAGGAAGCATCATCAAACTCGAGATATCCCATTCGCTCCAGATTCTTTAACATCTGGACTAACATATCAACACGAAGGTTCATCTTCTTGGCTAAACCGGTAAGAGAATTTGTTTCCTTTCCTGCAATTTCTTTGAGTACTCTGATCAGCATGATTTCCTCCGCTTATATAACTATTTTTATTTATATTTTGCCTTGACTAATTACCCGATTAATGATCCCAGCTGATAGATCAGCGTCGCCGCGGTCCAGCCGATTATCAGTGAATAGGCTACCGAAAGTATCGCCCATTGCCAAGAATTAGTCTCTTTCTTAATAATCGCGATGGTAGCGGCACAGGGTGAGTAGAGCAGCGTCATAACCATGAACGCGTAGGCCGAAAGCGGAGTGAAATAGAGTGGTAAAATTGCACTGAGGGTGTTCTCTCCCGTTCCGTAAACCATCCCCAGCGTCGCAATGATGGCTTCCTTGGCTCCGATTCCGACGACAAGAGATACCGCGGACTGCCAACTTCCAAAGCCGGCGGGCGATAATACGGGTGCAATAGCCGCACCGATCTTGCCCAAAACGCTCTCTGCGCTTCCAGGCTCAACACCAAACGGGAAAACCGACAGCGCCCAAAGCAAAATGACAATACCCAAGATCGTCGTGCCTGCTTTTTTAACGAAGGACTCTGTTTTTTCCCACATATGACGGAACAAGCTCTTTAATGTCGGCATGCGGTAAGGCGGAAGTTCCATAACAAAATAAGACTTTTCCTGTTTAAATGCCGTCTTGCTGAGCAACTTCCCGGCTGCGACAGCAACAATAATACCAAGCAGGTAGAGTGAAAAAATCACCAAGCCGGCAACGGGTAAAAAACCGATTTTTATGTCCTTGAAAAAAGCGCCTGCAAACAGCGCATATACCGGAAGCCTGGCGCTGCAGGAGATAAACGGACTGATGAGTATCCCGATCATTCTATCCTTCCGGGTATCCAAAGTCCGCGTAGACATAATTCCAGCAACATTACAGCCACTGCCCACAATCATCGCCACGGCAGTTTTGCCGTGGAGACCTACCGCCTGCATTAACCGGTCCATGACGTACGCCGCACGTGCCATATAGCCGCTATCCTCAAGAAAAGAGATTAGAAAATACATTGTAAACATCAACGGAACAAATACGAGTACGGAACCGACCCCGCCAATAAGGGCATCGCTTACAAATGAACGAAGCAGAAGCGGCGATTCCGCCATAAGTACAGAAACCCACTGAGCTAACATCTGAAAAGCCAGCTCGACATAGCCGCCTAGAAAATTATTGCCAAATCCCATCGTAAACTGATAGAGAACAAACATAATTCCAAAAAATAAAGGAATACCCAGCCATTTGTTTGTGACTACCGTATCGATCATGTCTGTGATATCTTTTTTTACTGTTTTTTCTCTCCGAACGCTGGCTTCGATAATCTCTGCAATACAACTATACCGTTTATCGGCAATAACCATCGCCGGCTCGAACCCCAAGCGATCGTTGACCATCTTTTTTTCGTTTTGAATAATTTCTCTGAGTGACGCATTACTATCGATAAGATTCTTTGCATAAGCGTCATCCTCCAACGCCCGCATGGCTAAATAGGTTCTCGTTTCTTTATCGAAGCTGCCTGTATCCGCAAATGCATCTGTCAGCGGTTTAAATTCGTTAATCAATCCCTTCCAATAATCAAGTACAGAAGTTCTCTTCAGTGTATCTTCAGCTAAAGCAGCTTCCAGAAGTTCTTGTATACCGATATTCTTTGTTGCTACCGTATTAATAATCGGAACACCGAGTGTTGCCGAGAGCTTTTCTTTATTGATGTAGATATTTTTCTTTTCTGCTTCATCTGTCATATTCAAAGCAACAACTAAGGGCATGTTCATTTCTATAAGCTGTAGTGTCAGGTACAAGTTGCGTTCCAAGTTGGCTGAATCAATGACGTTGATGATCATATCCGGTTTTTCATCCATAATGTACGCAACAGCAACGATTTCGTCCTCAGAACTTGCCGAAAAACTATATGTTCCCGGAAGATCGATGACGGTTATCTCTCTGCCATTCAAAAACGCGGTTCCCTCTTTTTTTTCAACGGTTACTCCCGGCCAGTTGCCGACATGTTGTCTGGAACCGGTCAAAACATTGAATAAACTTGTCTTGCCACAATTTGGATTTCCGACTAAAGCAATTGTGAAATTGTTATTTTTCATGTGCATCAAATCTTTTCCACGTCAATTTTTTTGGCATCACTTCGTCTGATCGCCAGTTGATAACCCCGGATCGAGATCTTGATCGGATCACCTAATGGCGCCTGTCCATCGACTCTGAATTCAGTACCTGCAATCAAACCCATATCAGTCAACTTTTTCTTAAGCAGTCTGTCCATATTGATTCTCACAATTTTCGCTTTCGTTTCGACAGGTATCTTATCCATGGTTAGTTGGTCATTGGTTAACATCTTTTTTCACTCCTTAAACAGAGTCAAACCATATATAATTTTTTAGTGATAATGATTATCATCTTCGTTCATAATATAACTCAAATTGCCCTTTTCGTCAATTTATTTATTCGAAATTTGTTAAATAACAGTGTACTCTAAATTTAAAATCAGATAGTAATAACGGTATCCTTTTTAGAAAAACCATTGCGTTGTCATCCGGCAGTAATAAATGCTATACTGCTAATATACTTTTGGGGAATATCACTTTAATCCGTGCGGAAGGGATGGTTTCTTTTGAATTTGTCAGTATACCTCGTCATCGGTCTCGGCGGGGCATTTGGCGCTGTCGCACGCTATGCCATGTCAAGCTGGATTTCTCAGAAATTTCTATACGCATTTCCATGGGGTACTTTTGCCGTCAATATGCTGGGATGTTTCATTATAGGAATTGTTTATGTTCTCGGTGTCGAAAACCTTATCCTGAGTTCTAATACCCGTTTATTTCTATCGGTTGGTTTTATTGGCGCATTCACAACTTTTTCCACCTTTAGTCTGGAGACTCTGAATATCATTAAGAGCGGGGATGTAAAGACTGCGTTATTCAACAGCATCGGCAGTCTCGTCGTCGGTCTGCTGGCGGTATGGCTTGGGATGGTTCTAACAAAACTAATTGTGAAGTAAACTGGCATTAGAAACTATCATGTTATTAATTTGTATGTGTTAATGTTAATAAGGAGAGGATCCCTAATGGTTAAAATATCCGGTCAAGCCCAAAGAATTCGGATTTATATCGGAGAAGCCAGCAAATATCATGGTGTAAATCTTTACCACGCCATAGTTTTAAAGGCCAAGGAGTTGGGACTGGCCGGAGCCACAGTTTTTAAGGGCCTCGAAGGTTTTGGTGCTAACTCTCGAATCAAAACATCGAAAATACTGGACTTGTCCAGTGATTTACCAATTATCGTCGAGGTCATTGACAGCGCCGAATACTTAAAGGAATTTCTCGCATTCTTGGATGATGCTGTTCAGGAAGGCCTAATAACCGTCGAGGATCTGGAAGTCAGAAGGTATTCACCTAAAAAAGGGAGATGATTCTCCCTTAGATTTTAGAATGGTGAAGATAATCAAGATAGTGAGTATACCTCGAATTTAAGGGTTCCCTTCTGCCGGAGGAGTAAAACAAAATATTCCCCTGGCCGCTGGAAGACAGGAGGTTCCTTTGCCCCAGAACCGTTTTTAAATAGCAGATCGTACCCGCGCTCCCATCAATGATATTGGTGCCTTCAGGAAATAACTGCTTCAAAATTCCTTTGAAATAGGGGAAGTGCGTGCAGCCGAGCACGACTGTACCATATTGGTCGAGGTCATAACCGTTAAGTCTACTCCTTAAATAGGTTTTTATTTCATCTGGGTCAAATTGAAATTCCTCAGCATAGGTAACAAGTTCAGGCAATGCCAGGCCGTCGACTAAATGATCGTGGTCTAGACGGGTAACAAGGTTTTGATACTTTTCTTCTTTAAGTGTCAATGGCGTTGCCATGACCAAGATCCTTTTCGAACAGCACTTTTCTACAGCAGGCTTTACTGCCGGTTCCATACCTAGAATAGGGAAATCATACCGTTGCCGCAGTGTATTTATCGCAATGCTTGTCGCCGTATTACAAGCGACAACCAAAGCCTTAATCCCCTCGGCTGCCATAAATTCAACCGCTTCCAAAGCGTAACGCAGCACGTCTTCCTTGCTTTTCGTCCCGTATGGAACATGATCGGTATCCGCATAATAAATATAATCCTCTTGCGGCAATTGTTTTAAAGCCTCATAAAGAACCGTGATGCCTCCGACTCCGGAGTCAAAAAAACCAATCCTCATTTACTTCACTCACCATCACGAATTATTCCTATAAATTATATACCATAAACTTGCTGATACAAAGGATACAGAAGATATTCTTTTATGGTTAACCATGGTAATAGCATAACCATGAAATAAGACACAAAATACAGAGCACAGAATTATTTAAGTACCTAATAAAATATGATGGGTGAAATAATTTATAAAATATGACGATTATATATAGAAAATGGTCAAAAAAATGTATAATAGACTAAAAGTTGTTGCCGAAGCTGAAAGAAAAAGTGGTGGATATTAATGCAAATAAAGCCGATAAACAAGAAATTAAAACTGTATGGATTTAACAACCTCACTAAAACACTGAGCTTTAATTTTTATGACATCTGTTACGCTTTAAGCCAAGACCAACATAAACGGTACATCGAGTATATTGATGAAGAATATAATGCCGATCGCCTTGTCAAAATTCTCACCTCGGTGGCTGAAATAATCGAAGCAAATATTTTAAATGTCGCTAATCAGGATTACGACCCACAGGGTGCCAGCGTAACCATGCTCGTTGCCGAAAATCAAATTATTAGTCAGCATGGTATTGAAATAACAGACACGGAGTCTCCAGGTCCCGATTCCCAAGCCTTAGTAGGACATTTAGATAAAAGTCATATCACTGTCCATACCTATCCAGAAAACCATCCTGACAAAGGGATCAGTACATTTCGAGCAGATATTGATGTCTCAACTTGCGGCCATATTTCACCATTGAAAGCCCTGAATTATCTGATAACCAGTTTTGAACCTGATATTGCGATCATCGACTATCGCGTTCGGGGATTCACACGGGATATCACCGGTAGAAAATATTTTATTGATCATAAGATCAATTCAATTCAGAACTTTATTTCAGAGGAAACCCGGAACCGATACCAAATGATCGACGTTAATGTTTATCAAGATAATATTTTTAATACAAAAATGCTTCTAAAGGAATTTGATCTGGATCACTATCTGTTCGGTGCGGAGAAAGATGAACTTTCTTCAAGCAAACGCCGAAGAATCAAACAACGAATCAAACACGAAATGACGGAGATTTTCTCCGGCCGGAACATATTCTAGGAGACAATGGGGACGTAGACTTTGTCCCCTTTTTCTATGCCAAGGGGACAAAGTCTACGTCCCCATTGTCCCCCGTCCCCATTGTCCCCCCTTATTTTATTTTAGATAAAGCATCTACATAAGCATGGGCGCTGGCGTCAATGACATCGGTGCTGATGCCCTTGCCGACATAGTAATTGCCGCCACTGAAAATCTTAACCGTGGCATTTCCCAAAGCTTCCTTGCCCCGGCTAACTGATTTGATGCTGTAATCCTCCAAACGGGCTTCATTACCGGAAATGCGATCAATGGCATTAAACACCGCATCCACCGGACCATTGCCGATTGCCGCATCGGTAACCTCTGCGCCTTCGATTTCTAGAGTAACAGCAGCAGTTGCCGACTGTGTTCCGGAAGTAGCAACGGATATCTTAATGATTTTTATTTTGCTGCCTTCGGGATTCGATGCTCCCATAAGTGCATGCAGGTCTTCATCATAAATCTCTTGTTTCTTATCGGCCAGCTGCAAAAAGTCATTGTAAATATCATTTAACCTATCATCTGCAATCAGATACCCCAATTCTTCGAGTCGGTGTTTCAATGCATGCCGTCCTGATCTCGCGCTAAGAATGATTTGATTTCTCGGCACGCCTACGCTTTCGGGGTCGATGATTTCATACGTCTGTTTCGCTTTCAGAATACCGTCCTGATGAATACCGGATGCATGCATGAATGCATTCACTCCAACGATAGCCTTATGACTGGGGACAGGAACACCGGTTATGCTTGAAACCAACCTGCTGGCCGAAGCAATTTCGCGGGTATGAACCGCCATATCGACGCCATATCGCTCTTTCTGGGTGCTAATAGCCATGATGACTTCCTCCAAAGCGGTATTTCCCGCTCTTTCACCAATACCATTGATTGTTCCTTCTACCTGATCCGCACCGGCCATTATACCGGCTAACGCGTTGGCGGTTGCCATTCCCAAGTCATTATGACAGTGTACGCTTATTTTAACCTGGTCACTATTAGCAACGTTATTTTTAATATACGCTACCAATTCACCAAATTCCCATGGCGTCGCATACCCTACCGTATCCGGGATATTGATAACCGTGGCCCCTGCTTTGATTACCCGTTCAAATATCCGGGCAAGAAAGGTGCGCTCACTGCGAAATGCATCTTCGGCGTAAAACTCAACATCATGCAGATATTTCTTAGCGTGGCGGACAGCCTCCTCAGCCATCTGAATTACTTCTTCCGGCTTTAACCTCAGCTTTTTCTCCATGTGGATCGGTGATACCGCAATGCCGGTATGAATCCGGCCGATTTCCGCCCCTTTCAATGCTTCAGCACAGATATCAATATCTTTTTTTATGCAGCGGGTAAGACCGCAGACGGTCACCCCTTTGAGTTCTCTTCCCAGTGTACTTACCGATTCGAAATCGCCGGGGGACGAAGCGGGAAATCCCGCTTCAAGAACATCAACGCCAAGCCGGACCAATTGCTGGGCAATCTCAAGTTTTTCCTTGACGTTTAAGGTAATTCCAAGGGATTGCTCCCCATCTCTTAATGTTGTGTCAAATAAATACAATCTACGCATAAATACGACCTCCAATATTTTTTTGATGATTGAATCGCTGTTCCCTTAATCAATGCATCCATGGTGAGTGAATAAAAAAACTCCGTCTCAAATTAATGAGACGAAGCTTACTTTCGCGGTACCACTCATGTTAACGGCCAAAGCCGTTCACTCAACAGGATGCGGGAAAAGAGCCTGGCAATTTTCCGATATCCCCTTCCTTTTAACGGTGGAAGTTTCCGTCCGGTCCTACTTCTTAATGGTTTCAGCCGGCAACTCTAGGGGGAGTTCAGCCTTTAGTCCTGACCGCTTCACACCAACCAGCGGCTCTCTGCACACGCACTTCGGGGCTTATTATTCCCTGTCATCGTCTTTCACGTATGATTTCTCTAAATCATACCAGCAGGAAATATGGCTGTCAAGACTACCGAATATATATTTTTCAAAACGGATTAAAACCTGGATGTGTTGGTTTAACCTCCAAGTGTAATGTCCTGAGAATCATACCAATTTAACGCATCATAAAAATGCTTCTCTTGAAAGTCCGGCCAATAGTCGTCGATGACGTAGAAATCAGCATAGACGCTTTGGGCAGGTAAGAACCCGCTAAGTCTTCTTCTTCCTCCCCAGCGAATTAAAAGATCCACCCTGGAAATATCATTGGACTTGATTCCTTTAGTTACTTTTTTTCTATGCTGCTGTGCCGCAAGCAGATTGCTCAAATCCCATTCCCAGCCGTAATTCACCAGAAAATTAACACGCATACCGCCTTTTCCCACGTTGGTTCGGCGTGTATAGGGCAGAAGCTCTCGAGGAAACATTTTTGATTGTGTATTACCCATTACCAGCAAAGATACATCTTCCTCAGCAATCATGGCGATGCTTTCAATGCAGGCTTGAATAAATGCTTTTGTTTGGGGTGCTGGTCTTTTTGTATTATCTACAGTAAATCCATAATAAGTCAGCTCTTTAACTCCCATGTCCCGGCATAACCTCAGTAATTTCAGACCGGGCTCCAATCCCTCCCGGTACCCCATTTCCTTCGGCAATCCCCTTTGTGCCGCCCATCTTCTGTTGCCATCGGGAATGACCCCGATATGATTAGGAATCCTCATACCGGTGCTCCTAACATCGTTTATTTTTACGATTTAGTATTGCACCATTCCCGTAGAATATTCAGATAGTCAAAAAAACATAAATAAAAAGACACGGGGTCTATGCCATGTCTCTTACCTTAACGGCTGTTCATCCTTAACCACCCTGCCGGGTCACGTTCTCCGGTTATCGTATACAACCCGTTTTTATTTTCCAGACGATATTTTTCCCTTGGCACCTCCGAATTCTGTTGAATCACTTCGATCCAGTCTTCACCAACACCGCAGATAATAGCAACATGCCCGTAGGCGCTTTCATTAAATACCAGAAGGTCACCTTCTTGGGGCTTTTCGTTGCCGCCGTTGTCATATTGGATGAGGTCTCTCTGCTCATTCAATTCTCCCTGACCCAGCATCGGATTAAAGAAGTATTTCGCGTTGCCGGCACCGTCAGGCATTTCATGATGGTAGACCTCGTAGTAGAAACGTTTAACAAACTCGACACATTGCCACTTATAACCGTAATAGTATCCATCATCACTATAGCTGAGGCCGTGGCTGGACATATAGTCTGTTCCATTGGAATAGACAGCTACGCCTTTATATTGATCGATTTTTGTTCCAGCAGCAACATCGGCCTGCCGGATCAGTCGAGACGCGTCTGCATCGCCCCGGGAGTGTTCGGAGGATTGTGCACCATAGCTTGATGCTGTCTGGATATCCTTTGATGATTCATCGGATAAGATTCTGGATCCGGTTACAATAGCTATTGCAAGGACAACCAATAATATGCCAAAACGCAATGACGTGTTATTTTTTCTACGGTAATATCTTGCGCTGTAATATCGCCTTTGATTTCTCATCATGATGCTCCTTTATGTCTATTCTGTGTGTTTTTCGTGATCGTGAGCTTAATCATAAGTCTTTCATTTGCACCATCATGATTATAACTATTTTAATGTACAGATCTACAAATACCGAGTAAGTACAGCCATTCACTGTACGTCCAAAAAGATTATATCTTTCTCTGCCCGATCTGGCAAGCCTGCCTGCCGTACTTAATTATGCAAAAATTGCAGAACCGGTAGTATAAAATATAAGGTTCGATTGAAACATAATAAAAAAAAGCAACATATTATCTAAAAATAAATTAATTTGAAAAAAAGTTTAAACGTATTATAATATTAAAGGTTACGAGAAAAAATTGAACTATTATTTAACTCTTTTTTGGTACGGCTTTGAAGAAAGCAAACCGAGAGAAATAATAATTGCTTCTCCTTGTTGATGGGTGAGAAGCAATTGTGATGTAATAGGATTCAAGTCATGACAGGAGAATGCCTTAATGTACGCAGAGAATCTAAGAAACCTGGCAATTATTGCCCACGTCGACCATGGCAAAACCAGCCTTGTTGACGTTATGCTCAGGCAGAGCGGTGCTTTTCGTTCCAACGAACAGGTCGAAGAGAGAATTATGGACTCTAACGACCTGGAAAAAGAACGCGGCATAACGATCCTTGCCAAAAATACATCCGTCAAATGGAACGGGATAAAAATTAACATCGTCGATACACCCGGTCATGCCGATTTTGGCGGTGAAGTTGAACGCGTCCTGAAGATGGTTGACGGCGTCCTTCTCGTTGTTGACGCGTTTGAAGGACCCATGCCCCAAACAAAGTTTGTCCTGCGCAAAGCCCTGGAACTTAATCTGAAACCGATCGTTGTCATCAATAAAATCGACCGGCCCGAAGCACGCCCCTATGAAGTGGTTGATGAGGTGCTGGAATTGTTTATGCAGTTGGGAGCAAACGACGAACAGCTTGATTTCCCGCTGGTGTACACATCCGCCCGCCAGGGAACAGCCGGCTATGAACCCAATGACATGGCTGAGGATTTGGTCCCACTTTTTGAAACTATTCTGAAAGAAATCCCCGCGCCGGAATCCTATCCGGACAGCCCGCTGCAAATGCTGGCAACGACCCTCGATTATAACGATTATCTTGGCAAGATCGCTATTGGCCGGATTTTCAGAGGGAAACTCACCGCCAATACGCCGGTAGCCGTCATCAAACGGGACGGATCCATCGAAAAAGTGAAAGTCGGCAAAATATTTACCTTTCAAAACCTGAACCGAGTCGACGTACCCGAAGCCGATGCCGGTGATATTGTAGCCATCAGCGGTATTCCCAATATCAATATTGGTGAAACGGTGGCCGATGCCCTGAATCCTGAAGCGCTGCCAACAATTGAAATCGATGAACCTACCCTGACCATGTTATTTATGGTCAATACCGGGCCAATGGCTGGTACGGAAGGAAAACACGTTACTTCACGTAAACTGCGGGATCGCTTGTTTAAAGAAATTGAAACTAACGTCAGTCTGCGCGTGGAGGAAACGGAAAGTACCGATTGCTTCCAGGTTTCAGGGCGCGGTGAATTGCACCTCTCGATCCTTATAGAAAATATGCGCAGAGAAGGATTCGAACTCATGGTTTCGAAACCGGAGGTTATTATCAAACATATCGATGACGTCAAATGTGAACCTTTTGAGCATCTTACCATTGATATTCCGGATTCCGCCATGGGAACGGTGATTGAAATGCTGGGCACTCGAAAAGCAGAAATGCAGAATATGATTACGATGTCCGGCGGAGTTACACGCTTGGAGTTCTTGATCCCGGCACGTGGACTTATTGGTTTCAGAGGCGATTTTCTGACCGAAACACGGGGAGAAGGAATCATGGCCCATGTTTTCCACTCCTATCAAGCCTATCGCGGTGATATTCAAGGACGCAGCCGCGGCGTGCTGATCGCCTCCGATCCGGGAGAATCCACCTCATATGCTCTCTTCCAACTGCAAGACCGCGGTCGGATGTTTATCGATCCCGCGACCAAAGTGTACGAAGGCATGATTGTTGGGGAAAGTAATCGCGAACAGGACATCGACATCAATGTTACCCGAAAAAAGCAGCTGACCAATACGCGGGCCAGCGGCTCCGATGATGCTTTGAGACTGGAGCCTGCAAGACTCCTGGGGCTTGAAGAAGCTTTGGAATATATCAATGATGATGAATATGTTGAAATTACTCCGATCAATATTCGCCTTCGCAAACGGTATTTGGAGAAGAATACGCGTACACGTATGGAAAGACAGCGAAACCTTGGCGGAAAATAAGTAATAAGAAAAAACATAGCCGGCACCGAGTTTTTGTCGCCGGCTATGTTTTTTTTGTTATCACGCCAAAGCGATTATTACCATATAATGGTATATATCATTTCTTATCCTATAAACCAAAAAGGTGATTTTCATGATTCTGGAAATCTTATTCGCCTTGAGTCTCCGCTTTTTCTTTTTCGATTTTGTCCTTTTTAAACGAATACGCAACTATCTCAAGGGAAAGGGGTATTTCTTCCGCAAATTATTTGGATGTCCGTTTTGCCAAGGCTTCTGGTGTGGTTTAGGCATCTTTCTTCTTCACCGTACCATTCATTTCAGTTGGTCATGGCTGCTTGACTTTTTAGCTTTTGGTTTTATATGTGCCTATCTCAGTCTGATCCTGGCTGTAACGATACATCCGTTACTCCAAAAATACGAGCGGGATTCCGGAATTCCCCTAAAGTAATTTGAACTGAAACTTTAAAGCAAATGAAACACAGTAAGACCCAAGTCTTTCACGGATTGGGTCTTACTGTGTTTCATTTGCGAATTATTATAATGTTTTACCTGCTACCGGATGTCTATGCGAAGAAAAATTATCCAAATCCTTTTTCAATCAATTGGTTTTTTTGCTCTCTGCTCAATTGCTTGATACGGTATTCCCTCTGACATGCTTCTGATTTAGAAGCAGCCTGCTCCAGATATTTTAGAACAACAGGGTACCGGGAACGCGTATATTTTGCGCCTTTGCCCTGGTTATGTTTTTGGAGTCTGTCTGCTATATCGACGGTCCAACCGGTATAAAGTGTTCCGTCTTTACATTCAACGATATAGACATAAAACATGTCTTTAATCCGTGTCGGTCAGTTGACCCAAATCAAACGGCGTTTGTTGATATACATAATAGTTCAGCCAGTTCAAGAAGAGAAGATTAGCATGGCCTCTCCACGTGACGATCGGTGTCTTTTTAGGATCATTATCAGGAAAATAATTGACCGGCACCGCAATATCCAATCCTTTGTTGATATCCCGGTCGTACTCGGTCTTTAATGTCAATGCATCATACTCAGGGTGTCCGGTAATAAAAAGGTGTCTGCCATGTTTTCCGGCTACCATGTAGACCCCAGCCTGATCTGACATGGCCAATACCTCCAGCTCAGGATGCTTCTGGATATCCTCGATCCGTACTTCTGTATGTCGGGAATGCGGCGCATTAAATATCTCGTCAAATCCCCTCAGGAATCGATTGTTCGTGTTATTGGTGATCCGGTGTTGAAATATACCAAACATTTTACTGCCAAGCGGATACTTAGGAATGCCATAATGGTAGTATAAACCCGCTTGGGCACCCCAGCAGACATGCAGCGTAGAATAGACGTTCGTCAAACTCCACTTCATGATTTGTTTGAGTTCTTCCCAATAATCCACTTCTTCAAATTCAAGATTTTCCACCGGAGCGCCGGTAATAATCAGACCATCAAACCGTTGGCCCTTAACTTCGTCAAACGAGCTATAAAAACGGCTTAAATGCTCTTCGGATGTATTTGCCGGTTTATGTGTCCAGGTATACAACAGAGTAATCTCTATTTGCAACGGAGAATTACTCATCAGCCGCAGATATTGCGTTTCTGTGACTATCTTTGTCGGCATGATATTGAGCAAAGCTATCTTTAATGGGCGAATATCCTGATGAACAGCCCGATCTTCTCCCATAATAAATATATTCTCATTTTCCAGTATTTCTTTGGCCGGCAGATCATCCGGAATTTTTATCGGCATAATGCGTCCCTCCTTGCTGCGCTGTCATTCATCAAATTAGTATAATCTATTTCCGACGATATTGCCAGCCCCTAATCAGCTTGTTCATTTTATTCCTTTCCATTCCAGCAGTATTAGGTAGCGTTAGGACAGACGATTCTTAAAATCTTCATAACCAAAGCTGCGTACTAATTCTATTGCGCCATCTGTTTTGAGCAGAAGGATATCCGGCAAACGGATCCCGTTAAAAGTATTATTTTTTACCATGGAGTAAATCGCCATATCACAAAAAACAAGACGATCACCCGGATGGAGCGGTGCATCAAACGAATAATCGCCGATAATATCCCCGGCGAGACAGGTTGGTCCGCCAAAACGGTAAGTGTATTTTTTTTCATTGTGCTTGCCCGCACCGATAATATTCGGACGATACGGCACCTCCAACACATCCGGCATATGACAAGCTGCGGATGCATCCAGTATGGCAATATCCATACCGTTATGCAGAGTATCTAATACGGAAGATACTAAAAACCCTGCATTTAAGGCAATAGCCTCCCCCGGTTCCAGATACACCTCCACATCGTAAACCACCTGCAAATGCTTGATCGTTCGTATCAACAGTTCAATGTCATAGTCTTCACGGGTTATATGATGACCACCGCCAAGATTCAGATATTTCATTGTGTGCAGATACTTTCCGAATGTCTTTTCCATAGCGTCAACTGTCACTGCCAGTGCGTCTGCATTTTGTTCGCAAAGCGTATGCAGATGAAGTCCTGCCAGGCCCTCCAGCTGATCCGGTTCAAAATTGGCCGCTGTGACACCCAGTCTTGAATACTGACCGCAAGGATCATACATCCCATGGCCCTCCTGGGTCGAACACTCCGGATTGACACGGAGACTGCACTCTTTTCCCGCTGCGAGAGCCCGTTGGCCAAACTTTTTCCACTGAGCAAAACTATTAAAGACAATATGATCGGCAACAGCTAAAATTTCTTCAAATTCATCCTCCCGGTAAGCCGGACTGAAAATGTGCACTTCTTTACCAAATTGTTCCCGCCCAAGTCTCGCCTCATAGAGTCCGCTGGCGGTCGTCCCGTATAGGTACCTGGATATCAGCGGATATACCCGAAACATTGAAAATGCTTTTTGTGCGAGCAGAACTTTGGCCCCGCTTCGTTCCTGGACACTTTTCAATATCTCAAGGTTTTTTATCAGGAGGTTTTCATCAATCACATAACTGGGAGTCGGAATCTTATCAATAAAGTCCATTTTATCAATCATTCTGTACATCCGATCATTGAAGTTTTTTAGCACGATCACAATCTAACTCAGCGAAAACGTGATACTTTAGGGTACCAATACTGGGGCAAAGTCTTCTTCCCAAGGCAAGCCCCATTTGTTCAGCGCCGCCATGAATGGATCGGGATCGAATTCTTCCATATTATAGACACCGGGTTTTTGCCATGTCCCGTTCATTACCAGCATGGCACCAATCATTGCCGGAACACCCGTTGTATAGCTGATAGCCTGACTGCCGACTTCGCGATAGCACTCCTCATGATCGCAGATATTATAAAGATAGTATGTCTTCGCCTTCCCGTCTTTGATTCCTTTGAAAATACAGCCGATATTGGTCTTACCTTTCGTCCGCGGCCCGAGGGAGGCCGGGTCAGGCAGTACGGCCTTGAGGAATTGAAGCGGGATAATTTCCATACCGTTATATAGGATAGGTTCAATACTCGTCATGCCAACATTCTCCAGACATTTGAGATGGGTCAGATAACTTTGCCCAAAGGTCATGAAGAAGCGGATCCGTTTAATGCCCTTGATGTTCAACGCAAGGCTTTCGATCTCCTCATGATGCAGCAAATACATATCCTTTTTTCCGACACCCTTAAAATCATACTCGCGTTTGATGGCCATCGGTTCCGTGACGACCCATTGGCCGTTTTCCCAATACATTCCGTTAGCCGTCACTTCACGGATATTAATTTCCGGATTAAAATTGGTTGCAAACGGATAGCCGTGGTCACCGCCGTTGCAGTCAAGAATGTCGATCTCATGAATCTCATCGAAATGATGTTTCAGGGCATAGGCACTGAATACGCTGGTCACACCCGGATCAAAGCCGGAACCAAGCAGCGCGGTAATTCCTGCTTCTTTAAACTTTTCCCGATACGCCCACTGCCATTTATATTCAAAATGAGCGGTATCTTCCGGCTCATAGTTTGCCGTATCGATATAGTGCGTCTTCGTCGCCAGGCAGGCATCCATGATATGCAGATCCTGATAGGGAAGTGCCAAATTGAGAACGACATCGGGTTTCTCTTTATTAATTAAAGCGATTAATTCTTCGACGTTATCCGCATCGACCTGTGCGGTCGTAATTTTTGTTTTGCCACCGCCCAGTTTTTCAGCCAGGGCATCACATTTTGATATTGTCCTGCTGGCGATGCACAGCTCGCTAAAGATCTCATGGTTTTGACAGATCTTATGGATAGCAACCCCAGCGACCCCGCCGCAACCAATGACTAATACTTTTCCCATAATAGTTTCCTCCAATCGTATAATTTCTGAAATGGTCGCTCCTACACCATCCGTGGTGTTCGCGACAGTTGCCCCTCCATGGGCAGATCGCTCCTACACCATCCGTGGTGTTCGCGACAGTTTCCCATCCGTGGGCAGAAAAAAAACTTAGGCTGCAACTGTAGTGTATACAGTTACAATCACACCTAAGCGCAACGATCAAGAAAAACTTTTATTTGGCTTCACATCCGCTGGAAACACGTACTGGTCATGGATGCAAAGTTATTTATTCTGCTTTCGAGGTTTCAGAGTCTATATAGCAAGGAATTACTTTTACTACTCTTATTGACCGTTTCACAAGTGTGATGTTGGCTCAATCAATAAGGCAACAAAGTTGCCATTTTCGGCTTTTGACCCGGCTGTCCGTATGGCCTTGGTCCCCTGTGTTCCCCACAGAAAACGGTCAAAAATTCTTTGCTGAAAAGGCTCCATGCCTCTTTTCGCAAGTGAAATTATATCCGATATTCTATTATTTTTCAATACTTTTCGCAAATTATTCTATTGCAGAACGGATAATTCCCCCGCCTAAGACATGTTCACCGTCATAAAAGACGGCTGCCTGCCCCGGCGTTACTGCCCGCTGACATTCCTGAAAAGCCACTTCAATTTCACCTTCAAGCTTCGGTAAAAGGACTGCCGGAACTTTCGGGGCATTATAACGGATCTTGACTTGGATTTCTTGAGTCTGCTCAGGAATCTCACCGGAAATAAAATGAGCCTCTTCCAGAATGAGACCTGAACTAAAGAGTTCTTCTCTCCTTCCGACTTGAATCGTATTGTTATCAGCATCTATTTTGGTTACATAGACAGGGTACCCCAGCGCCAGACCGAGCCCTTTATGCTGACCGACGGTATAGCGGTAGATCCCTTTATGCCGGCCCAGAACATTACCCTGAGTGTCGATAATTTTCCCCAAACTTCTGTCGTCTTTGAGCTGACGGTATTCCTTGATAAAATCACCGGCTGTTCCCTCCACAAAACAGATGTCCTGGCTCTCGGCTTTATGTGCCACAGGCAATCCTTCTTCGGCAGCGATTTCCCTAATCTCCGCTTTACGGTATGTCCCCAGCGGGAAGAGCGTTTGGGCAAGCTGTTCCTGAGTCAGGTTATACAGCGCATAGCTTTGATCTTTCGAAGGATCGATTCCCGTTTTTAAAAGCCAGCGTTTTGCCTGAGGGTCATAGTCATTCCGGACATAGTGTCCCGTCGCAATAAAATCAGCGCCCAGACCCCGGGCTTTATTCAGCAGTGAGTCAAATTTTAAGTATTTATTGCAGTCAACGCAGGGATTGGGTGTTCTGCCGCGGAGATATTCCGTGCAGAAACGATCAATGACCTTTTCCGCAAATTCCTGCCGGAAGTTCATGACGTAATAGGGAATGTCCAGTTTCGCCGCAACCTGACGGGCATCATCCACTGCCTCCAAACTACAGCAGGCTTTTGCTTTATCCTCCGGCTGCGGCCAAATCTGCATCGTGATACCGATAACATCATATCCTTTTCTTTTCAAAAGCAGGGCGGCAACGGAACTATCGACGCCACCGCTCATTGCAACTACCACAGACTTGCTCATTAAATATCTCCCGTTGTTAACTTAATTATCAATCTTACCAAATGCCTGCTCAAGGTCGGCAATAATATCTTCGCCATCTTCAATTCCAATGGATAAACGGATCATATCCGGGGTCACCCCGGCAGCCCGCTGTTCCTCTTCCGAAAGCTGGGCATGGGTCGTACTGGCGGGGTGAATCACCAGGGATTTTGCATCGGCGACATTGGCGAGCAGGGAGAAGAGCTCCAGATTATTAATAAATTTAATCCCTGCTTCCGCACCGCCTTTGATGCCAAATGTGAAAATTGAACCCGGTCCTTGGGGAAAATATTTCAATGCCAGATCAAAGTATTGATTACCCTTTAATCCGGGGTAATTGACCCAGGAGACCTTCGGGTGATCCTGCAAATATCTGGCGACTTTCCAGGCATTCTCCACATGTTGTTTGACCCTTAGTGACAATGTTTCCAAACCCTGAATAAAGAGAAAGGAGTTAAACGGACTTAAAGCTGCACCGGTATCTCTTAAAAGCTGGACACGGGCTTTGAGGATGAAAGCCGGAGCTCCGAGGGATGCATAAACCAATCCATGATAGCTCGGATCAGGCTCTGTGAACCCCGGGAACTTCCCGCTGGCTGCCCAGTCAAATTTTCCGCTGTCAATAATCAACCCACCGATTGACGTACCATGCCCGCCGATAAACTTCGTTGCAGAATGAACAACGATATCTGCTCCAAACGCGATAGGCCTTAATAAATACGGTGTGGCAAACGTATTGTCAATAATTAATGGAATCCCGTTCTGATGAGCGATAGTGGCAACCTTCGCGATATCAATAAGATTAATACCGGGATTGCCGATGGATTCGATATAAATCGCTTTTGTCTTCTCTGTGATCGCTTCCTGGAAATTCGCTGGGTCATCCGGATCGACGAAATGAGTTTTGATTCCCAGCTTCGGCAGCGTGGCCGAGAATAAGTTATATGTTCCCCCGTAGAGTGTGCTGGCCGATACGATCTCATCGCCCGCACCGGCTATATTAAGAATGGCATAGGTGATAGCAGCAGAACCGGAAGCAACGGCAAGAGCACCTACACCGCCTTCTAAAGCAGCAATCCGATTCTCCAGGACATCCGTCGTCGGATTCATGATCCGAGTATAGATATTGCCCGGTTCTGCCAGGGAAAATAAATCCGCGCCATGTTTGGCATCTCTGAATACGTAGGATGTTGTCTGATAAATCGGGACGGCTCGGGATCCGGTCGTCGGATCAGAAACCTGACCGGCATGGACCTGCAAGGTATCAAATTTCCAGTTCTCTTTGCTCATAGTAACACACCTCTTGCTTTGTATATTTTTTTATGACGCAGCTATCACCAACCGGGTTACTGCATCCGTTCATTCGCAGTATATATAAATTAACTCTCCTGAAATAAAGCCGTACTCAGATAGCGTTCACCTGTATCCGGCAGGATGACAACAATCAATTTCCCTTCATTCTCCGGACGTTTTGCCACTTCCAAGGCGGCGTACGCTGCCGCACCGGATGAAATGCCCACTAAAATACCTTCTTCCCGTGTCAGCTTACGACCGGTATCAAAAGCCTGTTCGTTCGTTACCTTAAAAATTTCATCCACAATACCTGGATTAAGAACTTGAGGGACAAACCCCGCACCAATACCCTGTATCTTATGCGGTCCCGGTTTACCGCCAGAAAGAACCGGTGAATCATAGGGCTCGACGGCAATTACTTTAACGTCAGGCTTTCTGGATTTAAGGACCTCACCCACTCCCGTAATCGTTCCGCCGGTGCCAACACCGCCGATAATAATATCAACCAGACCGTCGGTATCGTTCCAAATCTCTTCCGCTGTTGTTTTACGGTGAATTTCCGGATTGGCTGAATTTTCAAACTGCTGAGGAATAAAGGAATTAGGCGTTTGTTCAGCGAGTTCTAATGCCTTTTGAATGGCGCCCTTCATGCCTTCGGCACCCGGTGTTAATACAAGCTCCGCGCCGTATGCCTTTAACAGACTGCGCCTTTCGATGCTCATTGTATCCGGCATCGTGAGAATCAAACGATAACCTCTGGCCGCTGTGACAAACGCTAGCCCTATCCCGGTATTGCCACTGGTCGGTTCAATAATAACTGTTTCCTTATTAAGCAGACCATTATCTTCCGCCGTTTTGATCATATTTAAGGCGATACGGTCCTTAACACTGCCGCCAGGATTAAATGACTCCAATTTAGCCACAATACTCGCCTTTGTACCCGCGGTTACTTTCTTTAATCGAACTAATGGGGTCCCTCCAATTAGGTCCGTGAGTTCCTCAAAAATTCTGCCCATTAACGGTTCCTCCTTGCTATCAATAATTAAACGTATATATAATATATAATAGATAATATATAATGTCTATAGTTTTAGTAGTGTTTAAAGTTATGAGCGTTATCCTAGTGATGATTTGATAATTTGTCAATACTATTAACAGTTTTTTTTATATTATGCGTCTTCGTGCCAGACAATTGACCGGTGATGTTCGTGTTATTCGAGAGTCTGTCAATGATTGACTACCTCATGTTGTCCGAGTATGGTATATTGAAACTATCGATTTTAGGGACTTAAAATGCCATTGCATAGCAGAAGGTGCTGATTAAGACCTTTACACTTTATAGGAATTTATGAAAGAAGGATTGGCGTGAAGTTATCAACAAAAGGAAGATATGGTCTTCGAGCAATTTTGGATGTGTCGCTGAACCAGCATACCGGGCCGGTAACCATTAGCAGTATTTCTAAACGACAGAATTTATCTGAACGTTATTTAGAGCAGCTGCTTATTACTCTGAAACAAAACGGCTTAATCAAAAGTATCCGTGGATTTCAAGGTGGCTATATATTAGGGAAAGATCCTGAAAATATCACTGTGGGTGATGTCATCAGGGCTTTAGAGGGACCGATCTCCCCCGTTGATTGTGTTAACGACGCCCACGATACGGGGTGCTCCCGTGCCGAGTTTTGTGTCACGAAAAGGGTATGGGAAGAGCTTAAAAATGCGATGGTTAACGTACTGGATTCATATACTTTGGCCAGTCTGATGGAAGAATACAACAAAATGAGCTGTAATTCCTTTGATCATTATTCTATTTGATAGAGGTAAAAAAAGGGCTATTGTCCATGAACCTTTACGTTCGTGGTACAACGCCCCTTTTGAAATCTGGTTTATTTTGTTAACGATAACTTTTTATGTTTCGAGTTTCAGTTCATTTGTCAATTCGCCTTTATCTTTATGTGCCTCGTGTTCTTTAAAGATCAGGTCTGGATTCTTAATGATGACCCGTGTTCCGGACGGAACAGACCGCGTAATAAAGACATTGCTGCCTATGACCGCCCCCTTACCAATGACCGTTTCGCCGCCGAATATGGAAGCACCTGAATAAACGGTTACATCATCCTCTAACGTGGGATGGCGTTTATGGTTTCTCAGACTTTGACCGCCGCGTGTAGACAGCGCGCCCAGCGTTACACCCTGATAAATTTTGACGTTATCACCTATGATCGTTGTCTGTCCAATAACAACGCCAGTACCGTGATCGATAAAGAAATACTTGCCAATTTCAGCACCTGCATGGATATCGATCCCGGTTTCATTATGGGCATATTCGGTCATGATCCGGGGTATAAGCGGTACGTTGAGCAAATATAATTCATGTGCCATCCGATAAATGCTGATAGCTAACAGTCCGGGATAGGCAAAGATAATAATTGCCTTGTCATCGGCAGCAGGGTCTCCATCATAAGCGGCCTGCACATCTGTCGCTAAATATTCTCTTATTTCCGGGATCTTGCTTAAAAACTGCCAACTGATATCTTCTGCCTGTGTTTTTACATCCACGTTATCCCAGGATTCCTTGGTATGAAGCGCGTAACGAAGGGCATACATTATCTGTTGGGTCAGCTTTTCATTAATCTCAATCAAGAGATTGGCAATGTGATAGTCCAGAGTATTATCCGTTAAGTTCTGCTTGCCAAAATATCCAGGAAATAATAATTCACGCAAGAGACGGATAATTTCAATAATTGCATCCCGGCTGGGAAGCTGACAGGTGATCTTTGTATAAGAATTGGGCTGTTCCTGGTAACTGGAAGCGATATGTGAAATCAGCTGAGTCATTTGCTCCTGTTTTTTAACCATCTTGTTCCCCCTCGGAATGAGTTATGGTTTCTAAGGTATTGTAACAAAGTAAGATAACCTAAGTCAATTTCGCACCAAATTGGTACGTTCACGTTGCTTCTTCTAAATATCATGCCGCTTATTGGTTTCAGGCATATTTAGGATATAATTGCGGATCATGTCTAAAACATGCAATACCGCCGAATGACGTTTTCGGTTCACATCCCCGAACAAATGACGTTCAATCACTGCCGGGTTATCCTTATTTCTGGAAGCAAGAGCTATATATACAGTATCTGTTTGCTCCAAACCGTTGTTTTCAGCTTCCCCAATGCTGCCAATAACTGCAACCCCAAGATCTGTGTCAAAGAACTCCCTAATGGTTTGGGCTTGATTAATCGCACTGTCCTGGTCAATCGATCCACTATGATCCACCGTCATACTATGAAATCGGCCTTTGGGTATTTCGGGTATCATGCATAGGTTTGAAGCGAGTGTACCCCCGGCTACCGTCTCCGCAATGGCTAGGGATAAATTATTATCCTGGAGTAGTCTGCCAACGACTTCCTCTATACTCTCAAAGCCTGTGGAATAAATTGCATTGCCTACTCTTTCCCGAATTATCGCCTCGAGTGGTGCGATTAAGTCAGTGGTGTCATCTTTAGGCAGTCTTGCCGTAAGTCTAACCGTCACTTCGCCTTCTTTTGCGTAGGTCGCGATGGTTGGATTGGTCTGACCATCGATAAGATCCATTAACTGCGTCTCAAGATAGGATTCGCCAATCCCCACTATATTCAGGTATTTGGAAACAATCCTGTACCCGGATTTTCCCTCCAAATAAGGTACAACGCTTTGTTCGAACATCGGTTTCATCTCAGAAGGCGGACCTGGCAGCATGATCAATACCTTATTATCTTTTTCGATAATGCACCCCGGTGCTGTCCCATGATCATTATTGATAACCATACTGCCTTCAGGAAGATAAGCCTGTTTCAGATTCGCATCCGTCATCGTCCATCCGGTTCTTTGAAATATATCGGTGATTCGCTGACGGCTGGGTTCGTGCAATACCAGTTTTCTTCCAACGATGTCAGTCACCGTTTCTTTCGTTAAATCATCCTGAGTCGGCCCCAGTCCTCCGGTCATAATAACACTGTCTGAACGATTCAGTGCAATTTGCAGACATGCCCGAAGGCGTTCCGGGTTATCCCCGACGACGCTATGATAAAAGACATTGATCCCAATATCCTGTAATCGCCCGGAGATATACTGCGCATTGGTATTGGCGATTTGCCCCATCAAGAGTTCCGTGCCAACTGCTAAAATTTCCGCATCCAAACTGATCCATCCCTTCCCTCACAATCTATTTGCATGTCGTCTCAGATCACGTATCAGCCAGAATTCCTTCATTCATACTGCCGCTGCGATATCCCTTCAGGTCAAGGGCCGTGTATTGGAATCCGAATTTGGCAAAGGCAGCATAGATGGCGTTTGCCATCTGCTTCTCAACAATCCGTGGATTTTCCTCAGGCAAAACCTCGATCCGTGCCAGATCGCCATGGCACCTTACTCTGACTTGTTTAAATCCAAGCGTGACCAGGTACTGTTCGGCAAGGTCAATTCGCGTTAGTTTTTCTTTTGTTATTGCTTCACCATAAGGAATGCGTGATGAGAGACAGGCAAAAGATGGTTTATCCCAGGTCGCCAGTCCCATGGCCTTAGATAGCTGCCTTATTTCTTCTTTCGTCAAGCCTGCTTTGAGCAACGGACTTTGGATCCCCAATTCAAGCAAAGCCTTTCTTCCCGGCCGATAATCGTTGAGATCATCCTTGTTTGAACCTTCCACAACATACGGAATACCCATTTCTGAAGCTATTTGAAAGATCTTTTCAAACAGCTGTTTCTTACAAAGATAACAACGATTTGGCGGATTATTGACAAAGAGCGGATCATCAAGTTCTTCAGAATCAATTATTTGTTGTTGGATTCCATTCTGCCGGCAAAAACCGATAGCCTCGTTTAATTCTCTCTCTGGGAAAGTCGAGGATCTGGCGGTGATGGCCATAACGTTATTTCCCAGTATATCGTAGGCTATTTTCAATAAAAAAGTGCTGTCTACTCCGCCAGAAAAAGCAACAATGACATACTTCATTTGGTTCAAATCCTGTCGCAGCAGGTCCAGTTTAATATTCATATCCATGGGCCATACCCTCTCATTCTGCGGTCAACACATATACTATATCACAAAATATCTCGGCTTAATACTCAGCCTATCCGATATCATTCGATATCACTTACCGCAGCCGGACGCATATAGAAAAGAGCCCATTATCATGTGGGCTCTTGCGGAGAGTTTACCGTCTTCCCCGGGACTAAATTATGCAGCCTTCTTTACAATGAGCGGTTTCGCGCAGCATCCAGTGTTTTGTGAACATGGGCATACACCTCCTTTCATTGAGAAAATATCGAGGCTATTTATCGTATTCACCACCGTTTCCATTGAGAACATTTTTTAGAATAAATGCCCTGCGAATTCAAATACTAAGATAACCAATACGCATCGTAAGGAGATTAAGAAAGATGATGAAATATCATATCGAAAATTCAATGGGAATCAACCAAACTGTTCTGCGTAACATGATTTTCAGCAAGACTCTGACAGCATCCGAGGCCGGTGTATATTCCCTCTTGAATCTTGCGGGTGCTGAAGTGGACTTCAAGAACCACCTGCTGGATTCTATGGAGCAGATTTCTGCGTGGCTTCGAAATTTAAAAGAACATGGTTATATAGACGTTGATGACCAGAATAAAACAATTACGATCCTGCAATAACGTCGTTGCTACCATAAAATCGCAGTCAAAGTCTAAGTGTTTTTTGTAGTCACGCCAATAATACTGCCAGTAAAAAAGGAGTCCGCACTATGTCTAATTCCAAAGATATCGAATTAAAGAATAGCGTCGAAGCAGCGATTGAAAAAGATGAAGAGCTTGGTAACCGCTACGCTATCCATGTTGACGTTATTGAAGAAGAAGTTCAGCTATTAGGAGTTGTTGATACCCTTTCGGAAAAGGAACGATTAGAACGGTTCGTCAAGAATATACCCGGCGTTGTCCATGTGAGTAACGGCCTGACGATATCTACCGATGGCCTGATCACCGACAGAGGTGTTGAGTTTGAAGTGGCTGAAGAACTTCAGGCAGATCCCCGCGTCGATACAAAGCATATTGGGGCTAAAAGCTACCACGGCAGCGTTCATTTAGTTGGTCGTTCTGACGACAAAGATGAAATCAAAGCTGCAGCCAATGCTGCTTCCAGAGCAAGAGGTGTTAAACGCGTCATTTCCGAAGTACACCCCGTTAGCCATGATCGGGAAAAGGACGTCTTTCATAGCCAGGTTCGAAACGACGGCGATTAGTCTTATTGTGGTGTAACCTCATGATAATTTGCCGCGATGAGACCGTTTATGACTTCCCCAGCCATGATAAGACCCGCCACTGAAGGTACATAGGATATACTGCCAGGAATTTGACGTTTCACGGCGCAGTGGGCATCACCGCTGGGACAGATGCAATCGGATGCACAGCTGTTTTCCTGTACCAGCGGTTTTAGCGCCGGTTCCGGTGAGAAGACAACTCTAAATCCCGTCGTAATTCCTTCCTCCCGCAGAAGTTTCCGTACGGATTTTGCTAAAGGACAGCCGCTTGTCTTCGAGATATCGGCAACACGAAAGCTCAGGGCATCAAGTCTATTACCCGCTCCCATACAGGAAATGAGGGGTATCCCCCTCTGGCAGCATTCTTTGGCCAAGCTCACTTTGCTTTTTACCGTATCAATGGCATCCACCACATAGTCCGGCTTTTCTGCAAAGAAACCCGCTCCACCTTCCTCCTGATAAAAGGACTGGACGGTCTCTATTTTTGCTTTTGGATTTATATCCAACATCCTTTGCTTCATCACCTCAACCTTAGACTTGCCAATTGTGGAATGGAGAGCGTGAAGCTGCCGGTTAATGTTGGTTAAGCATATTTCATCAAAATCCACAAGCTTAAAATGGCCTACACCCGCTCTGACTAAAGCTTCGGCTGTATATGAACCAACCCCGCCCAGACCAAAGATGATGATTTTACTGTTCTGTAGTTTTAACAGACCTTCTTGTCCGATTAACAGTTCTGTCCGGGAAAACTGATTCTGCATAGTTAAGTCCCCTCATATTCCTGTGTTATTTCATCGCTGTCGATCATCCCATCCATTCTATCCATAGGATTGATGATTTTGTGCGTTATTATTAGTGTTAAGGCTTATTCGATATTATTAAAATCCTTTACGACGGTAATATTGCTTCGAATCAACCCCCTATCAGGGGCGTCTACGCAAAATAAAATCCCTTTTGAATCACTTCGAGGCAGGCCTCGACAGCATCCGGATCATACATTATCCCTTTATTTTTTTTAATTTCATTAAGTGCAAATTCCATACCGAAAGCCTGACGATAGGGTCGATGGGATGACATAGCCTCCACCACATCTGCTACGCTGAGTACGCGGGCTTCCTGGATGATTTCATTTCCTTTCAATCCTCGGGGATACCCGCTGCCATCCATTCGCTCGTGATGCTGGAGCACGATCTCCGCCACGGGCCATGGAAACTCAATCTCTTTCAATATGTCATATCCCGTTTCGGAATGATCTTTGATCAGATGATATTCATAAACGTTAATTTTACCGGGTTTACTGAGAATTTCCAGAGGAACAGCAATTTTTCCTATGTCATGAACCAGTCCTGCAACCACGATTCCTGCCACTTGCTCATCAGATAAGCCCATTAATTTGGCTATTTCTTCGCCAAGCCTGCTCACTCTTTGCTGGTGACCGGAAGTATATGGATCGCGTTTTTCAACCGTTTTAGTAATCGCTTTAACCGTAGAATGGATGACTTTATCCAATCGTTTTACCGTTTGTAATAGTTCCGCTTCTGTCCGTTTCCGTTGATCGATATCCTGAACCATATGAAAAAACAGTCTTTTATTTTTCGCTACCATTCCTTCAATCGGGTAAATTGCTGAAGAAATCCAGCTTGTCATCGACGGTTCAAAATACTCAAATTCAATAGGTTTATTATGAGCAGCCGATGCTTCAAGCGGGCAAAAATGAACAGGCCCGTCACTTCCATGAATCACTTTGGGGCAATACTTACCAATAATATCTCTGAGTTCCACATTGAGCTTTTGCTCGACGGCTTTATTTGCCAGAACGATTTCATGGTCTTCGTTGACAATGATTACATAAAAAGGAAGAGAATCAATAAGGCTTTGCAAGTCCGGCATTGTCTTCATTTCCCATTGAGTGGAAAGAAGTACATTCATATTTGGCTCGAGTACCAAAAGGATTCCTCCCCCAATACACGTATTCGCCTGTATTATTTCTGTATAATCAGAAATATTCCTCTAGGTATTATTTTACAATTGTTTTCCTCTATCGGTATTGATTTCCTGAAGGAAACGTCATGATAACGCAGTGAATTTTGGATGAATATGGTTTATTTCCACGCTTCAATTCCCTTGACTTCATAGCCGGCATCTTCAATCGCCGCGGTGATCTGTTCATCAGGTATGTCACTGCTTGTTTGGATGACGGCATTCTTCCCAGCCAAATCCACCGCGACATCGGTAACCCCGGCAAGTTCGCTTAAGGCCTCTTTCACGTGATTTACACAATGGTTGCAGCTCATTCCTTCGATAACAATTTTCTTTTTCATCGTATTACTCCTTTCTATCTTACAGGCTTAAAGTCTTTTAATCGCAGGGCATTGAGTAGTACAGAAACCGAACTAAAACTCATGGCCGCTGCCGCAATGACTGGGTTTAACAACGGTCCGCCGAAGAGAGATAAGATGCCCATGGCCACTGGGATTCCGAGGATATTATAGCCGAAAGCCCAAAATAAATTCTGTTTGATATTTTTTATCGTATTCTTACTTAATTGAATCGCTGTGGGGACATCCAGCAAATCGCTTCTCATCAACACTATGTCCGCCGATTCCATCGCCACATCCGTACCGGAACCAATTGCGATTCCGATATCTGCTTGGGCAAGTGCCGGCGCATCATTAATCCCATCACCCACCATGGCCACTTTCCAGCCTTCTTCCTGGAGCTTTTTCACCTCCAGTGCTTTATCCTGCGGCAAGACTTCGGCTAAGGTTCTGTCTATTCCTACCTGTTTGGCAATCGCTTCGGCTGTTCTCTTATTGTCCCCGGTAATCATGGCCACGTTAATGCCCATTTCATGAAGGACGTGAATGGCTCTTCGGCTGTTTTCTTTGACTGTATCGGCGACAGCAATTATCCCAGCCATCTGCCGATCCAGGGCAATGTACATGGGGGTCTTCCCCTCTTCCGCCAATCGGTCAGAGACTTCTTCAAACTCTTTCAAAGGAACACTGCTTTCATCCATCAGTTTTTTGTTGCCGAGCAGAATGGTTTGCCCTTCTATCACTACTTGAATTCCTTGCCCAGGAATCGCCGCAAAGGCGTCCAGCTTCTTTAAACCGAGTCCTTTTGATTCCGCATCCTTAACGATGGCTTCTCCCAACGGATGCTCCGATCCTTTTTCCGCAGAAGCAGCCAGCTGCAAAATTTCTGTGGAAGATAAACCACCAAAGACGACAACATCGGTTACTTTAGGTTTTCCTTCAGTAATGGT
Organism: Dehalobacter sp. DCM; assembly: GCF_024972775.1. Lineage (NCBI taxonomy): Bacteria > Bacillati > Bacillota > Clostridia > Eubacteriales > Desulfitobacteriaceae > Dehalobacter > Dehalobacter sp. DCM. The sequence goes on along the minus strand of NZ_CP092282.1, from coordinate 962,018 downwards.
CCCCGTTTTATCAAAGACAATGGTATTGATGCGGTGTGCGGTTTCTAAAGCGACTCCGCTTTTGATTAGAACGCCATGCTCCGCACCCTTGCCTGTCCCCACCATAATCGCTGTGGGTGTAGCCAGTCCTAAAGCACAGGGGCAAGCAATGACGAGTACCGAGATAAAAATCGTCAGGGCAAATACAGCGGACTCTCCGCCAACGAAATACCAGGCCAGCGCGGACAGAAGGGCGATACCAATAACCACCGGGACAAAATAACCGGAGATAATATCTGCCAGCTTGGCAATCGGCGCCTTCGATCCCTGGGCATTTTCCACCAGTTGGATGATTTGGGCAAGTGCCGTATCCTTACCAACCCGGGTCGCAACATAGGTGATGGTGCCGTTTTTGTTCAGGCTTGCTCCGATAATAGGGTCTCCGGGATGCTTTTCCACCGGGATGCTCTCTCCCGTCAGCATGGATTCGTCGACGGAAGTACTCCCTTCGGCAACTTTTCCGTCCACAGGCATTTTTTCTCCGGGTCGGACAAAAATAAGATCGCCAACTTCTACTTCGTCAATGGGGATTTCTTTTTCCAGGCCATCCCTGATGATGATCGCGGTCTTGGGGGTAAGCCCCATCAATTTTTTAATGGCTTCCGATGTCTTGCCTTTGGTTACGGATTCGAGGTATTTTCCTAAGGTAATCAGGGTAATGATCACACCGGCTGCCTCAAAGTACAAATGATTGGCATAATCCGAATTTCCGGCTGAAATCTGGACCACAGCAAAAACGCCATACAAAAACCCTGCTGAAGTCCCGATCGCAATCAGAGAATCCATGTTCGGGCTTCTTTTAAATAATGTTTTGAAGCCAATCGTAAAGAATTTATAGCCTGCTGCTATTACGGGCAGGACAAGGATTAACTGGATCAGAGCAAAGTTGAACGGGTTCAGCATCGGGTCAATGAGATCCGGAAGATGAAAACCAAACGGAGCCCCAAACATATGGCCCATGGAAATGGTCAGCAGCGGCACGGTGAAAACTGCAGACAGAATAAACTTTTGCCAAAGCACCTGTCTTTCCTGATCTTTTCTTACTTTGTCTTCGTCAACGGCGGTATCTTCTTCCAAAGCTTTGTATCCGGCTCTTTCAATCGCTTTTTTGATATCCGATATCCTGACTTGCGTAGGCTCAAAACGGATGCTCAGTTTTTCAGTAGCTAGATTGACATTGGCTTCGTTTACACCCTCCAGCTTTTTGACTGCTCTTTCTACGGCTTTGGCACAGGCCGCACAGGTCATTCCTTCTATTTTTAGGTTCTTACTGACGGAATCGGTAATTGCTTTATAGCCTGCCTTCTCTATCGCAGCCTGAATATCAGCGACTGAAACAATCCCTTCATCAAAGCTGATATTTAGCTTTTCTGTGGCGAAGTTGACGTTGGTTTCCGATACGCCATCTAGCTTTTTGGTCACTCTTTCTACAGCTTTAGCACAGGCGGCACAGGTCATCCCTTCTATTTTTAACGACTTAGACGTCACTTTGTTCCCTCCTTAAAAAAGACATGGTAACCTTAGAATCCGGTAATTCATCGTGATTCATTCATTTTTATTCATGAATTGTACGGATAGTATCGTTACTTGTTAGTCAATTTGGCAAGAATCTGCATGATCTCACTAATCTTTTCCTTACCGTTACCGTGCTCAAAAGCTTCCGTAACGCAGTGCTCCATATGTTGTTGAAGGATCAGCAAATTTGCTTTTTTTAAAAGTGATTGCGCTGCAATGATTTGATTAGAAACATCAACGCAATATCTGCCATCTTCGATCATATTAATAATCGCCTCAATTTGACCTTTCGATGTTTTTAACGCCTGTAAAGCTTGGTTTTTTTGCGTATTCATGTTTATCCACCCTTCCTCACCACCCCCTACCAGGGGAGGGGTAAGAATATCATAATCAATTGTTTATAGTATGTCAACCGCTCGGATCCTTCTCTACGTGTGTGCATTGTTTTTAGAGGATTATTCTTTCTTAACTTCGCGAAAGTAATAATATTTAACCCTGTCAAATTTTATACTTACATGACAACATTAGTGTACGAACTCAAAAAAAGGGGCGTGATGAAAAATAATGCTAAATTACATACTGTCAAACCTTAAGTGAGTGAAAAACGCGTTCCTGATTAGGAGCGCGTTTTATTTTATATGGTATTGATATACATCTTCGGTTGTATTGTTATTGAAAATGATTTCCCACCAGCGGCTGAAAAAGATAATTTTGCTTTTCTGCTGCAAAAATCAGGAATTACCCCGAAGGGGCTTTCTGGGAGGCGGCCACTCTTTAACCGTCTCCGCCATGTAGTTAATCAGCTTATTAGCTTGTTTTCTTTTTTCTTCTTTCAGCTTCGGATCGAGATGAGCCAGATTGGTAAGTGCCGTCGTCAGAGCGAAGAAGGTATCGGCAATTGTTTTACAGTAAGCGTCGCATTGTTCTACATACTTGATGTGATCGTCGGGGGCGCGCTCGGTTTTAAGGTTGTGGGTAAAAGGGGCTGTCGTTGCAAAGGGGGCATTACCGGCAGAGGAGGCATTGTTGGCAGATTGAGCTTCTGCTTTGACATTTTCCGGATTCGTCAGCCTTGACAGGGTATTAGCCTGCTCCTTTTTTAATTCGGAGATTGTGCTGTCGATAGTCTCCAGGCCTTTTTTTAGCACTTCATTCTCCTGGCATGCCACTTCCTTTTCCTGAAGCGCCTGGTCCTTTGCCTGATTGGCTTGGTCCCTGTCCTTAAGCGCCTGCTGCAGCTCCTGGGTTGTCAAGCTGCAGACATCATTTTGCGCCAGAAACTCCTCCCGCTCTTCTGCCGGTAATCCCAGCAGGAGAATGGCTTGAGTGTAAGTCAAATTCGGAATCAATTCCGAATTTGAGCTGCCATCTACGATAGAGGTGGAAAGCAGTTTGGGCCCGTACTCTTCGTACAGGCGCATCAACTTGTTAGCTGTGCTCTGGGAATAGCTCACAGACTCTTCCAGCCACTTACCCCATTCTCCGTGTTTGAGCAGTTCCTTGGCCTCCTGCAAACGGCGGCCAATTTCTACGGCGCTGCTGAGCAGAATTTTTTTTGTTTGGCTGGTGATCATATTTATTTCAGCCGCAATGAGCTGCGGCGTGCGTTCATTAGCCGGATTATCCATACCGCCCATCCTCTCATTATTTGCCTAAACACAGCATACGCAGATAGGTTGCGGATGGTGAGGGTTCTGCTTTTATCAAAAATTGACGTTTCACATTTTGATCACACATTAATCACTGTTCCATTTGTTTGCAGAAGGCAAGGCCATCTTCGACAAAGAGTAACACCGCTGGCCTACTGCCACATGCCGTCTTCATTATCCTGTTAACCGTGATTAAACTCTATCTGTTTTATGTACCAATTGGCATGCGTATATAATTATCAACGAAATGAAAGTATGATGATTAAGACCCTCACCCTTTTGCCAATAAATTGTTTTCAAAAGGATGAGGGTCTTATTTATTAAGAATTGTCTAGATATTTAAGAACGGTTTACTTTTCTAGCACATACTTACTGCAAACCGCCATTTTACAGCATCTCCAGAAAAGCGTCGACTCTCAGCTTAATTTGCTGGCGGTCAGCGTCACTGTAATCTGTCTCAATCTGCAGCAGGGGGATATTATGGTTCTTTTTCAGATGTTCCTTAACGGAGTACGACTCGATATTATACGTATGGCAGGCCTGAAGGGTAATATCCACTACCCCGTCCACGTTGTATTCGTCAACCAGTCGGCTGAGCAGTTCTAACCGACCTGTATTCGGGGAACTGCAGGAACAGGGAATCTTACTGTATTTTTCAGCTAAGGCTTCAAACGGGTCCATATCTTCCGAAACCAGATCGACCAGCCCTTTGATCCCGCTGCAGGATTCCTGAAGGACAACAGCCGCACCCGCTTCTTCAATGATCTGCATGACTTTTTCCTGACCCGTTCCGGTCGGACAACCGGTGATGAGGATACGTTTACTGGAGGGCTGAGACACACTCTCACCTCGGGCAGTCATTTCTTTTAATTCCGCAATCAATTCGTTGACTTTCGCCGTATATTCCTCGCGTTTAAACTGGAAGCTCTTTCCCCATAAAACCTTCAATAGGTCCGTTCCGGAAATCGGTGTCGGATGCTGTTTGTTAAGACCGACTAATTCCATCAGAAGTTTTCTTTCTTCATTATAGATCGTGATTACTTCGGAAAGCTTCTCTTTGCTGATCTGGACTCCCAGATTCTTCTCGAAATAATCCTTGGCCCGATAGATCTGTTTGACCCAATGTTCCTGTTTATCTTCCAAAGTGAAACTATTGGGAATATCCAGAACAAGCATCGGCTTATGTTCCGACAAAAGTTCATACATTTTCTTTTTGCCGTCACAGGTCGTCTCGGCTAAAACAATATCCGCAAAGTGAAAGAAAGGACATTTACCGCTGACAACAAAGCCATAACTGGATTTGATCAACGGACAAAGGTTGCGGGGCAATACTTTTTCCGCCTCAGCGATGGGTTCCAGTTTCGTGGCGCAAAGACCAACCGGTACGGCACCCGCTGCCTCAATCAGTTCGATTGGAGAAAAAACACAATAGTAACCGACAACATTTTTACCTTGTTCCTTTGCTTCCTTTGCCATTACCATCCCGCTTGGAATCAGCTGGTCGAAGTAAGCCATGGTTTGAGCACGCATAGATCTTATTCCTCCTCGTGTTTTGTATTCTTACCATCGTTTTAACCTTACAGCCGTAAGCATTTATCGGTTTCGTGTTAACATGGTATTCCTATTTGGTCATGACCAAGTACCGCAGCACCCAGGGCCCCAACCGCCTGCGGGCAGGATGGAACGGCGAGCCTGCAGCCAATTTCCAGGCGGATCAAATCCTGCAAAACCGTATTTTGAGCGACCCCGCCGCAGAATACAATCGTATCCTGAAAACGGATCTTCCCGGACATGATAGTGATGCGTTTGGCAATAGAATGGAGTAATCCGGAAACAATCATTTCCACCGGTATCCCTTGTGCCAGTAAACCGATGATCTCTGACTCAGCAAAAACAGCGCACATACTGTTAATGGCTGCAGGAGCAGCCCCCTCAGCAAGCTCTGCCAGCTGCGATACTTCGAGCCCCAGCGCCTGCGCCGTGACCTGAAGGAACCTGCCCGTTCCTGCCGCACATTTGTCATTGAGGACAAAGTCTAAAACCTTTCCTCTTTCCCCGAAAGAGATGACTTTACTGTCTTGACCGCCGATATCAATAAGGCCGCCGGCTCCCGGAAACAGGAAATGGGCCCCGCGGGCATGACAGGTAATTTCACTGTAGGTTTGATCAAACATCCCTTCCTGGATCCGTCCGTAACCTGTGCCAACGATTCGGTCGATATTGTCCGGACTGAGTCCCTGTGGTTCCAGGAGACGAGCTAACACGTCCTTACCCGCCTGGGAAGGGCTCCAACCTGTGGGAATAATTCGGTGTTCGTATTGCTTTCCATCAAAAAGTACACCTTTTGTAGAAACAGACCCTATATCAATACCAACTGTCAGTGTCATAGCTGATCCCCTTTTATCCTGCTATTTGTGAGTCCCAGTCAGACTCCATTCATTATATCAATCTGTCCAGAAAATATTAAATACAAGATATCTATAAATAGGATTGATATCTATCGTTAAAAGCAATACTATTAGATTTATCAACGCACTATTTTCTCTACTTTAGAAAGGAGATTGCTGATGCTGCTCCATCAATTGGAAATTTTCAAACAGGTTGCCGAAAAAAATAGTTTTTCTAAAGCGGCTCAAGCATTGTTTTTAAGCCAATCAACGGTGAGTACACATATCAGCAATTTGGAAAAATACTTTGGCAGTAAACTCTTTGATCGTCTTGGCAAAGAGATTGTTTTAACACCGTTTGGCGAAAAGCTCTATCCCTGGGCTATAGAGATTCTTAACTTGAAGGATAGAGCCCTTTGGGAAATGAAAGACGGGGCACCAACAATAGAAGGCCATTTACGATTCGCAGCCAGCAGTGTTCCTGCTCATTATCTACTCCCGCGTCTTCTTTCTCAGTTTTTAGGGAAATACAACGGGATCCGCTTCGCCGTAGTGCAAAGTGGTTCTGAGTCTGTTGCTGAAAAACTCATCAACGGCGATGCCGAAATCGGCATGCTCGGCAAGCAATACGAGGAAGACCAGCTGGTCTATTTACCTTATATCGAAGAAAAATTAGTCCTGATTTCTGCAAGTGATTTGCTTTTGCCACCCAGGATTTCGTTGACAGAATTGAAAAATCATCCGTTTATTTTCCGGGAATCCGATTCAGGTACACAAGCTAACCTCGTTAGGATGCTAGCTCTGTATGGTATAAATCTTTCTCATCTGAAAACAATAGGCTACTTCAACAATCTGGAAGCCCTTAAAGAAGGCGTTAAAGAAGGAATCGGCATATCCATTATTTCCGAAATTGCCGCCGCAGACTATGTCAGAAGTAAAAAGCTCAACGCCAGCGAAGTCGTTGAGCTTCCCGAGAAGCGAATATTATACTTTGCATATCATAAAAAAAGGACGCTATCCCCTTGGGCTCAAGCGTTTATCGAATTCAGCATGACAAAGCGCAGTCTCATTACAGAGATGCTATAATTGTTAATCGTTCGCTCATAAATAGCCTGTAATGCCTACTAAAGGTCGTTACTGCAATAGCGTTGTGTTTTTCAACAGAAATCTGTTATATGGATAAAGACAAGATAATTTCTACCCCCGGTAACCATATAGTATACCAGATGGTTAATTTTTCCATGTGATCAATAGGGGGGATATTGCATGTTTTTCTTTGGCTTTCCATTTGGATTTCCCGTTTTCTTCGGAGGTTGGGGACCGAGATACCGCTATCGGACCTGGTGGTGGTAAGATCTAATCTTATCAATCGTCAATCACCTTTGCCAAATCAGGAGGCAACGGGGCTTGTACCTCAATAAGCTGTCCGCTTGCCGGATGAACAAAGGTCACTGATTTAGCATGTAAGGCTTGTCGGTCAATCAGTGGAGAGCGCTTCCCATACATTTTATCGCCAACCACAGCATGCCCGAAATGGGCAAAATGGACGCGAATCTGGTGAGTTCTTCCCGTTTCCAAATTGAGCTCCAAGAGTGTCCATTTTTCTGAAGCTTTTAATGTTGTGTATCGGGTCAGCGCTCTTTCTCCATTGATGTCAACGGCTCGCCTGTTGGGCAAGGTTGGATGCGGTCCGATCGGCATGTCAATAATCCCGCTTGCTGGTTCAATCTTCCCTTCGACAACGCTCCAATACGTGCGTTTAAAACGGCCATCTGACAATCCTTTTTCTAAAAACGTCTGGGTTCGGGAATCCTTGGCAAAAACAATACAGCCGGATGTATCCCGATCCAGCCGGTGTAAAGGACGGATGGTAATCACATCGCCTTTTTGCTGAAAATAACCGGCCAGAAAATTGGCGAGTGTCCCCGTTGACGTATGCCCCGCAGGATGGACAAGCAGATGCGGCGGTTTATTTAACACAATCACTCCCTGATCTTCGTAGAGTATATCTACAGGCCCTTTCTCAGGCAGAACACCATAAGACCGGTCATCGGGTATCCGTACCGCCAACACATCGCCCTGCTGAAGTCTCCTTTGCAGAAAGACATTTTTATTATTAAGTTTGATCCCATTAAGCCTGGTCAATTTTTGAATGGTTCTTCCCGAATACGCCAGTATTGTTTTAAGATAATGCTCAAGGGATAATCCTTTGTGGTCTTCGGAAATGTGATATGTTTGAAATCGTTTCATTGATACCCCCGCCATGAACGCCGTAAAATCCCAGATGGGCTACGCGCTGATTGTCCAATAGATAGGCTGATGCCTATGATCGTATTCAGTGAAATTTTCGATATGATAGCCTATGATCTATGGATTATTCCGATAGGTTCCATGCCTTAAGTGCAAAGAATAAGGTGTTGTGCTAAAATTAAACCTATCATACACCATCGATTAAATCAATAAATACGAATCGGTATCGCCACTAACAGGCAATTCCCTATCCGTGTTAAACATGATCCTACCCTATAAAGATAATAAAGACTATAAAGAATATGCAAACTAAAAAGACCAAAAAGAATATGATGCATATGACGCATATAACGACGATAACGAATCGAGGGGAGAATACCTTGCACTACTTTGATAATGCAGCAACGTCTTGGCCAAAACCGGAAGTTGTCTATGCCACGCATGACCGTATTTTAAGACAAGCCGGTAATGCAGGACGCGGCGTCAATCGCGCGTCCTTACAAGCAGGACGCGGGCTGTTGTTTACGCGAAAATCCCTGAGCGCACTTTTTGGTATTACCGACAGCGAACGGATCGTATTTACGCAAAATGTGACCGAAGCTCTCAACGTAGGACTTCAGGGTCTGCTTAAACCGGGCGATCATGTGCTCATCAGTTCTCTCGAACATAATGCCGTCGTCCGTCCTCTGGAATATTTAAAAGCCAAGGGAGTCAGTTATACGGCAGTTCCCTGCAGTCACGATGGTCTGCTGACTATAGACGATGTCGAAGCGTGCATTCAGCAGAATACCCGGTTATTCTGCTTCACGCATGCCTCCAATGTCTTGGGACGAATTTTGCCCATTGCTGAACTCGGGCAGGTCGCCAAAAAGCACAACTGTCTGTTTATGGTCGATGCCGCTCAAAGCGCCGGGGTTATCCCCATCCATGTCGATACAATGCAGATCGACTTTTTAGCTTTTACCGGTCATAAAAGCCTTATGGGCCCGCAAGGTGTGGGTGGTTTTTATACCCGGCCGGGGTTAAAAATTAATCCTTTGATCTTCGGCGGTACCGGCCTCCATTCTCTAACCTTGGAACAACCCGATACCTGGCCGGAAGGAATGGAGAGCGGCACACGGAATACCCCCGGTATAGCTGCCTTGGGTTCCTCGGTTGATTTTATTCTGAACGAAGGCCTGGATAAGATCCGCAAACACGAGCTCGACCTGATGTCCCTACTTCTGGAAGGATTAAGGGCTATTCCGGAGATTCGGATCCTTGGACCGGATGACCCCAAGCTCCGAGTCGGCCTGGTATCCTGTATCTTCAATCATTTTACACCGGATGAGGTTGCACTGGAACTGGATCACCGTTTCGATATCGTAACCCGCTCCGGACTTCATTGTGCACCCCTCGCCCATCGGACTGCCGGAACCATCGATCAGGGCGCACTGCGTATAAGTTTGAATTATTTCCAGAATGACGACGACATTCGGGGCCTGCTCGATGCTCTCAAAGCCATTGTCGGAGGTTAGACCAGTGAAAAAGGAAGAAAAATGTGCTCTGATTTTCGGGTCTGTCCATAAAACACTTGAAGCGGAACAATGCCTTGCTGCCGGCTCCTGGCCCTTTTTACTTATTCCAGTTCCGCCGAAAATTAGCCAAGGATGCGGCCTGGCGATTCAAATCGATCCGATTAATCAGTCGGCTGTGGGGTTATTCTTAAATGAACACGGCATTCTGATAGAGAAAACTGTCGTAATGGAATAGAAAAAATCATTAAAGGAGCAAATAAAAAATGAATTATGTTCTGTTAATATCCGGTAAAGGATTCGGAAAAGGAGAAGCTGTTCTTGGCGAAAAACTAATGTATTCTTATTTATATAGTCTGAGTGAAGGCGACAACCTACCCTCACATATCCTTTTCCTCAATGAAGGCGTCAAATTAGTCACAGAAGAAGCTCCCGTGCTTCATACCTTAAAGACACTGGTCGAAAAGGGAGTCACCCTCTATGCGTGCGGAATCTGTCTTGATTATTATAATCTGAAGGACCAGGTCAAAGTAGGCGAAATCGGGAACATGTACCTGAATATGGACTTAATGGCTCAGGCTGATAAAGTGATCACTATAGGTTAAACCAATGCTTCATATTTAACGGTGATGGTCTTCGGGCTCTATTCTGCCGACTAGAACGGTTCGATAGTCACAGCCGATAAAAGCTTTCTTCCCTCCGGGCAATGTCACCGTGCAGTCGGAGGCGTCCTCCGTCCAATCCTCGACGAGTGGCTCCAGCAGATCAATAACCGCTCCCAGGCCGTTTTCCTCTTCGATAACGGCCACTGTAGCAAACCCATAAGCGCAAGAACCTTCCCCCAAAATTTCAAATGGGACCAGTTCGCTATCTTCCGGCAACATCCGCAGTACCTTATCGATATGTTTCTTTTTCAGTCCGCTTTCCATAGGAATCACCCAAGCGGCTGCATGATACTCCGTCATCATATTCCCCCTTTATAGGCTTTTAATCGGTATACTTCATAACTGTCATTGGCATAAATCATCACATATTCAGGATCGTGTGCGACATATGTCCTAAGCAATTCAGTGCTGTTCTTATTTAAGATGAGATGCGTAAAGTGGTATTTTTCCAGAAATGTCTTATAATGCAGCCTGCCGGTCTGCAGTTCATAATATTCCTTAAGAATATCCTCTTTATGATTGTTGTTCTTGATAAACACCTCAGCCCGGGTGTCTAGATATGCCCTTATCCCATTATATTCTGCCAGATTCCCGTCATTATATCCTGTATAGAGGATGACATTTCCCTGCTCTTGATCCTGCTTTACCACGGCCACTGCGGCATTCAGCAACTCACTATTGCCTGGTGTGGAGGCTAAATTCTTATATTGGCTGCCGCCGGCAATCACTAAACAGATCAATGCGCACCCCACTAAAGCAATCAGTATCTTCCTTATTTTCAAGGTGCGCGGACTGCTATTGCCACTCAGTTCAGGGATCTTAAAATCGCGGTAGTGAGCGGCGAGGGGGAATATCCCGCAGATAATAAAGAATATGAAACCGCGGTAGGAAGACAGACCTAGATACGCCGTGCCAAGAACAAGCAAGACATACCGGACCGGCATGCGGTCGTTCCGGTATAAGACAAAGGCAAGGAAAATCACAACGATCATCCCGAACATAATCATCCCTAGTCCGCTGGTCACTGTTGTGGGGTACATCTCAGCAACAAGTGAATTAATCTCATCGACGCCATAGGAGCGGAGAAGATAGGTCATGGCATCGCCGCCGTACGGGTTGACAAAACCCGCTGCCGCCATTAATACCACCGTGATAACTATCGGTTTCTTCGGCAGCGTTTCCCCATAAACGGCACCGATTTTAAATCGAAATGAGCCGATAACATAGGGCAGTAGCAATACAAAAAGCATCAGCCACATCGATGCCTGTATACTGACTAAGAGTATCGATAAAATAGGCAAGGCAATTATCAGGCGTCGCGCATTGTTTTTATCTGCATTTTCTGCGTACGCTTCAAGTGCGTATATCTCAACTAAAAGAATCAGCGTCATCAGAACAAAGGGGCGTTCCACCATAAAAAAAGAAATAAGTAAGCTGAATGCAATGGTCAAGAGATAGGATAAGAAGAAAAAATTCCTGGACAACCTCATGCATAATTTATAAAAAACACTAATGCTAATGACATAACAGACAAATACTAAAAGTTTGATCCCGACGGTTCCAAGTGCGGTATAAATGAGCTGGAAAATAACCGCAGTCAGCCACTGCTGCATAACAAAACTCAGTCCGGCATGGATGGAAAACGGTTCTATCGTCGGAAACCCATGTTCAAGAACATAGCGACCATGATTCAAAATAAACCAGAAATCGTTATCAATCTCCCGGAGAGAATTCGCCATACACGGCAAGAGGAAAATAAGGAATAAGAATCTCCGGGTCTTACCATAAATATCATTCCGTGTTGTATGCCCCAGATCCATTTGCTATCCTCACTTTTTGTCTGCTTCTTCGTGGTAATCCTTTTCCGCATTGACATTCCACAGAGAGTCATTCATGCTCTCGCCGTTCTGAATTAGCCTGACTGCCTCCATAGCGGTCATCATGGAATGATCCATATTATTATAGCGATGCTGTCCGTTTCGTCCGATACAGTATAGATTGGAATAGGTATTCAAGTGTTCCTTGACAAGATCAAAACGGCTATAACTTCCAAAATAGGCTGGATACGCTTTCTGCACCTTGATCCGTACACTGTCCAGGATATCGCCTTTATTTAGTATACCGATTCTTTCTGCTTCATCAATGGCGAATGCGATAAAATCATCGTCGGACATGGTCCACATGGTGTCGCCTTCTTCACAGAAATATTCTAAACCAAGCCAGACTGTACTTTCAAAGTCTTTAACCATATACGGTGACCAATTGTTAAACATCTGTAAGCGGCCGACTTTCACATCCGGTTCCTGAATATAGATCCAACAATCCGGTACCCGATCCTTAACGGTTGGGATCTTCGTTGTATTCTTTAACTTGATGGACTTAACCAGAAGCCCGACGGTGATAAAGTCACGATAGGGTAATTCGGATGCCACCGCGTTAACCTCTGCCGGGATATCCGGTCCCAGAGCAGACACAAGCTCACAGATCGGCATGGAGGAGATAACGAAATCTGCTTCCATATTCTCCAGCAATCCGCTTTCATGGTTCCTGACGGCAGCAGAGACAAGCTTTCCATTGGCTAATGTAAACTTTTCTGCCGTGGTATTCAATCGGATTTCCCCGCCCATGGCGCGGATCTGGTCCGCCATGACCTCCCACAATTGTCCCGGCCCCTTTTTGGGATAGGTATACAGTTCAATAAGCGAGGTTTCAACGCTATTCTGAGCCAGGTCCTTCTTCATAAACGGGCTTTTCAGCATATGAATCACGGCCTTTGTCAACGATAAGCCTTTGATTCGTTGAGCCCCCCAATCCGCAGCGATTTCACTGGGATCTTTGCCCCATACTTTGTAGGTGTAATCTTTAAAAAACATTTTATAAAGGGCTGTTCCGAAACGGTTGACCATAAAGTCTTCCAGTGTTTTTTCTTCCCGCTTGAATACCTGTGAAGTGACATAGGCCGTGCCGGCCTTGATAACATTGATAAAGCCTAGATTTGTCAGTGTCTGCAGTTTGAGGCTGATAGGGTAATCAAAGAATTTTCGCAAGTAAAGAATCCGGGATACCCTTCTGCGGATGAGAAAAACATTATCGACAGTTTCGGGATCCGGACCACCCGGAACAAGAATTTTTTCGCTATTATTAAGCAGAATATCATCGATAGACGGTTTGCCCTGGACCGGCATCAGTGCGTGCCACAAATTTAGAACTTCCGGACTTTTGGTAAAAAAACGGTGCCCTCCGATATCGATCCGATTGCCATTGTGATTGGCTGTCCGCGATATCCCCCCGACAAAATCTTCTTTTTCAACGATGACGGGGATGATCGAAGTTTGCTTCAGTAACGTATAGGCGGCTGTCAACCCCGCCGGGCCTCCACCGATGATAAGCGCTTTTTTAGGCATTCGTTCACCATTCTCCCTGTTCTTCATTCTTTGTTTCTTTTGAGACTACCATGACATGGTGCTGGGCAAGGTATTTGCGATTAAAAATAAAAAGTTTACGTGCACCGTAATTCCAAACCATCACGATCCCCGCTACGACGACTTTAATGATCTTATAATCTAAAGCCAGAATCGCTACACCGATAACCATACCCAATTCGTTAATGGCCAATCCGGCAACGCCGATCAGGGTAAATATCATTTGATTTTTTAACCCGCGTCCTAAGGACGTATTTCTCGCTGCGGAAAAAACAAATTTTAGAGAAAGAAAATAATTGACTGTTAATCCGGCCATGAACCCCAAAAATGTCGCTATGTACAGCGAGTACGCCAGATCCTTCAGGACATACTCGTGAAATACAAATAGAACGGAAAAATCAGCGATAAACGCGATTCCTCCGGCAACGACATATTTCATGAACTCTTTAAATATATCGATATAGTCATTTTTTTTTAAAATACGACTCACATCCGCTCATAAGTTCCTATAATTCGATTGATATCAACATGGTTCGCTATATTCAATGGCGATTTTTATATATTCGATCAAAATTCCAATATGCCTGCATAAAAAGCTAAATTATATCGGTGATAAATAATCATAGCCATTGTATTGTCAAAATACTATCTGTAAAAAAAAAAATTATGCAGTTTATGGAAATAAATAACAGTTCATAGCCCCAAAAAAATGAGCTCTTTTTTACAGCCAAAACCCTTCTTTGTTACGCTTTTTAGAAGTCCAATAAAGAAGGCGCCGAACAAGCCCCCTCCCTTTGCGAAGTGATCAGGTACTTTTTCAACGCCGGTTGTTCGATTAGCTGTTCAAAGCAGCTGATCTAAGTCTATTTTGACACGGCAATCGAACGTTTTGCAAGTCTTGTTGATAAATTTTGGCCACATTTTTTGGACATAAAGTTATAGAGTTGGAAATATTATCCTGGAACTGCATTACTCCTGTGTCTTATTATTCTCACTTTCCAGGCATCTTCTTAAAGTTTTCCCTGAAGGTGAGCGTGGGAAATCTGATCTAATCTCAATTATTCGCGGGCATTTGTACTTTGCCAACCGTTCCTGGCAGAAAGTTATGATTTGATCCGGTGTTAATTCTGCTCCGGATTTTAAAATGACGTAACCTACAGGAACTTCTCCCAGATTGGGATCTTTTCTCTTGACGACGATGGCATCGGCTATCTCCGGATGGCTCAGTAACATTTCTTCTATTTCCAAAGGATAGATTTTATAACCACCGGAAATGATCATGTCATTTTTTCTGCCAATGATATAGACATACCCTTCATGATCCAGACGAGCTATATCCCCGCTCTTATACCATCCGCCTACCGTAAAAGCTATTTCTGTTTTTTCAGGCAATTCCCAGTAATTTCTAAAAATACCCGGTCCTCGGACAACTAATTCACCGACTTCACCTACGGGTACCTCCAGTTCCTGATCATCCACTACCTTTACCATATAACCATGGGCAGGCATTCCTACCGATCCGCTTTTGTAATGACGCAGCCGGGTATAGGTTATGGTTGAACTCGCTTCGGTACTGCCATAGGTATCAAAGAAATCAACTCCAAATGTATTCCTGATTTGCATAACCAGATCCGGATTGATATTGGCGGCTGCGGAACCGGCGACTCGCCAGGAACTTAAATCATATTTCTTTTCCTTAAATTGCTGAAGAAGGTAACGGAACATGGTTGGCACTGTCGAAAGATGCGTTATCCGATATTTTTCAATTGCTTCCAGCGCCAGTCGTGGGGAAGAACGTGGCAAAGTCACAGCAGCAGCCCCTACACTCAGAGGCCCAAGAACAACCTGGAAATAGTATACATGATTAAACGGCGACAGTCCTAACACCCTATCCTGATCGTTCAACCCAAG